>NZ_JANHDH010000001.1:1800000-2100000 GCF_026616195.1 Haloarchaeobius amylolyticus
GCCGAGGGGAAAAACGAACTGGTGCGGGTCAGCCCAGCGTGACGACGATGCCGCCGTCGTCGTCCTCCTCTTCATCGTCCTCATCCTCGTCGTCGTCCTCATCGTCCTCGTCATCGTCTTTCTTCTCCTGTCCCGGCGGGCCGTCCCCGTCGTGCCCTTCCTTCTTCCCGGGCCCGTCGTCTTCGGAGTCGTCGTCGGGCATCTCCATCTCGTCCTCCGTCGTCCGCGCTGTCTCGTCCGTCGTCTCCTCATCGTCACCGACGACGAGGACGTTGTCCTCCTCGCCCGTCGTCGTGTCGGGCGACGACTGCGTCTCGGTCGCGGTCGACCGGGCTGTCGCGGTCGCGGTCGACTGGGCCGCCTCGGTGTCGGTCGCCTCGGCTGTCGACGGCGCCGACGAGTCGGCGGTTCGTGGCCCGGACGCGCCGGGGCCGACCATCGCCACCGCGACGCCGGTGACGAGCAGCACGATTCCGACCACCGAGAGCGCTCGCTGGAACTGTCCCATCGGGCACTGGTATGGGCCACGTCACCATTCCTACGCACCCGGTAAGGTCCCCTACACTGCGTTGCAGACCGTTGCGCTCTGTTGCGAGTCGCTGCCGGCGGGGGGCTTGCCGGCCTCGTGGACCGTGCCCCGGCGGCCCGGTGCGCTCCCCATTCAGAAACCCCTTTACCCGCGAACGAGGTACGTGGGCGTATGTTCCTGCAGCTACGGACGGAGGTCGAGGACGCCCTCACCGGGGCGCTCGCCGCGCTCGACCTCCCCACAGACGACCTCGGCATCGAGGAGCCACCGGAAGACGTGCCGGCCGTCCTGGCCTCCAGCGTCGCCTTCCGACTGGCCAGCGAGGTCGGCGCACCGCCGCCGAAGGTCGCCGCCGACGTCGCCGCCGAGATCGACCCCGACGACTACGAGTACATCGGCGCCGTCGACACCCAGGGCCCCTACGTCAACGTCCTGCCGAGCGACGCCTACTTCCAGGGGACCCTCCAGGAGAGCCAGGCCGAGGACTACGGGAACCTCCCCGCGAAGGACGAGTCCGTGGTCGTCGAGCACACGTCCGCGAACCCGACCGGGCCGGTCCACGTCGGGCGCGCCCGCAACCCCATCGTCGGCGACGCCGTCGCCAACACGCTGGAGTACGCCGGCTACGACGTCGAACGCCACTACTACGTCAACGACGCCGGCCGCCAGATGGCCGTGTTCACGTGGGCCTACGAGACCTTCGACGAGGACGACCTCGATTCGGAACCCGAGCGCGACCGCATCGAGTACGACCTCGTCCGCTACTACCGCAAGGGCAACGCGTTCCTCGAGGAGGGCCCCGCCGACGAGGTCGAGGAAGCCGAGGCCGAGATCCAGGCCATCATGCAGGGCCTGGAGGAGGGCGACGAGGAGACCTTCGAGCGCGTCTCGACCGTCGTCGACCAGGTGCTCTCGGGCATGCAGGAGTGTCTCGCGCGCCTGCCCGCCGAGTTCGACCGGTTCGTCAAGGAGACGCAGTTCATGTTCGACGGCTCAACCGACGACCTCGTCGACCGCCTCAAGGAACTCGACGAGGCCGTCTACGAGGAGGACGCCTGGCAGCTCGACCTGAGCGACCACGGCATCGACAAGAAGATGGTGTTCCTGCGCTCGGACGACACCAGCCTCTACACGACCCGCGACCTCGCCCACCACGAGTGGAAGTTCGAGAACTACGACCGCGCCGTCACCGTCCTCGGCGAGGACCACAAGTTGCAGGCCGACCAGCTCCGGACGACGCTCGACCTGCTCGGCAACGACGTCGAGCAGCTCGACAACGTCATCTTCTCGTGGGTGAACCTCCCCGGTGGCCTCGGGATGTCCACCCGCGCCGGCACCGGCGTCGACCTCGACGACCTGCTCGACGAGGCCATCGCCCGCGCCCGCGACGAAGTCGAGACGCGCATGGAGGACCGCATCCGTGACGACGACCTCTCCGACGAGGACGTCGAGCGCATCGCCCACCAGGTCGGCATCGGGGCGGTCCGCTACGACATCGTCTCCAAGCAGCCGACGAAGGCCATCACCTTCGAGTGGGACCAGGCGCTCGACTTCGAGGCCCAGTCCGCGCCGTACGTCCAGTACGTCCACGCGCGCTGCTGTGGCATCCTCGACGACGCCGAGGAGATCCCCGACGCGGTGGACGCGAGCGTCCTCACCGCGAAGGAGGCAGAGGACCTGCTCCGCGTCATCGCGCGCTTCCCCGCGGTCGTCGAGGCCGCCGCCGAGGACCTCGAACCGCACACGGTCGCGACGTACACCCGCGAGTTCGCGGAGACGTTCAACGCGTTCTACCGCGAGTGCCCGGTCCTCTCCGAGGAGGACGAGGACCTGCGCCAGGCACGCATCGCGCTCGTGGGCGCTGCTCGCCACACCATCGCGAACGCGCTGGCCATCCTCGGCGTCGCCGCGCCCCACTCGATGTAGCGCCGGCTGGTCGCTCGACCAGCGCTACGGACGCACTCGTTTTCGACCCGAAGAGCCCGAGAAGAGTCGCTCGCCGCGAAGAGTCGCTACTCGGAGGTGTCGGTCCCGCCGTCGGCCTCGGCGTCGGGAATCTCGATTCTGTCGGCACCGCCGTCGGACGCGGTGTCGTCGTCGTCGTCGTCGACCTCGGAGATGGCCGCCGAGACGTCGTCCTCGCTGGCCGCCTGGGCGTCGTCCTCGGGATTCTGGCCCTGGTTCCCGCCGTCGGTGTCGGGACGCTGGCGCTTCCGGCGCGGTTCGAACCGCGGCCGTTCCTCGGGCGAGGCCTCGCCGACGAGCCGGGCGGCGAGGTAACGGTACGCCCGGGACGCGGCGGTCTTCGGGGCGTGGACGACCAGTGGCGTCCCCGCGAAGACGCTCGTCCTGACGGCGTCGTCCTCCGGTACGGTCGCGAGCAGCGGGAGGTCGAGACCGGCGGCGATCTCCTCGTGGTCGATGTCGCTGCCCGGGCGGGTCCGGGTCAGGACGAGCCCGGCGATGGAGCCGCCGGCGCGGTCGGCGAGTTCGCACGTCTTCTTCGCGTCCTGCACGGAGGCGGGCTCGGGCGTGGAGACGATGACGACCTGGTCCGCGAGGCCGAGGGGGAGGACCGTCTCGTGGCTCACGCCGGCGCCGACGTCGAGCAGCACGAAGTCGAACTCCTCGCGGAGCGTGTCGACGACGTCACGGAGGTTCTCGGTCTTGACCGCGGCGTAGCTGTCGAGTTCGTTCCCGCCCGGGACCGCCCAGATACCGTCCGCCAGCTGGTAGGTCGCGTCCATCACGTCGGCCTCGCCCGCGAGCACCTGGTGGAGGGTGACCGAGTCGGGCGAGAGACTGACGAACCCGGCGAGGTTCGACATCCCGAGGTCGACGTCGACGATAGCGACGCGGTTGCCCGCGCCCGCCAGCGCCGTCCCCAGGTTCACCGTCGTCGTGGTCTTCCCGACACCCCCTTTGCCGCTCGCGATAGCGTACACCGACTCCTCTGTGTTCATGCTAGGTGGACAGACTGCCGGACGACTAATAAAACATTGAGGGCGACACCGTAGCACGGAATCCGGCGGTGGTGTGGACACGGCAGGCGTCGCTGCTGTGGGGGCGAACAGGCGGCAGTCGCTTCCCGGTCGGGGGTCTGCCGCGCACCCGCCTCGGCCACCCGACCGGCCCACGTCAGGGCACACCCCCTCTGGCCCCGGCATCGCTGATAAACCCTGAACCGCCGTCCCAGGCCCGCTACCGTGGGACGTGTGGGCACACGAACCGCAAGGAACAGTTACTTACCGCCCGCCCGGCCTAGACTCGCCAATGAGCGAGCAGGAGGGCGAGGCGCAGTCCGACCGAAAGAAGTACGAGTTCCAGAAGGTCATCGAGGAACTCCAGCAGTACGAAGGGTCGGGTACCCAGCTGGTCAGTATCTACGTCCCCGAGGACAAGCAGATCAGCGACGTTGTCGCCCACGTCACCCAGGAGCACAGCGAGGCAGCCAACATCAAGTCCAAGCAGACGCGGACCAACGTCCAGGACGCCCTGACGAGCATCAAGGACCGCCTCCGGTACTACAAGAACCCGCCGGAGAACGGGATGGTGCTGTTCTCGGGCGCCATCGACGCCGGCGGCGGCCAGACCGACATGGTCACCAAGGTACTCGAGGGACCGCCCCAGCCGGTCGAGTCGTTCCGCTACCACTGTGACTCCGCGTTCCTCACGGAACCGCTGGAGCACATGCTCGCGGACAAGGGCCTCTACGGCCTCATCGTCCTCGACCGTCGCGAGGCGAACGTCGGCTGGCTCCGCGGCAAGCGCGTCGAACCCGTCAAGTCCGCGAGTTCGCTCGTCCCCGGGAAACAGCGCAAGGGTGGCCAGTCCGCCCAGCGTTTCGCCCGGCTCCGCCTCGAGGCCATCGACAACTTCTACCAGGAGGTCGCGGAGATGGCCAACGACCTGTTCGTCCCCGAACGCCACGACATGGACGGCGTCCTCGTCGGCGGCCCCTCCCCGACCAAGGACGAGTTCATGGACGGCGAGTACCTCCACCACGAGGTCCAGGACCTCGTGCTTGGCAAGTTCGACGTCGCCTACACCGACGAGTCCGGCCTCTACGACCTCGTCGACGCCGGCCAGGAGGTGCTGGCCGACGCCGAGATCATGGAGGACAAGGAGCTGATGGAGACGTTCTTCAAGCAGCTCCACAACGGGAACAAGGCGACCTACGGGTTCGAGCCGACCCGCCAGAACCTCGTGATGGGGTCGGTCGAGACCCTGCTCATCTCCGAGGACCTCCGCGACGACGTGGTCGTCTACGACTGCGGCGGCACCGAGGAGTACGAGATCATCGACGCCCGCAAGAACACGCCGACGCACACCTGCGAGGACGGCTCCGAGGCCGAGGTCGAGAAGCGCGAGGACGTCATCGAGTTCCTCATGAACATCGCCGACCAGCGCGGCACCGACACGAAGTTCATCTCCACCGACTTCGAGAAGGGCGAACAGCTCCTCAACGCCTTCGGTGGCATCGCCGGTATCCTGCGCTACTCCACCGGCGTCTAGACACCCCCGTCCTCCTGCGATTCACCCTAGCCGAGCAACTGCTCCAGCTGTCGCCGTCGCCGCCCGATGGCGACCGACGGCTGCAGGTGCGAGTCCGCCTCCAGTTCCTCCAGTACGAGCATCGGGTCCACACCGCGCTCCTCGACGCGTTCGAGCAGCTCCTCTATCTTCGTGCGGTTCAACGCCAGCGAGGACAGCAACCCGACGACCAGCGCCATGTCGACCGCGGCCGCCTCGTCGGCGGGGAACGCCTCGCTCACCTGTGTGAGGTCCGCACTCGCCGGGGCGGTCTCGGCCGGCTGGACGTGGAGACAGGCCGTGCAGATGGCCGCCGCCTCGCCGCCACCGGGAGCGTACGACGCGACCTCGTCTGACACCTGGAACGGGACGCTCTCTGACCGACACTCGGAACACTGCATACGAGAACGGAGAGGCCGAATCGCCTAAAAGCTAGGCGGCGACCGGAGAGCAGAGAGAACGAAGGGTAGTCAGTTGTGGGCCGCGACGACGCCAGCCTCGGTCTCTTCTTCTTCGGCCTCGCGTGCTTCCTTCTCCTCTTCTTCCTTCTTGTCCTTGATCTTCTTCATGCGGAAGATCTCCTCGCGCTCTTGCTCCTCGAGCTTCTGCTCGATGTACTCCTGGTTCTCGCGGAGTTCGGGCAGCAGTTTGAACTCGAGTGCGTTGACACGGCGCTTGGTCGTCTCGATCTCGGAGAGCATCTTCTTCATCGCCGTCTCGACCTCGGCGGCGAGGATGATGGTCTCCAGCAGCTCCTCGTAGGCCTCGGCGGCCTCGTCGATGCGCGCGGAGGTGCCCAGCACACCGTAGCCGCGCTCGTCCAGCGACTTCTGGACCTTCGAGGACTCGATCTCGGGCACGACGACCCCCATGATGTTGCGGGACTCCGTCGTGATCTCCGGGTGCTCTTTCAGTGCGGCGGCAGCACCGCGAACCGCGACGTCGCCCTCCATGGCGCGCGCCATGTTGATCTTCTTCTGGGCCTCGTCGTAGTTCTCCTCCAGGTTCTCCCGGACGTCCTGTGCCTGGTCGAGGATGTCCATGAACTCCATGATGAGGCCGTCGCGCTTCTGCTCCAGCGTGTCGTGACCCCGCTCGGACAGCTCGATGCGATCCTCGATCGCCATCAAGTTCTTCCGAGTCGGCTTGACGTCGTTGGCCATTACGAGGGGGTTGCACACCCAGCCTGTTAACCCTTTACGATTGACTCCACGCGCGAGCGCGTGCGAGACCGCGAGTCTCACCGGGCCGTGCCCGTGTCTGGCCGGCGCTGTCGCTGGCCATCTGCGAAGAGAGAGAAAGATACCGCGATTACGCTTCGACGGCCTGCGCTTCCTCGACGTAGTACTCCTCGATGAGGTCCTCGTCGATACGGTTGAGTTCCTCCTTCGGGAGCGTCGAGAGCAGTTCCCAGCCGATGTCGAGCGTCTCGTCGATGGTACGGTCCGTGTCGTACCCCTGCTGGACGAACTCCTCCTCGAAGCGGTCGGCGAAGTCGAGGTACTTGTTGTCCAGCTCGGACAGTGCCTCGCGGCCGACGATGTTCACGAGGTCGCGCAGGTCCTCACCCTCCGCGTACGCGGCGAAGAGCTGGTCCTTCACGTCGGCGTGGTCCCCGCGGGTGAGGCCCTCGCCGATACCGTCGTCCATCAGGCGCGACAGGGACGGCAGCACGTTGATCGGCGGCTGGATGCCCTGGGAGTTCAGGTCGCGGTCCATCACGATCTGCCCCTCGGTGATGTACCCGGTCAGGTCCGGAATCGGGTGCGTGTCGTCGTCACCCGGCATCGTGAGGATGGGCAGCTGCGTGACGGAGCCCTCGCGGCCCTCGATACGACCGGCGCGCTCGTAGAGCTGGGCCAGGTCGGTGTACATGTACCCGGGGTAGCCACGGCGACCCGGAACCTCCTCGCGGGCCGCACCGATCTCGCGCAGCGCCTCACAGTAGTTGGTCATGTCCGTCAGGATGACCAGCACGTGATAGCCCTTGTCGAACGCGAGGTACTCGGCGGTGGTCAGGGCGAGACGCGGGGTGACCGTCCGCTCGACTGCGGGGTCGTCCGCGAGGTTCATGAAGACGACGGAGCGCTCGAGTGCGCCCGTGCGCTCGAAGTCCTCCATGAACTCGTTCGCCTCCTCGGCCGTGATACCCATCGCGCCGAAGATGACTGCGAACTCGGTCCCCTCGTCGTCGCCACCTTCGTCCTCCTCCGGGACGGTCGCCTGCCGGGCGACCTGCAGTGCGACGTCGTTGTGCGGCAGGCCGGAGCCCGAGAAGATGGGTAGCTTCTGCCCGCGGACGAGGGTGTTCATGCCGTCGATGGCGGAGATGCCGGTCTGGATGAACTCCTCGGGGTACTCGCGGGAGTAGGGGTTGATAGCCGCACCGACGATGTCGCGGCGTTCGTCGGGGACGATGTCCGGGCCGCCGTCGATGGGGCGACCGGACCCGTCCAGCACCCGCCCGAGGAGGTCCTCGGTGACGGGCATCTTCATCGTCTCGCCCAGGAAGCGGACGGACGACTTGCGGTCGATACCTTCGGTGCCCTCGAAGACCTGGATCGCAACCACGCCTTCCGAGGATTCGAGCACCTGGCCGCGCTTGGTCTCGCCGTTCGGGGTCTCGATCTCGACGATCTCGTCGTACCCGATGGCCTCGTCGACCTCGGCGAACACCAGCGGACCGCTGATCTCTGTAATCGTCTGGTACTCCTTCATTGTCTTAGTACTTCTCGCGGAGTTCGTTCGCGAGCTCGTCCTCGAGCTCTGCGATGTACTCCTCGTAGTCGTCCTGCACGCCCATGCGGTTCAGTTTCGGGGCGGCGTCGATGTTCTGGATCTCGTCGACCGGGACGCCAGCGTCGAGCGCGTTGAACGCCTCGTCGTTGAACGTCTTGATGGCGTCGAGCATCATGTAGATCTTCTCGGGCTCGCAGTACGTGTCCACGTCGTGGAACGCGTTCTGCTGGAGCCACGCCTCACGGAGGTAGCGCGCGACCTCGAGGGTCAGCTGCTGGTCCTCCGGCAGGGCGTCCTTGCCGACGAGCTGGACGATCTCCTGCAGTTCGGCCTCCTCGTCGAGCACGTCGACGGCCCACTGCCGCTTCTCCGGGAAGTCCTCGCGGACGTTCTCTCGGTACCACGGGTCGAGCTGGTCCTTGTACAGCGAGTAGGACTCGTTCCAGTTGATGGCCGGGAAGTGACGACGCTCGGCGAGGTCCGCGTCCAGCGCCCAGAACGTCTTCACGATACGCAGGGTGTTCTGCGTGACCGGCTCGGAGAAGTCACCGCCCGGGGGCGAGACCGCACCGATGGCGGACACGGAGCCCTCCGTGCCGTTGATGTTCTCGAACTTGCCGGCACGCTCGTAGAACTCGCTCAGGCGCGCGGCGAGGTACGCGGGGTACCCCTCCTCGCCGGGCATCTCCTCGAGACGCGAGGAGATCTCGCGCATGGCCTCCGCCCACCGCGAGGTGGAGTCGGCCATGAGTGCCACGTCGTACCCCATGTCGCGGAAGTACTCCGCGATGGTGATACCCGTGTACACACAGGACTCACGCGCGGCGACCGGCATGTTGGACGTGTTCGCGATGAGGCACGTCCGGGACATGAGCGGCTTGCCCGTCATCGGGTCCTCCAGCTCCGGGAAGTCCTCGATGACCTCGGTCATCTCGTTGCCACGCTCGCCACAGCCGACGTAGACGACGATGTCCGCGTCGGCCCACTTCGCGAGCTGGTGCTGAGTGACCGTCTTCCCGGAGCCGAACGGCCCCGGAATCGCGGCCGTCCCACCCTTCGCGATGGGGAACAGGCCGTCGAGGATACGCTGGCCGGAGACGAGCGGTTCGCGCGGCGTGCGCTTCTCCTCGGAGGGACGGGCACGACGGACCGGCCACTCCTGGTGCATGGAGATCTCCTCGCCGTTGTCCAGCTCGACGACCGTCTCCGTGACGGTGAAGTTGCCGGACTCGATGGCCGTGACCTCGCCACCCTCGTAGTCGGGCGGCACCATCACCTTGTGGGTGATGCTCTCGGTCTCCGGGACGGTCCCGACGATGTCGCCCGCGGCGACCTCGTCACCTTCTTCGACCTCGGGGGTGAACTCCCAGGTCTTCTCCATGTCGATACCCGGCGCGTCGACACCGCGGTCGAGGAACGCCGAGTTCATCTTCTCCTCCAGCTCGTCGAGCGGGCGCTGGACGCCGTCGTAGATGGCGTCCAGCATGCCCGGCCCGAGGTCGACCGACAGCGGCTCGCCCGTGTTCTCGACGGGTTCGCCGGGGCCGACACCGGAGGTCTCCTCGTACACCTGAATCGTGGTCAGGTTCCCTTCGATCTCGATGACCTCGCCCATCAGACCTTCGTCGCCGACGTAGACGACGTCGTTCATCCGGGCGTCGAGGTCCGCAGCGGTCACGACGGGACCGCTCACGCTCTCGATGACGCCGTCCTCGCGGACGGAGTCGGATTCTGTTGCTTGACTCATGGTTTAGTCTTCATCCATCAGGTCGATGCCGATGGCTCGTTTGATCTGGTCGCGCAGTCCGCTGCTTCCCGAGTCGCCACCCAGCGTGACGAACACCGGTTCGACGCTGGTCTCGACCGTCTTCCGCGGGTCGCGGGAGAGGTAGTCGAGGTCGTCGGCGTGCATGACGACGATGCCGATACCGTCGTCTTCCGCGACGCGCCGAACGGCGTCGTCGAGTTCCGCCTCTTTCTCGTCGTCCGGGACGTTCTCGAACGCCCGCACGCCGGCGAGCCGGAACCCGGTGGTGAAGTCCGGACTGCCGATGACAGCTATCTCCTGGCTCATATGGTCACCAGCTCCGCTTCGATCTCCTCTTCGTTCAGGCCCGCTTCCTTGCCGCGCGCGATGGCGCGGATGTTGTCGATCTCTCGCTCCTTCGCGATGAGGTAGGCGAGGACCGGACAGATAGAGAGCGGGAACACGTGGGACAGGTGGTCCGCGTACTCCTGCAGGGCCGCGTCGAGCGCGCGCTCGAAGCCGATGAGGCTCTCTGCGTCCTCCAGTTCGGTGAGTGCGGCCGAGAGGTCGTCACCGTACGTGCTGTCGCGGATGCGTGCGACGAGTTCGTCGGTGTTGCCGACCAGCTGCGTGAGTTCCGCGGCGTCGAACAGTCGCCCACCCTCGATGTAGTACTCCGAGGGGTCGATGTCCGCGCCACTGCGGGCCAGCCGCAGCGCGTTCCGGACGTTGCGGAAGTCGATCTCCGCCTGCAGGAACTCCAGGTACAGCGCGGCCGGGCTGTCGACGGCGTCGGGCGAGCCGACCTCGTCGAGCAGGTGCTCGTAGAACGCGCGGTCGACGGCGTTCTCGAGCGGGACGAGGACGTTCGCCTCCTGGTACTCCTCGAACGCCGACTGCAGGCCGGGGCCGAAGAGGGTCCCGTCGAGCAGTTCGACGGCGTCCTCGATGGACTGTGCCTCGAGGAGTCGCTGCAGGAAGCCTTCCTCGAACTCACCGGCGTTGATGAGGTCGTCCTCGACCTCCTCGGCCGGCGTCTCCGCGTACAGGCCGCGCAGGACCGTCTTGACGTTCCACGCGTCGAACTTGCGCAGGTACGCCGCGACCTGGTTGTAGATGCGGCCGTTCGACCACTCCAGCACGTCGTCGAAGTTCTTCGCGAGGTTACGGTTGAGCGCGTACTCGATGAGGTCGACCCCGCTGTACCGGGAGCCGAGCGCGTTCATCTCGGCCTCGTACTCGGTCTCCTCCATGTAGCGGGCGATCTCGCCCGGGCCCATGCGGACGAGCTTCCGGTAGTCCTCGTCGCCGAACAGCTTCGCTCGACGTGCCCTGACGCGGGCGTTGACGTATTCGGGATTCGAACCGCGGTCGCTCTGGCTCATTGCTCGTCGAACAGCCGGGAGCTTATCTCCTTGAGGTTGTCCTCCCAGACGTCCTCGAGCACCGAGTCGAACGTGTTGTTGACGCGGAGACGGCTCTCCTCGCTCTCGACGACGACGCCGCCGAGGCAGTCGTACTCGCCGGCGTACTCGTAGCCGTCGTAGTCGGCGAGGATGTCCGTGAGCAGGTCCTCGTCGGAGGCGCGACCGTAGACGGATGCGGTGTCCACGTTCTCGAACTCCTCGGCGGCTGCGTCGAGCAGCGCACGGGTGAGTTCCTCGCGCTGGTCGCCGGACAGGCCGGCGATCTCCGATTCCACGTCCGCACGGACCTGTTCGAGGACGTCGCGTCGTGCCTCGAGGCGCATCTGCTTGGCCTCGAGCTTGGCGCTCGAGAGCTGCTGCTCGCGCTCCTGTTCTACCTTTCGTTCGGCCGCGCGCTCTGCCTCTTCGAGCGTCTCCTCGGCGTCGGCTTGGGCCTCCGAGATGATCTCCTCGGCCTCCGCCTCTGCGTCGTCGCGGATTTCCTCCGCACGCGCGCGGGCTTCGTCTCGTATGTCCTCAACGACTGTTTCCAAACTCATTGTAAGAAGTGGGGGGAGCGGTTTAGACGAAGAGCGCGACCAGCGCGAAGATCACCAGCGTCTCGGGCAGGACCGTCAGAACGATCCCGATACCGGTGGAGATGGAGTCTTCGGCGAGTGCGCCGACTGCGGCGGCACCGATGCCGCGTTCTGCGTACCCTGCACCGATCGCGGCCAGCCCGATACCGAGAGCTGCGCCGGAGTCCGCGGGGATCGCAGGAGCGTTGCCCTCTCCCTGCAGGGCGATGTCTGTTACGTTGTTCAGTGCGGTCATACCGACGTCGGCGAGAGCTTCGAACATGTTTACGTATACCTCGTGGTTTGTAACCGGACAATCGCTAATCACCGTACTGGCTTCATAAAACTTCCCAAAAGAAACCGCCGATTCTGCCGCTATAACAGCTAATCGGCGGGTTCCAAGGGGTTTATACTTTCGATTGACGCCGGGTTTCCTGCCAGCTCGAAGAGAAGAATCTGACAGATGGTGAGAGATTTCGCGAGGAATCGTGAACAATCGTTCGAAACCGTGGAGAATCCACTCCGGAACGAGAACGGTCGTGAGAACGGCGGTGGCCGAGGTCAGTCCTCGGTCGTGTAGTTGCGCTCGTAGCCGAACGGCTCGAACACGCGGCCGCCACCCTCGTAGAACTTGTCGAAGAACTCGACGTACTCGAGACGAACCCCCTGCAGGCCTGCGCTCGTGACACCGAGCAGCAGGACGACCAGGTGGCCGACGAGCAGGATGAGGATGCCGGCGAGCGCCATCCCGATGCCACCGTGCATCAGGCCGCCGAACATGACCTCCGTGACCTCGTGGCCGTGGTAGGTCCCCTTCTCGAGCATGTGGACCGGGTCGTGGGTGGTCCCGAAGTGCCACTCCGCGCCCTTGTCCGTCTCGACGACGTACACCCCGAAGAAGAGCAGGTTGACGACGAACGCCATCCCTGCCTTCGCCAGGATGACTGCCCCGATACGCAGGTAGGACAGGACGTTGACGAGCACGTTGACGGACTCGAGCAGCCCGACGAGGACGCCGAAGCCGCCCATGTGCTGGACCTCGCCGTAGATCATCACGACGAGACCGACGACGAACAGCCCCAGACCGAGGCTACCGATGGCCGGCGAGAAGCCGGTGAACCCGAGGTTGTAGACGGCATCGGGGCCACCGAAGGACTGGAACAGGAAGTCCGGCTTCAGGCCCTCGGCCTGCGTGCTGAAGATCCACATCCAGACGCCGAACATCATCGTCGCCCACGAACCGTTGTGGACGAACGCGTCGGCGAAGCCGTGGTCCATGTCGTTGATGAACCCGAAGACGTACCCCACCGTCAGGTGGAACAGACCGAGCAGCATGCTCACGACGAGCCAGGTCTGGCCGTAGGCCAGGTACTTGGGCTGGAGCCCCTTGTGCATCGGCGGGCTGCCGCCGAAGAGGACCTCACCAAGCACGTGCAGTCCGAATATCTCGCCGTACAGGATGCCGAAGAGCATCGTGAAGCCACCGGCCCAGAGGCCGATGCCACCGAGCGCCTTCAGCGCGTTGCTGCTGGTCCGCGTGTACAGCAGGAAGCCGACCGCGACGTAGATGAGCCCGTACCCGAGGTCACCCAGCATGAACCCGTAGAACAGCGGGAACGTCAGCAGCAGGATGATGGTCGGGTCGAGTTCCGTGTACTTCGGTCGGTTGACCATCTCGATGAGGAACTCGAAGGGCTCTGCGGCCTTGTTGTTCTGCTGGATGGTCGGCGGGTCGTCGTTCATCGTGACGACGCCACCGTCCGCGGCCGCCTCGGCACCGCTGCCGGTGCCGTGAGACTCGTCCTGGACCTCGGAGGAACCGACCGCGTGGCCCTCGTGGTAGTCCGCGCGTTCGATCTCTTGGACCTCGGCGTGGTCGCCGACCGCGGCGTCGAGTTCGCGCTTGAGGGTGTCGACCTCGTCGGTCGGGAGCCAGCCCTCGGCGACGAAGGCGTTCTCCGTCGTCGCGAACTGCAGCGGCGCCTCGGCCTTCTGGACGTCGATGGACAGGCGCTCCTCCGCGGCCAGCAGGAAGCCGGCGGCGTCGAGGCGCAGGTCCTCGAGTTCGTCCTCGACCGTCGAGAGCTTCGACTGGAGCTGCTGCTTGCGGTGACGCAGCTGCTCGATGTAGTCGGACGGGTCGCCCTCGCCGTCGGGGACCTCCTGTCGCGTGAAGTTCGCGCGGACGAGGAGGTCGTCGAGGATGCTGTCGCGGGCGTTCGACTCGGGGTACGCGAAGACGGCGACGAGGTCGCCGCCACCGGTCTCGACGTCGAACTCGCGGATGCCCTTCGCGTCCTGGAGTTCGGCCTCGACCGCGTCGACGTCGCCTTCACCGACGGCGACGCGCAGCGAGTCGTAGCCGGAGAGCAGGTGGAGCGGGATACCGAGCTCGGCGAACGGCGCGAGCGACGAGATCTGCTCGTCGAGTTCGCGCAGTTCGGTCTCGAGCTCGCTCCGACGGTCGTCGAGACGGTTCGCCTCCTGGCGAACCTCTTCGAGCTCCTCGTCGAGCGCGTCGTCCGTGACGATACGGCTCGGGCCGGCGTGTTCGGCCTCGACACCGAGGATGCTCTTGATGGAGCGGACCGTGACCAGTTTCTCTGAGGCGCCTTCGGCGCCCTCGACCGGGTTCCCGTTGGAGAACCCGTCCCAGGAGCCGTCGTAGTCGCTCAGGTGAACCAGGCGGAGGTCGTGTACCGTCTCGATGACGTCGTCCATGACGGACTTCGAGCCCGTCACGGACACCTTGCTCATTTGCTCAGGTCTGAGCATGTACCTCCTCCGTGAATGTTTCGAGGACGTAGTCGACGACCTCGCTCGTGCGTCCCTCGGCGCGGGTACGGAGTTCCTCGCGCTCCGCCTCTCCCTGCTCGAGGATCTGCTCGCGTTCTTCCGCTATCTCCTCGCGAGCTTCCTCGAGGCGGTTCGACTCGAGTTCACGTGCCTCCTCCTCCGCCTCCTGGCGGATCTCTTCGGCACGTTCCCGGGCCTCGGCGATGCGCTCGTCGCGGTCGGCTTCCGCCTCGGCGACGATGTCGTCGGCCTCCGTCTCGGCCGTCTGAATTCGTTCGAGAACCTCTGGCCTCGGCATGGCTTGAACACGCGTGAGTTTACATAGCGGCTATAAGGTAGTTGCGAAAGGTGCTGGAATGGCGTTTCGACCGACTGTGGCAACGATTCACGAACGTTCGGACACGACTCAATCGCGACAGAACTATGGCGTGAGGTTCCTAACCACCGGCCAATGGGAATCCTCGAAAACAAGGCTCGTGCACGCCTGTTCTACAAGTATCTCTCGAAGGTGTACGACACCATCAACCCGTTCATCTGGAACGAGGAGATGCGGACGGAAGCCATCGGGATGCTCGACATCGAGCCGGACGACCGCGTCCTCGACGTCGGCTGTGGCACCGGCTTCGCGACCGAGGGGCTGCTGGCCCACGAGAACGTCGACGAGGTCTGGGGCCTCGACCAGAGTCCCGACCAGCTCGAGAAGGCCTACGCCAAGTTCGGCAAGCACGGCCCGGTGCACTTCCACCTCGGCGACGCCGAACGCCTCCCCTTCGCGACCGATAGCTTCGACGTCATCTGGTCGTCGGGCTCCATCGAGTACTGGCCGAACCCCGTGCGCGCGCTGCGCGAGTTCCGGCGCGTGGTCAAACCCGGTGGGCAGGTGCTCGTCGTCGGCCCGAACTACCCGAAGACGACGGTGATGCAGAAGGTCGCCGACGCCATCATGCTGTTCTACGACGAGGAGGAGGCGGACGAGATGTTCACCGCCGCCGGGTTCGAGGACATCCAGCACCGGCTGATGGGCCCGGACTACGACCCCGACATCGCCATCACGACCGTCGCACGCGCCCCCACGAAGGACGACGAGGACGCCGACGCGGTCGCGAGCGAGGCCGTCGAGGACGAGACCAGCGCCGAAGCCGAAGCCTGAGGCCCTACCCGCGAGCGACCGTCGCGACCCGACCGACCACCAGTTCTCCGCTGTAGACCGTCACCACGACCCGCGAGTCCGCCGCGAGCGCCGGGTGGTTCGTCCCCGCGACCCGGAGACTCGCCGACTCGCCCGCAGTCCACGTCTGGTCCGTGGCCGTGTTGAACGGCCCCGTCGGTCCCGGCGCGAACCCGCTCGCGGAGAAGAACGGGACCGGCGGCTGGTGTCTGAGTTCCGTCCCGTTCACCGTCACGACAACCCGGATGGCGTCCACGTCCACCGACTCGCCCCCGGTGTGGGTCACGCTGATGCGTCCCGTGTCGGCGTCGGCGGTCGCGGTGAAACTGGCCCGGGGCGATTCGGCGGGTGGCGTCTCCGAGACGCCGACCACCACGACGCTCGCCAGCACGAGCGTCACTGCGAGCAACAGGGCGGTACCGACGACCGGGGAGACTGCACGGGCTGAGAGCACGCCGACTCTGGCCGCGGCTTCGGATAAAAAGGGTCGCCTGCTGCTACGGGGACTGCGACGGCGTGACGGTGACGTTGATGGGTCCCTGCGGGAGTTCGACGGTGACCTCGTAGGTTCCCTTCGGCTGGGCGTACCAGAGGACGCCGTCCTCGTCCGTCTGCCCGATGGTGGTGTCCCCGACCGTCACGGGTGCCGCCACCGGGTCATCGGTGAGGACGTTCTGGACCTGGATGCGGGCCGGGCCCCCGTTGGCCGTCTCGTTGATGACGACCTCGACGCCGTAGTCGGTCGCGTTGAAACTGTTGCTCTCGGGGAGCGAGGAGACCGTCAGTCGCTGGTACTCCCGGTAGACGTTCTGCTGGGAGCCGTCGACGTAGATGCGGATCGACCCCTGGTCGAGCGGGCTCTCGTAGAACCAGCTCCCGCGCTTGAACTCCCAGATGGTCGCGCCCGAACTCTGCCGGACGTAGGGGTAGCGGTTCTCGATGTACTCGAAGAACTCGCTCCGGTTCGCGAAGCCCTCGGCCGAGTCCGGGTCGAGGTGGTCCAGTCTGACCGCCTCGCGGTAGTACTCGGTGTCCGGCCCGGCCTCCACGAGCATCTGCAGGACGACCCCGGACTGGGAGCCACGGACCTGCACCGCCACCTGCTCGGACCCCCCGTCGAACATCCGCTGGTAGAGCGCCAGCCGCGCCGGGCTGCTGTACTCGTTCGCCTGTCTGGTGACGTAGCCAAGCGAGATACCGGTCGACCGTTCCAGCCGCCTGATGGTCTCTTTCGTCTGCTCGGCACGGTGGCCGACGAACGCGAGTTGCTTCAGGAGCTGTGCCTTGGAGAGCTCGCCCGTGCCGTACGCTTCGATGGCCTGTCGTTCCTGTCGCTCGAGGGTATCGACGCGCGACTCCATCTCGGCTATCGCCGTCTCGACGAGGGCTTCGCGCTCCGCGTCCGACGACGCTGCGGCCAGCCGGACCGAGAGGAGCTGGAGTTCGTACCCGCTGTCGACCGTCTCCCGGTTCACGCTGACCGCGGCCCCGAAGTCGAGGCCGGGGCTGTCGTACCCCTGTCTCTCGACGGTGTCGAGTTCGAGTCGTCGGGTCGTCTCGTTCGACACGAAGGACTCGGTCACCACCGTCGTGGTGTCTGGTGCGGGGGAGGGAGAAGCGGCGGGGGCTGGTGCGCTGGCCATCGTCCCGACCGGCGAGAGGACGAGGAAGGCCACCAGGGCGACGCACGTGAGACGTCTCATTGTTCGTGCGTACATCGCGACGATACAAAAACCGGTCGACGTGTCCCGAACGCCCTCGAAAACGGTCGAGAGCCGGCGAGACATTTCAAAACGGCGTCTGATGTTTTATCTCGATGGAAAGCGTTTTTTCCCCGCGGCATGGACGCACCTGTATGCGGTCCCTCTCTGCACTCGCAGCCGCCCTCCTCGTGCTCGCGCTCTTCGCGGGGGTGAGCACCGGCGTCCCGAGCGACGCGCATCCCGGGACACACTCCGCGTCGCCGTCGCTGTCCGGCGAGCAGACGTCGTTCGAGCCAGCGGAGCCGGGGACCATCATCGAGATCAACGTCACCGCGTCCGGTGACGCACGCTGGTCCATCTCGTATCGCTACGTCCTCGAGGGCGAGAACGAGACGACCGCGTTCAGGCAGTACGGGCGAGCCGTGACGAAGGGCCAGGAGGAGGTCCAGTTCTCCCCGTCGCTGTTCCAGCAGTTCGCCGACCAGGCCGGGGCGTGGACCGGCCGCGAGATGCAGATCAGGGACACCTCGTGGGCGGAACCGGTCGTCCGGGAACCGGCGCGGACGAGCACCGTGACGACCATCCCGACCACGTCCGAAGCCGAGGACGAGACGAAGGTCGGCGTCCTGACCTACACGTTCACGTGGACGAACTTCGCGCAGGTGCAGGGTAGCGAGGTCGTCGTGGGCGACGCCTTCGGGACCGAGAACGAGACGTGGTTCCCGCGGCTGTACGACGGGCAGCGCCTCGTCATCAACGAACCCGAGAACTTCGTCATCACCACCTCGCCCGCGAACAAGGGCCCACAGAACAGCACCCTCGTCTGGGACGGCCCGGCGACGTTCGAACCCGGGTACATCGAGGCGGTGTACGTCCCGCGAGGTGGCGCCGGGTCGGAGACGACGCCCCCTGGCGGGGAGAACGAGGGTGGCCTCCCGCTCCAGTTGCTCGGGTTCGGCCTCCTCGTCCTGCTCGTCGGCGCCGGCAGTTACCTGTTCGCGCGCTGGCAGACCGAGCGCGAACAGTCCACCCCGGCCGCCACGCCGAACGGGGGCCACGAGTCCGCAACCGCCGACACCACGGAGACCGAGCCGTCGCCGGACACCGCCCCCAGCGAAGCGGGCGGGGCAGAGGGCGCGACGACGCCCGAGCCGACCGACGGTGCGGCTGCGGCCGGTGCCGGCGCAGCCGCGGTGGACGAAGTCGACGAGACCGAGCCCGACGAGGCCGTACCCGTCGCCGAGGAGGAAGAGGACCCCATCGACGTCGAGCTCCTCTCCGACGAGGAGCGGGTCCTCCGGCTGCTCCGGCAGAACAACGGCCGGATGAAGCAGGCGAACATCGTCAAGGAGACGGGCTGGTCGAACGCGAAGGTCTCGCAGTTGCTCTCCGGGATGGACGACGACGACGAGATCGAGAAGCTCCGCATCGGCCGGGAGAACCTCATCACGCTCCCGGGCGAGAGCATCGGCGACTTCGACGACGACAACTGACAAACGATTTTCACAGGAACCGGCGTTTCGTAACCATTTACGTAGGTGCCGGCACAACCTGCCTCTGATGAAGGTTCTCGTCACCGTCAAGGAGGTGGCTGCCGTCGAGGACGAATTCCAGATCGATGGCACGTCCATCGACGAGACGTACCTCGAATACGACCTCAACGAGTGGGACGACTACGCGGTCGAAGAAGCCGTCCAGCTCCAGGAGAACGGCATCGCCGACGAAGTCGTCGCCGTGACCATCGGGCCGGAGCGGTCCGAGGAGACCATCCGGATGGCCCTCGCGAAGGGCGCGGACCGTGCGATCCGCGTCTGGGACGACGCCCTCGCGGACACCGACCTGCTCGACGTCGGTGCGAAGACACGCATCCTCTCGGCCGTCGTCGCCGAGGAGGACCCGGACCTCGTGCTCAGCGGCGTCCAGGCCGACGACGACGGGTTCGGCGCGACGGGCGTCTCGCTCGCCGACGAGATCGACTACGAGTGGGCCGCGGTCGTGAACGACCTCGACCACGACGCGCTCGAGGGCGAGAACGTCGCGAAGGTCCACCGCGAACTGGAGGGTGGCGTCGAGGAGCTGACCGACGTGGAGCTCCCCGCCGTCCTCACCATCCAGACCGGTATCAACGAGCCGCGCTACGCCAGCCTGCGCGGCATCCGGATGGCCCAGCGCAAGGAGATCGACCCCAAGACGCTCGCCGACCTCGGGCTGGACGCCGAGGCCGTCGCCAACGACCTGGAACTCACCGACATGTACGAACCCGAGTCCGAAGGGGACGCCACGTACTTCGAGGGCGGCCCGGAGGACGAAGCCGCACAGCTCGCTGACCTCCTGCGGGAGAAGGGGGTGGGTGCGCAATGAGCGACATCCTCGCAATCGCCGAGCACCGCCGCGGTGAACTGCGCGACGTGAGCTTCGAACTCGTCACGGCCGGCCGCGAACTCGCGGACGCCACCGGGGGCGACCTCCACGTCGCCGTCATCTCCGGCAACCTCGACGACTTCGCCGAGCAGCTCAAGCTCGAGGGCGTCGACACCATCCACACCGTCTCCAACGGTGAGGAGTTCAACCACGACGTGTACGCCCAGGCCGTCGAGCAGCTCTACGACGCCATCGGGCCGCAGGTCCTGCTCATGCCGAACTCGGTCAACGGGCTGGACTACGCGCCCGCGGTGGCCAACAGTCTCGACCTGCCCTACGTCAGCGACGTGGTCGGCATGGATATCGACGGCGACACCCTGACCGCCACGCGCGAGATGTACGGCGGGAAGGTCGAGACCACCACCGACGTCCCGGCCGAGCACGTCGCGGTCTCCATCCGTGGCGCCGAGTGGCCGACGACCGAGGCCACCGCCGACGCGGCCGTCGAGTCCTTCGACGTGGACATCGACGAGGACGCGGTCCGGTCGACCGTCACCGGCTTCGAGGAGGTCGGCGGCGGCGACGTCGACATCAGCGAGGCGGACGTGCTCGTCAGCGTCGGCCGCGGCATCGAGGAGGAGGACAACCTCGACCTCATCTTCGACCTCGCCGAGGCGCTGGACGCGACGGTCTCGTCCTCGCGTCCCATCGTCGACGCCGGCTGGCTCCCGAAGAACCGGCAGGTCGGCCAGTCCGGGAAGGTCGTCACGCCCGACGTGTACATCGCCATCGGCATCTCCGGGGCGGTCCAGCACGTCGCCGGCATGAAGGGTGCCGACACCATCGTCGCCATCAACACCGACCCGAACGCGCCCATCTACGACATCGCGGACTACGGTATCGTCGACGACCTGTTCGAGGTCGTCCCGGCGCTCACCGAGCAGTTCTCCTGAGGGAGCGGCCCGTTTTTGGTCCAGCTTTTTCCGTGGTTCCCCCGGAACCCGGAAAAAGGTGGTCGTAGGTCGTCCCGGCGCTCACCGAGCAGTTCTCCTGAGGGAGCGGCCCGTTTTTCGTCCTGTTTTTTCTGCGGGTCCGGAGCAGCGTCCGCCATCCAGAGGTACATCTAGTCTCTGTTAGTTCGGGGCGGGCCGTGGTATCGTGACCCCCATGAGAACTGTACTCGTTCTCTCGAAAACGTGGGTAACAATACCATACAACACTCATTGTAAATCGGCAATCAGATATAAGTCCCTGAAAAGATAGTTGACGACTCATGGAGAGGACCTCTACGAGGCGAGCGGTAATGGCCGGTGCTGGCGGTGGCATCGCGTCCGCGCTCGCCGGGTGCACGTCCGTCGTTCCTGGGATGGGAGACGACGGCGACCCTGCCGACGACACGGAGACAGCGACGAGACAGTTCGACGAGAGCGAGACGTACATCGGGATGCTGTACGCGACCGGTGGGCTGGGCGACGACTCGTTCAACGACATGGCCAACCGCGGCGTCAAACTGGCGCGCGTCCGCCACGGAATCGAGTACAAGAACGAGGTGCCGGCGGGCGTCGACGAGATCGGGACGCTCCAGGCCCAGTACGCGAAGTCCGCGCAACCGGCGTTCGACCTCACGGTCTGCGTCGGGTTCCTGCAGCAGGAACCGCTCTCGAAGACCGCGAAACAGTACCCCGACCAGCGGTTCATGCTGGTCGACTCGGTCGTCGACCGGGACAACGTGGCGAACTACGTGTTCAAGGAGCACGAGGGCTCGTTCCAGGTGGGGGTACTGGCGGGCGCACTGACCGGGCAGGGGTTCTCGGCCGGCGCCGGCCAGACCCGGCTCGACCGGAAGACCGTCGGCTTCGTCGGCGGCATCGAGTCCGGGCTCATCAAGAAGTTCGAGGCCGGGTTCATGGCGGGCGCGAAGCACGCCGACCCCGACGTCGAGGTACTCAGCGAGTACGTCGGCAGTTTCAGCGACATCGAGGGCGGCAAGCAGGCCGCCCAGTCGATGTACGACGAGGGCGCGGACATCGTCTACCACGCGGCCGGTGGGACCGGCCTCGGCGTCTTCCAGGCCGCCCAGCAGAACGGGCGCTTCGCCATCGGCGTCGACTCTGACCAGTCCGAGTCCGACCCGCGGTACGCGAACGTCATCCTCGCGAGCATGGTCAAGCGGGTCGACACGGCGGTGTTCAACGCCATCCAGAACGTCCACGAGGGCGAGTACAACGGCGGCTCCGTCCAGTCGCTCGGCCTCGAACAGGACGGCGTCGCGGTGGCGTACGGGAACGACCTCGGGCCACAGATACCCGAGACGGCGACCAACCAGATCGACGACACCCGGTCGAAGATCGTGAACGGGGAGATCGACGTGCCGACGACGCCGGAGGAGGTCTGAGATGGCGGACGACTCTCGCTCCATCGGCGCGCTGCTCACGCCGGGGTTCATCCGGCGTCGCTACTCGCTGAAGTTCGCCGTCTCCATCCTGCTCGTCGTCGTCGTCATCGGGTCGGTCGGTGCCGTCGGCTACGTGCAGACGAAGGACACGGTCGAATCGAACACCAAGGTCCAGCTCCAGGAGACGAGTTCGCTCCGGGCGTCCTCGCTCTCGGAGTGGACCGACAGCATGCGCATCCAGACCCGGGCCGTCTCCGCGAGCGAGGAACTCCGGAGCGACCAGGACGGGACCGCAGAACGGTACCTGCAGACCCGTGAATCCCGGCTGTCCGCGGACATCCTCGGGATGCACATGGTCAACAGCTCGACCGGCGAGGTGATGGCGAGCACGGACCCCATCGAGGGCTTCGCGCTCGAGGAACTCGGCGTCCCGTGGGCCCAGGCTGACCTGACGGGCCAGACCGCCGAGGAGGCCGACCAGGTGTGGGTCTCCGACAGCTCCTACGAGTCGCCCCTGACCCCGTACACGCGCGGGAACGTGGTGGCCTTTGCGAGCGCGGTGCCGAACACCGAGGACCGCTACGTGGTCGTCGTGACGCGTATCCAGAGCCACCTCGACACCATCAAGGACTCCGAGACGGAGGGCCAGACCCGCATCATCAACGAGAACGGCGGGACGGTCCTGACGCCCGGCGGCTCCATCGACCAGAACGTCCACGGCGACGGGCTCCAGACCGCCCGCTCGTCCGACGACACGGCGTTCGCGACCGCCGGTGGACAGGTACACGCGTACGCGCCCGTGGAGGGGACCGACTGGGTCGCCATCACGAGCGTCGACACCGAGACGGCGTTCGCCGTGCGCGACACCGTCGGCCAGAACGTCCTGTTCATCGTGGTCAGCGGCCTGGTCGCGCTCGGCTTCGTCGGCGTCGTGCTCGGTCGCCAGACCGTCACGCCGCTGTCGCGCCTGCGCGACCGCGCCAGCCAGATGGAGGAGGGCAACCTGAACGTCGACCTCGAGACGGGTCGCGTCGACGAGATCGGCCGGCTGTACGACGGCTTCGCCGAGATGCGCGACTCGCTCCGGAACCAGATCCAGGAGGCAGAGGCCGCCCGCAGCGAGGCCGAGGCCGCCCGGAACGAGGCGGAGCAGCTGAACAAGCACCTCGAACGCAAGGCCGACGAGTACTCGCAGGTGATGCAACAGGTCGCCGACGGCGACCTCACCCGGCGCATGGACGCCCAGTCCGAGAACGAGGCGATGACGTCCATCGCGAACGCGTTCAACGACATGATCGCCCAGATGGACGAGACCGTCGCGCAACTGCGCGTCTTCGCGACCTCCGTCGCGAGCGCGTCCGAGGAGGTCACGGCGAGCGCCGAGGAGGTCCAGAGCGCGAGCCAGCAGGTGTCGACGTCGGTCCAGGAGATCTCCGACGGTGCCGAGCGCCAGAACGAGCAGTTCCAGTCCGTCTCCGCCGAGATGGACTCGCTCTCGACGACCACCGAGGAGATCGCCGCCTCCTCCAACGAGGTCGCCGACCTGGCCCAGCGGACCGCCGAGACTGGCAGTGCGGGCCGCGACGCGGCACAGGACGCCATCGACAGCATGGGCGAGATCGAAGAGGAGTCCTCCGACGCGGTCGACGCCATCGAGGAACTCGAGGCCGAGATGGAGCAGATCGACGAACTCATCGAGTTCATCTCCGACCTCGCCAAGGAGACGAACATGCTCGCACTGAACGCGAACATCGAGGCCTCCCGCGGGTCCGCCGACGGGAGTGGCGGTGGCGGGGACGGCTTCGCGGTCGTCGCCCAGCAGGTCAAGGAACTCGCCGCCGAGACGAAGGACGCCGCCGAGGACATCGAGGACCGCCTCGAGGGCATCCAGGAGAAGACCGACCGGACCGCCGAGGAGGTCCAGAAGACCTCGAAGCGCGTCTCCGAGAACCGCGTCGCGGTCGAGAACGCGGCGGACGCGCTCGAGCAGATCGCGACGTACGCCCAGCGGACCAACGACGGCGTCCAGGAGATCTCCGCGGCCTCCGAGGAGCAGGCCGCCTCCACCGAGGATATCGTCGCGATGGTCGACGAGGCCGCGACCATCTCCGAGGAGACCACCGCCGAGGCCGAGAACGTCGCCGCCGCCGCCGAGGAGCAGACCTCCTCGCTGTCGGAGGTCACGAAGAGCGCGTCCAGCCTGGCCCAGCAGGCGTCCCAGCTGAGCCGCGCGCTGGACCGGTTCGAGACCGAGTCGGAGGGGGAGACGGGCGAGGGCCCGCTTCTGGCCGACCAGCTCTCCGTGTCCGGTGACGCGGTCGACGACGCGCCGGCAGACGACGCCAGCGACGACGCGACCAGCGCGTTCGAGTTCGAGCGACCGAACCGGCCGGACCAGGGCGAAGACGACTGAGGTC
Source organism: Haloarchaeobius amylolyticus (assembly GCF_026616195.1). Classification (NCBI taxonomy): domain Archaea; kingdom Methanobacteriati; phylum Methanobacteriota; class Halobacteria; order Halobacteriales; family Halorubellaceae; genus Haloarchaeobius; species Haloarchaeobius amylolyticus. The sequence goes on from NZ_JANHDH010000001.1 coordinate 1,824,373, forward strand.
CACCGCGGACTCCCGCATCGCCCGGTCGCCCGTCTTCGAGATAACCAGTGGCTACCCGTCTGTTTTCGTTCATATCTCCGGACGCGGGAACGATGATAGAATCACCATGCCGAGCGGCGAAAAGTATCCGAAATCGAAGAAAGATACATACGTTTTGGGAAATACTTGCATGTAATGTCAGGTGTGCTGGGACGACTCATACCAGGGCCAATCCGGCGGAGTTACGCGTTGAAGTTCGCGCTCGCACTGTTCAGTGTGCTCGTCATCATCGGTGGTGTCGGCGGGTACATCTACCTCAACACTGGGACGGCACTCCAGGAGGACACGAGCCGCGAGCTCTCGACGAGCGCCGAGATGCAAGCACAGTTCATCGACCAGACGCTGCGTGAGACCAGGACGGCAGTACAGGGGCTGAGTACCGCCGACGCGGTCCAGAGCGAGGGCGGCAGCGACCAGATAACCGCGTTGATGCAGAGTGCGGCGTCACACGAGTACGTCGACTCGATATACTACGTCGATACGTCGTCCGGTGAGATACAGCAGCAGGTTGGCAAGGGCACCGGCGCGAACGGGAACAGCCTCACCGACGCGTTCACGACGAGACTCGACGAGATGGACTCGGCAGCCCCCGGACAGGTCGCGACCAGCGACCCCTTCAGCGTGGAGGACTCGAAGGTGATGGTCGTCCGGAGCGACGTGCCGAACCAGGAAGGCCAGTCGTTCGTCGCGGTGCTCGACATGCAACTGCTGTCGGTGACGGCCCTCCCGCAGGTGAGCTACGGTGAGGTCGTCGTCGTCGACCAGTCCGGGACCGTGATGCTGTCGGCCGAGCGGTCACAGATATTGCAGTCGGACGTCATCTCACCGGACCAGCTCGACGGCGAGGACGACTTCGAGACGCTGGAGACCAGCGACGGGGAGAAGGCCGTCGGGTTCCAGGAGCTGACGACCGAGGACTGGACCGTCACCCGGCGGGTCCCGCAGTCGACGGCGTTCGCCCTGCAGGAGAACATCCTGACCCAGCTCGTGACGATGCTCGGGCTGGCGTTCGGGAGCATCCTCCTCATCGGGATGACCATCGGCCGGAACACGGTCAAGTCGGTCGCGAACCTCTCCGCGAAGGCCGGTGACATCGAGGAGGGCGACCTCCAGACCCAGATCGAGACCGGGCGGGTCGACGAGATCGGTCAGCTGTACAACTCCATCGACAGCATGCGGGGGTCCCTGCAGGAGCAGATCGCCGCGGTCCAGCAGGCCCGGACCGAGGCCGAGCAGGCACAGGCCGAGGCCGAACAGATGAACCGGCACCTCGAACGGAAGGCGGACCAGTACCGCGACGTGATGCAGGCGTGTGCCGCCGGGGACCTCACCCAGCGCATGGACGCCCAGTCCGAGTCCGAGGCGATGGCCGACATCGCCAACGAGTTCAACCGGATGGTCGCGGAGCTGGAGGAGACGACCGACCGCGTCAAGGCGTTCGCGAGCGACGTGGCAACCGCCTCCGAGGAGGTCACCGCGAGTTCCGAGGAGGTCCGCTCCGCGTCCGAACAGGTCACGGAGTCGGTCCAGGAGATCTCCGATGGCGCCGAGCGCCAGAACCAGAGCCTCCAGTCGGTCAACACCGAGATGGACGCGCTCTCGACGACGACCGAGGAGATCGCCGCCTCCTCCAACGAGGTCGCCGACCTCGCCGAGCGCACGGCCCAGACCGGCCGGAGCGGTCGTGACGCCGCGGAGGACGCCATCGAGGGCATGAGCGAGATCCAGGACGAGTCCGCGGAGGCGGTCGACGCCATCGAGGAACTCGAGACCGAGATGGAGCAGATCGACGAGCTCATCGAGTTCATCTCCGGGCTGGCGAAGGAGACGAACATGCTCGCGCTGAACGCCAACATCGAGGCGTCCCGCGGCGGTGGCGGCGAGGGCGACGGTGACGGCTTCGCGGTCGTCGCCCAGCAGGTCAAGGAGCTGGCCCAGGACACCAAGGAGACCGCCGAGGACATCGAGAAGCGCCTCGAGACCATCCAGGACCAGACCGACCGGACCGCCGAGGAGGTCCAGCGCACCTCCAGCCGCATCGCCGAGCACGCCGGCTCGGTGCAGGCCGCGGTCGAGGCACTGGACGAGATCGCCGAGTACGCCCAGCAGACCAACGACGGCGTCCAGGAGATCTCCGCGGCGACCGAACAGCAGGCGGCCTCGACCGAGGAGGTCGTCGCCATGGTCGACGAGGCCGCGACCATCTCCGAGGAGACGACTGCGGAGGCCGAGAACGTCGCCGCCGCCGCCGAGGAGCAGACCACGGCCCTCACCGAGGTGTCGAACAGTGCGAGCGACCTCGCGGACCAGTCCGCCCGCCTGAGCGAGGCACTGGACCGCTTCGAGACCGACACGGAGCGCGTCGAGTCCGAGTCGTGGGGCGACGCGGAGGCCGCCATGTTCGAGGAGGCGGCCGAGGACGAGGACTTCGAGGCGGAGACTCTGGAGACGCCGGACCCCGGTGACGGGCCGGCAGCCGACGGGGACGACGACAGTTTCGAGTTCGGCGACCACTGACCAGAACCACTCCCCACACCTGACGGCCGCCGGCTTTCGTGCGGCCGATTCACAGCTACCTTTCAGCCCCGGCCAGGACGGACACGTTCCGTCACCTACTTTTCGGGGCGTTCCTAAGCGGTCGGTGATGGAGTTCCTGGAGCGGCGGCGTGGGCTGGTCGACGACCGGTTAGTGGAGGTGCTCGACGCCGTCGAGCCCCCCGAACTGGCCGACGAATTGCGACACGTCTCGCTCTCGGGGGGCAAGCGGGTTCGCCCGACCGTGACGGTGCTGGCCTGCGAGACGGCCGGCGGGAACGCCGAGGACGCCGTCGACTTCGGGGTCGGCATCGAACTCGTGCACAACGCGTCGCTGGTCGTCGACGACATCATCGACCAGTCCGACATCCGCCGCGGGACCGCCGCGGCGTGGGCAGAATACGGCTACGGGCCGGCCATCATCGCCTCCGACGGCCTGCTCGGGGAGGCGTTCGCGCTGTTCTCCTCCGAGCCGCAGGCGATGCAGATCGTCTCCGAGGCGATGGTCGAACTCGGCGAGGGCGAGGCGACCGAGATCGTCGCCCAGCCGACGAACGAGCGCGAGTACATGGAGCTCGCCCGCCGGAAGACGGGGGCGCTGTTCCGGGCGGCCGCCGAACTGGGCGCGGTGGCGGCCGGCGCGGACGGCTACACCATCGAGGCGCTTGGCGAGTACGCCGAGCGCGTCGGTATCGCCTTCCAGATCCGCGACGACGTGCTCGACGCGACCGCGGACGCCGACGACCTCGGGAAGCCGACCGGACAGGACGCCGAGATGGACCGGCCCTCGGTCGTGCAGGTGACCGACCTCACGCCCGAGGAGGCCAACGAGCGCGCCGAGGCCGAGGCCGAGGCGGCGCTGGAGGCGCTCTCGAAGGTCGATACGGGCGACACCGAGGCGGCGGAGTACCTGCGTGATTTGGCGCGGTTCGTCGTCGTGCGGGAGCGGTAGTCGGGTCGAGTCGAGAACGCTCTTTTCAGCCGGTCTCCGCGTCGGTCTCCTGTCCCTCCGCGAAGTGCGTCTCCGCGATGGCGAACGCGAGCGTGCTGACCAGTCCGAGCAGCGTCCCGCCCGTCAGCACGGCCGCGAGGTTCGAGAGCGACATCAGGCCGAGGAAGAACGCCGAGACGGCGTGCAGCACCGCCCCGATGGCGACGACGTAGAAGGGTGCGTTGAGGTAGCGCCACTCCAGCGTCCCGGCGATGTACTCGTCGGTTATCTGGCCGAGGCTGGTCGTGACGCCGGCGGCGGCGAACCACCGGACCGCCCCGAAGGTCAGGGCCGCGAGCACCTGCGAGGCCGACAGGGCCGTCTCCACCTCGGCCTGGGCGGCCGAGAGGTACTCCGCACCGCTGACGCCACCGACGACCAGCAGGGCGGCCGCGACGACGTACGAGAGCAGGGTCATCCGACCGGCGTAGAGGCTGTTCCGGACGCGCTCGACCGTCCTGTCGAGCGTCTCGCCGAGCCCGAGGCCGCGGGAGATGAGGTAGACCCCGACCAGCGCCGAGGCGAGGCCGAGGACGCTCCCGACCGTGACGTCCATGAACGTCGCGGCGATGGCGAGGGGGTACACCAGCAGGAGGATGCCGATGGGGACGAGCAGGGTCCCGCGGGTCTCGGGGTCGTTCAGGACCTGCTTCATCGTGTAGTACATCGACTCGAGGTCCTGGGCCTGCCGGACGACGACCCGGCGGACGCCGTCGACCTTCACCCGGGACCGGATGACGGGGATGACGGACTCGTCCTGTGCCCCGTCGGTGACGATGAGGGCGGTGACCTCCTCGCTCGTCGAGAGCCCCGCGAGCACCTCGTCGACCTCCTCGCCCACCTTCCGGTTGGCGCTCACGTCGCTCTTCTCGTTCCCGGTGACGGCGGCGACCTCGACCTGCTGGTCGGTGATGGTGTCGAGCAGGTTGATACCCTGGAAGAGGACGTTCACGTCGGAGTCCTCGGGGTCGGCGGTCGCCAGGGCGACGGCGGCCTCTTCGACGTTCTCCCGGCCGACGACGGGCGTCCGGATGCCCGTCTTCCGACCGATGTCGTCGTCGAGGTCGACGCACAGCACGAGCAGCATTCAGTCGATGAGTTCGCCGTTGGCGTTCAAGTGCTTTTGGTTGCGGGCACCCCGTCGGCCGGGACGCGACAGTACTCGTGTTCGTGCAGTCGCCGCGGGGCGTCGGGGTCGTGGGCGGGCAACACCACGGTCGGGCGCTCGGCGGCGAACCGGCAGATGCGCCGCTGGGTCTCGCGGTGCGTGTCGGCGTCCATCGAGACGCCGTCGATGCGCCGGTCGAGGAGGGCCTGCTGGTCGAAGGCGGCGTCGCCCGCCAGGAAGAGTTCGCCGTCGCCGGTGTCGACGACGACCGAGAGGTGGCCGTGGGTGTGCCCCGGTGTCGGGACGAGGAACACCCCGTGGGCGAGGTGGTGCGACGCCGAGAAGGGACCGATTTCGGGCCCGTCGAAGGTGATCAGGGTGGGGTCGAAGGTCGCCGGGAGGTGCTCGCGCAGGGTCCCGTACCGTGCCCCGCCGGCCATCGCGTCCTCGTACTCGCGCCGGGAGCAGACCACCTCGGCGCCGGGCACGTCGCAGAGACCGTCGACGTGGTCGAAGTGCAGGTGGGTCAGGACGACCGTTTCCACGTCGGCCGGGTCGACCCCGTGCCGGCGCAGTTGCGGGTCGAGTTCGTCCTCGGGCGCCACGTCCAGCTGGAACTGCCAGCGGTAGAACCAGCGCGAGAGCGACGGGAAGTACGTCGGCAGGGTCGCGCCGGCCCTGACGCCGGTGTCGACGACGATGGGACCCTCCGGGTGGTCGACGAGCCAGCCGAGGATGGGCAGCGGCTCGTGAAAGCGCGGGTCGAGCGCCCAGCGCAGCGTCCGCATCGCCCGGGAGTTCCCCCGGCCACGGTAGTGCGCCTCCTTCACGTGGATGGAGCCGAACCGGAGAGGGTGAACGTCCATAGGGAGAGCTACGGTGCCGGCCAGCAAGAGGTGTTCGCCGGTTCTCGAGACCTGACGACGGCCACGGCCGGGGGTTTCCCGCGAATCGGGAAGCAACCGTGGCCTACAAAGCCGTGGACACCAACTCTGCCACATGAGCCACCGGGCCGCTGCAGGCGCGTCGTCGCCGTTGACCGGCACCGACGTGACACGCCTGTTCGACCAGGAACGTCTGCACGACCGTCTCGACGCGGGGACGCTCCCCGACTGGGCCGTCGAGCACTACGAGGAGTTCCGGCACACGATGCTCGGCGAGAAGGATGGAACCCCGTTCCCGTGTTACTTCGGCGTCGACTCCGAGAAGAAGGGCTGGGCGCTGTACACGTTCGTCCCCGGCCTCGACGACGAGTCGCTGCTTCGCTTCCGTGACGTGCTGCTGGCGTACCTCGAGACCTACGAACACCACTCCCCGCGGACCTCGCTCGTCGCGTTCTTCCAGCACGACGGCAGCGAGCGATCCGAAGGGGAGTGGTTCGAGCGCTACTGGGACGTCCTCCAGTTCCTCCACGACAACGACCCAGAGCCCTGGCCCGACGAGTTCCCGACCGACCCGGACCACCACCAGTTCGAGTTCTGCTTCGGCGGCGAACCCATCTTCCCGACGGTGCGGGCCCCGAGTTACGAACAGCGCCACAGCCGGCACAACCCGCACGGGCTGGAGGTGACGGTACAGCCCCGCGACGTCTTCGATGGCATCACCGGCGACACCGAGGCGGGCCAGCACGCCCGCGAGGTCATCCAGGGGCGGCTGGACGACTACGACGCGGTCTGCCCGCACGCCCACCTCGGCGACTGGGAGGACGACACCAGCCACGAGTGGAAGCAGTACATGCTGCCGGACGGCGACGAGGAACTCGAGGACTGCCCGCTGGAGGTCCGGGCGTGAGCGACGTCCTGTTGCTGATAGACGCCCAGTGCGGCTTCGACGACCCCGGCTGGGGCGAGGAGCGCTCGACGCCCGAGGCCGAGACGAACATGCAGCGCCTCCTCACCGCCTGGCGCGAGCGGGGCTGGCCGGTCGCCCACGCGAAGCACGACTCGACCGAACCGGACTCGCCGCTGCGCCCCGACTCGCCCGGGAACGCGTTCAAGGAGGGGCTGGAGCCGGCAGGCGAGGAACCGGTGTTCGCCAAGACCGTCAACAGCGCCTTCCTCGGGACCGACCTCGAGGACTGGCTGCGCGAGACGACCCACGACCGCCTCGTCGTCTGCGGCCTCACCACGGACCACTGCGTCTCCACGACGACCCGGATGGCCGAGAACCTCGGCTTCGACCCGGTCCTCGTCGCGGACGCGACCGCGACGTTCGACCGCGAGGTCCCCGGCGGCGGCCACCTCGACGCCGCGGAGAACCACCGGGCCGCACTCGCACAGCTCTCGGGCGAGTTCGCGACCGTCGTCGACACCGACGAGCTAGTCTGAGTCGTCGCTCTCGTCGCCCTCCTCCGACGCCAGTTCCTTCTGTGCCGCGGTGCGCTCGATGTACAGCAACACCCCGAGCCCGAGCAAGACGACGGTGTAGGCACCCGCCGTGAGCAGTGCCTCGGTCTTGCTCGGGTAGACGTCGGTGCGGAAGACGATGATCTTCCGGACCATCGCGATGACGCCGGTGTAGAGGACGATGCGGACGATCTCGGTCGTCTTCGACTTCTGGGCGTACGCCAGGACGGTCTGGTACACCTCGACGATGATGAACAGCAACAGCGCGGTGTCGATGAAGCCGACGACGACGAGCGGGTCGGTGATGTCGCCGTTCCCGACGGCGCCGGCGATCTGCATCCCGAGGTCGAGGACCCCGACCGCGAACAGGAAGACCATCACGACCGCGGCGACGAACTCGATGGCCTGCATGACCACCTCCGTGAGTTCGACCCCGCGGTCGAGGTCGAGGCTGGGTTTCTCGGGCGGGCGCGGCAGATCGGTCGCCATACTGTGTCAGAGGGAGTCTAGCACGAAGAAGTGGTGGACCCCTCACTGGCCGGGGGAGACCGGATGCGAGACAGGGCACTACAACTGGTTCCAGCCGGACTCTTTGGACCCCTCGGCGGCGTCCATCACGTCCTCCGTCCCCTCCTCGTCGTCCCAGCTCTGGTCCGACATGTCGGCCTCGCCGGACCGCGTCCGGTCGCCGACGCCGTCCCCGTCGAAGTCCTCCCCCCGGCCGACGCGGTGGTCGCGCTGCTCGTAGGAACCGCCAAGTCGGCTCCCGAGGTCCGTCGACTCGCTCGACCGGGCGCGAAGGACCGCGACGAGGAAGCCGAGGGCCAGCACGCCACCCGCGACGACGACCGGGAGTGGAGGTTGCATCTCTGGTCGAGCGACGCGCGCGACCCGCCTAAACGTTACGCCCGGTAGACAGGTCTGTTCCGCCGGAACGACGGCGGACCCACGGCACCGAACCCCTGTCATGCACCCGCGAGCCACGCCGATACCATTTCGCACGCTTTTTCCCGCTCGGGGCGGTTATCCTGTACAACGAATGATCTCCAAGGGCTGTGAGCAGTGCGCGGAAGGCGGAAAGATGGTCATGTTCGTCTACGGCTACTGTGACCAGCGCGACTGCTTCTACTGCCCCCTCGGTGAGAACCGCAAGAACGTCACCGACGTCTACGCCAACGAACGCCTCGTCGAGTCCGACGAGGACGTCATCACCGAGGCCAAGCGCATGGACGCGCTCGGCACCTCCATCACCGGCGGTGAACCGCAGGAGGCGCTGGACCGCACCTGCCACTACCTCTCCCTGCTGAAAGACGAGTTCGGCGAGGACCACCACACCCACCTCTACACCGGCATCACGGGCGGCCGCGAGAACATGCGCCGGCTCTCGGAGGCCGGCCTCGACGAGATCCGCTTCCACCCGCCGCTGGAGCTGTGGGGCGACATGCACGGCACCGAGTGGGAGGAGATACTCTACATCGCCCGCGAGGAGGGGCTGACCCCCGCCTTCGAGATTCCGGGCATCCGCCCCGAGGAGGAGTTCCTCGAGTTCCTCGACGAGGGCGCCGCCGACTTCTGCAACATCAACGAGTTCGAGATGAGCCAGGGCAACTACCGTCGGATGCAGGAGGAAGGGTTCGAACTCAAGGAGGGCCACATGTCCGCGGTCGACGGCTCTCGTGAAGCCATCCTCGACGTGATGGGCGACCACGAGCGCGTCTACTTCTGCACCAGCGTCTTCAAGGACGCCGCCCAGCACCGCCGCCGGCTCAAACGGATGGCCCAGAACGTCCGCCGGGAGTTCGACGACGTGACCGACGACGGGACGCTGGTCTACGGGAAGACCTACACCGACCCCGATGTGTTCGAGGCGCTGGGCGTCCCCGAGGAGTTCTACACGGTCAAGCAGAACCACCTCGAGGTCGCCTGGTGGCTGCTCGAGGAGATGATCGAGGACGGCGACGTCGACGACGGCGAGATCGTCGAGCAGTACCCGACCTACGACGGTCAGGTCGTCGAGCGGACGCCGCTGGCGTAGGGTCGCGCACTTCTCGGCTGCCAGTTAGTTAATGTACAGGTAGTGCCATGTGCGTGCCATGAGAGGTTCGCGGCGGGCACTCCTGGGTGCGCTCGGGAGTGGACTGGCACTGGCCGGCTGCCTCCGGCTCGAGAGCGACGGTGGGGGACCGGCGGCGGGAACGACGACCGACACGGCGACGGAGACGACGCGACCGGTCGGGACGGACCCACCGGAGACCGAGGCCACGACCGAGCAACCGGAGCCGGTCACGGCGTTATCGGGGCGCTGGGCGCAGTTCCGGGGCGGCCCGGCGAACGCGGGCGTCGCACCGGACGCGACGGGGCCGACCGGGGAGGTCACGGAGACGTGGCGCTCGTCGCTGCCCGACGGCATCGACGCCTACTCCTCGCCGGTCGTCGCGGACGGGCGGGCCTTCGTGCTCGCCGACGACGCGCTCCTCCGGGCGGTCGACACGAAGGACGGGTCGGTGCTGTGGGAGCAGCAGTTCCCGGCCGACGCCGACGACATCGGGTCGCCGGCGGTCGCGGACGGGACCCTGTTCGCGGGCCCGCTCGACGGCGGGACCTTCTACGCGCTCGATGCGGCCTCCGGCGCCTATCGCTGGCAGACGTCCATCGAGTCCGGGTCGTTCGCCTCCCCGACGGTCGCGGACGGGACGGTGTACGTCGCAGGGACCGAGGGAACGCTGTACGCGCTGGACGCCGCCGACGGCAGCAAACGGTGGGCCTACGACACCGGCGGGCGGACGGTCCTCGGGTCCCCCGCGGTCGTCGACGACACGGTGTACGTCCCGAGCACGACGGCGAACGAACTCCCCGACGGCACCGACGACCTCTTCGACGTGCTGTACTACGACACCTTCTACCAGTGGGGGAACCTCGACGAGGAACCACACGCGACCGCGACCGAACTCGACGCCGAGGGCACGGTCCACGCGGTCGCCACCGGCGACGGAGCGGCGCGCTGGACGCGGACGCTCCCCGACTTCGTCGTCTCGACGCCCGCGGTGGTCGACGGGACGCTCTACGTCGGCTGCTGGGACGCGAACGTGTACGCACTCGACACCGCGGACGGGGCGACGCGCTGGCGGTCGGCCGCCGACGCACCCGTGAGTTCCTCCCCGGCGGTCGCCGACGGGGTCGTCTACTGCGGCGACTGGGCCGGCAACCTCCACGCGTTCGACGCCGCCTCGGGCGGCCGCCAGTGGTTCCTGCCGGTCGGCGAGCACGTCGGGTCCTCGCCGGCGGTCGCGGGCGACACCGTGTTCGTCGCCGGCGACAACAACGCCGTCGTCGGCGTGGCCACCTCCGGCCGGCAGCGCTGGCAGTTCCAGGGCGGGTCCGGCGACTTCAACGCCTCCTCGCCGGCGGTCGTCGGGGAGTCCGTGCTGGTCTGTGGCGACCTCGCGGAGGACACCGACAGCAACACCAGCGCCCTGTTCCGCCTCGACCCGGCCTGAGGAGGGCAGAGGGCGACCGAGGACCGACACTTTTCCGTCGTCCCCCTGTCGTCTCGGGCATGTCCGACGACCGATATCGACTCGGCCTCCTGCTCCTCGTCCTCGGCGGCTTCGTCTGGACGAACACGACCGACCTCCTCGCCGACATCGGGATACTGCTGTTGCTCGCCGGGGTCGTCCTCGGTGGCAGCTGGGCGCTCGAACCGGCGGAGTGATGGCTCGATAGCTCGGTCAGAACGCCTCTCGCGGCGGCACCGCCGCCACCCGCGCCGTCACGATGCCCGCGAACCCGACCGTGAGCACCGCGGCCAGCGTCGCGGTCTCGGAGGCGGCGACGCCGAGGCCGAGGCCGGCGACGACGAGGGTCGCCAGCACGGTCGCGCCGAGCACGCCCCGGGTGGGGAGCCGGTCGCGGGTCAGGTGGTCGTAGGTGCCGAGCGCCGGCAGGAAGGCGAACAGGGCCGTCAGGCCGCCGAGCCACGGCTGCCCGAGCGCGAGGCCGCCGGCCAGACTGGCGAGGCCGAGGGTGGTCCCCGCGACCAGCGTCGGGAGGGGCGGGGGCGAGACGGCGTCGAAGGCGACCGCGTAGGCCGCGGCCGGCATCGCGACGCCGAGGCCGACGAACAGGCCGAGCAGGGGGGCGCCGCCGACGAGGCCGACGAGGGCGCACAGGGTGCCGGCGGCGGCCGCCGCGGCGAGTGCGGGCCGGGGCAGGATGGTGTCGTCCGGGTCGTCGGCGCGGGTCACGGTGTAGGCCGCGAAGGGGTAGAACAGGACGGCCGCGACCCCGACGTAGCCGAGGAACGATGCCGGGTCGGCGACGAGGTCGACCTCGCCGACGAGGACGGGGAAGACGAGCCACGTCGTGGCGAACAGGACGCCGACGACGATGGCGGCTTCGGGGACCCGACGGGACATACTCGCACTCGGGGCGGCAGGAACGAAACGGTGTCGCTCGCGGCGGCCCGTCCGCGCGAGCCGGGTGTGGGCCGCGCTCGCACACGAAATCGGCCGTGACTGTCCGGCTGAGTCGGGGAAGGCGCAAGCGTTTAGACGCCTGCCTCGTTAGTCGTGTCCATGTCGGACTGTCCACTCGCGGACGACTGCCCCAGGTTCGAGGAACGTATCGCCGGAATGGGCTGTGCCCACTACGGGGACCGCGGGGGGATGGAGTGGTGCAAGAACTACGACCAGCCCATCTCGGACCTGAAGACCCAGCCCGTCAAGCCCGGCGAGGAGTACGTCATCGACGTGACGGACATCCACGAGTCCGGGGCCGGCATCGGCCGGACCGACGACGGCTTCATCATCTTCGTCGACGGCGTCCTGCCCGAGGCCCGCGCGAAGGTCGAGATAACCAAGGTGTACAACAACCACGCGCAGGCCGAGGAACTCGAGCGCCTGCCGATGGAGGACGACGAGGACGACGAGGAGGACGAACAGGAGGCAGCCGCCAGCGAGAAGAGCGGCCGCGCCAGCCGCGAGCGCCTCGGCAGCCGCGACAACTTCTGGGGCAAGTAACGCGGCCGACCGCCGCGAGCCACCCCACGGACAGTCCACCGTTTCCACCGACCCTTTTTCGCGTGGCGGGTCCTACGCCGCCACATGGCCGACGAGTTGCCCGACGTAGACGACATCCTCGACGAGACGGGGTTCGCCGCCGCCGAGAGCGTCCTGACGCGCCGGCAGGCGGAGGTGCTCGCGCTCAGGGAGCGCGGGTACGCCCAGGCCGCCATCGCCGAGCGTCTCGGCACCTCCCGCGCGAACATCTCCAGCGTCGAATCGACCGCCCGCGACAACGTCGCGAAGGCCCGCGAGACGGTCGCGTTCGCCGACGCGCTCGCCGCCCCGGTCCGGGTGACGGTCGAGGCGGGGGCCGACCTCTACGACGTGCCCCAGCAGGTGTACGACGCCTGTGACGAGGTCGACGTGAAGGTCCCCCACACCGCGCCGGACCTGATGAAGGTCATCAACGACGCCGCCGGGAGCGCGATCGACGGTCGCGAGGTCGGCGAGAACCTGCTCATCAGCGTCACGACCGACGGGACCGTGCAGGTGCGCCGGCAGAAGGACACCGATTAGGCCGTCGACGTCCTTCCCGTCGGTATGGGTCTCATCCTGCACATCGTCCCCGAGTCCGACTGGGACGACGACGCCGACGAGTACCGGCCGCCGAGCCTCGACGAGGAGGGGTTCATCCACTGCTCGAAGCCCGAGCAGGTCGAGGACGTGGCGAACCACCCCGCGAACGACTTCCCCGACGACTCGCTGCTCGTCTGCATCGACGAGTCGAAGGTCGACGCAGACATCGAGTACGAGGACGGCTTCCCGCACATCTACGGGCCGCTGAACACCGACGCGGTCGCGTCGGTCGTCGAGTTCCCCATCACCGACGAGGGCGAGTTCGGCCTGCCCATCTCGGTCGCGATGGTCGAGGCAGACGTGATAAAGAACTCAGGAACTTAGGGGGATGGGACCGTCTCTCCCGGCATGGACCTGAACCTCGAAGGAGAGGTCGCACTGGTGACCGCGAGCTCGTCCGGTCTGGGGCTCGCGAGCGCGAAGGCACTCGCCCGGGAGGGCGCGAACGTAACCATCTGTGGCCGCGACCCGGACCGCCTCGAGGCGGCCGCCGAGGAGATCGAGAACTACGGTTTCGGCGAGGTGCTCCCCCGCCAGGCCGACATCACCGACCCCGACGACATCACGGACCTGGTGGAGACGACCGTCGAGGCGTTCGGGAGCCTCGACCACCTCGTCACCTCCGCCGGCGGCCCGCCCTCCGGGCCGTTCCTCGACATGACGGAGAAGGACTTCTACTCGGCCTACGACCTGCTCGTGATGAGTGCCGTCTGGACGCTCCAGGAGGCCTACCCGCACCTCGCCGCCAGCGACTCGGGCAGCTGGGTCGCCATCACCTCGACCAGCGTCACCGAGGCCATCGACGGCCTCGTGCTGTCGAACGCGGTCCGCCGGGCGGTCGTCGGCCTCGTGAAGACGGTCGCCCGCGAGTGGGCCCCCGACGTGCGTGCGAACGTCGTCATGCCCGGCGCCCACGAGACCAGCCGCATCGAGGAGCTCATCGAGCAGTCGATGGAGCGCGGCGAGTACGACAGCTACGAGGACGGACTGGCGGACTGGGCGGCCGACATCCCCATGAACCGCATCGGCGACCCGATGGAACTCGGCGACGTGGTGGCGTTCCTCTCGTCGGAGAAGGCGAGTTTCGTCACGGGCGCGTCGCTCCCGGTCGACGGCGGCCGGACGCGAAGTTAAGGAAGAGTCAGAACCGCGATTGCGCCCGTAACTCGGATACGACCTCGCGCACGCGCTGGGCCTCGACCTTCGACACGACCAGCACCCGGTCGTCGTAGGCCGCGACCACGAGGTCGTCGACGCCGACCAGCGAGACGTGTTTCTCGTCGGCCGCGACCACGTTCCCGCTGGCGTCGATGGTGAGCGCATCGCCAAGCACCGCGTTCTCCGCGTCGTCGCCCGTCAGCAGGCGCTCGAAGGCGTCCCACGAGCCGAGGTCGTCCCACTCGAAGTCCGCGGGGACGACGTAGGCGTCCTCGGTGCGTTCGAGGACGGCGTAGTCCACGCTGACGGCCTCGGCGCGGTCGAAGCCCTCGGCCGGGTCCTCGGCGGTGGCGACCGGGTCCAGTGGGGTGCCCTCGCACTCGCGCAGGAAGGCGTCGGGCGTCCACGCGAAGATGCCCGCGTTCCAGAGGAACCCCTCGGCGACGAACGCCTCGGCGGTCGCTGCACCCGGTTTCTCGCGGAACTGCTCGACGGGGGCGACCCCCGCCGCGAACTCGCCGGGTTCGATGTAGCCGTAGCCGGTGGCGGGTCGGGTCGGCTCCACGCCCATCGTCACCAACCCCTCGGTTTCCACTGCAACCTGACAGGCGCGGCCCGCGACGCTCGCGAAGTCGCCCGAGACGTGGTGGTCGCTCGGCAGGCACAGCAGCACGCAGTCGCCGACCTGCTCGCGGATTATGCGGGCCGCGTAGGCCAGTGCCGGCCCGGTGTCCTTCGCGGCGGGCTCGACGAGGACGCCCGCGCTCGGGGCGTGCTCGCGGACCTGGTCGGCGTAGTCGTCGCCCGTGAGGACGTACGTCTCGTCGGCGAAACCGGTGCGGGCGACGGTCCGGGCGAGCAGGGAGTCCTCGCCCCCGAAGGCGTGGAACTGCTTGGGGCGGTCGCTCCTGCTCGCGGGGTAGAGTCTGGTGCCGGTCCCCCCGGCGAGCACGAGCGCGACGGTCGTCACCACGTCTCTATCTGCCCCTCCTGGATGTCCTCGAGACAGCCCTGGCAGTCCGGGTTCTCCGGGTCGAAGCACTCCGGCACGCCAGCGTCGCTCAGCAACACCGCGCGCTTCTCGGCGTAGCGCCGACAGACGAGTCTCGCCCGCCCGTACTCGTCGTGGGGCAGTTTGCTCACCTGCCGGCCGGTCGTGAAGTTCTCGCGGGTCTTCGCGTACTGGCGCCCGGCCGACCGGAACGTCTTGCGGATGAACCGCCCGACGGGGTCGTCGTCCTCGTCGCTCACCGGGGGCACCTCCCGGAGCCGAACGTTCGCATCGTTGTCGCATCGTAGCGGCGCGGGACACTAAGGTACGTCGGTGGGACCCCTTCGCGATGCGAGCCTCGCGGCGGCGAGCGAAGCCTGAAGGACCCACCGGCCGAACGACCAGCCGACCCCGCGACTCGACCCATGTCCTCGCCAGAGACGCCCTCCCTGACCGACCGGAACCGACTGCTCGCCGTGCTCGCCCTCGCGACGGTCTCGGCCGCCCTGAACTACGGCGACCAGGTCCAGTCGCTCGAAGACGTGCTCGTGTGGTTCGCCCTGTTCGTCGTCCTCGGCTACCCACTCATGACGGTGCTCGCGTTCGGTCGTCGGCGCCTCGGGGTGTAGCCGACGACGGCGGCCAGTTTCACTTTCACCGCGCATGCCACACATTAAATACCATCGCGCACCAATCCCGATACGTCTCCCACCGAAACACACGCGGAGACAGAGAGACCATGACTGATGTGCGCCAGCACGCGGAAGACATACACGAACAGTTCTCCGGGCACGACATCGACGTGTCCGTCGACGACATCGAAGAGCGTCTCGACCGGCTCGTCAACGAGTTCAAGGTCCCGATGGACGAGGCAACCCGCAGCGTCCGGACCCACTACCTCGACGAGGCCGGCATGGACCGCGACGAACTCGGCAGTGGCGGTGCCAACGACGAGATGCTCCTCGGTGACATCGACCAGGACGAGCAGTGGATCGACGTGACCGCGAAGGTCACCCAGCTCTGGGAGCCCCGCTCGGAGGCCGTCGCACAGGTCGGCCTGCTGGGCGACGAGTCCGGGACGAAGAAGTTCGTCTCGTTCACCACCTCGGAACTGCCCGAGCTGGAGGAGGGCAAGTCCTACAGCCTGACCAACGTCATCACCGACGAGTACGAGGGCAACTTCTCGGTCAAGCTCAACCGCACGACCGGCATCGAGGAACTCGACGAGGACGTCGAGGTCGGCGACGACTCGACGACCGTCGAGGGCGCGCTCGTGGACATCCAGTCCGGGAGCGGCCTCATCAAGCGCTGCCCCGAGGAGGACTGCACGCGCGTCCTCCAGAACGGCCGCTGTGCCGAACACGGCGAGGGCGAGGGCGAGTTCGACCTCCGCATCAAGGCGGTCGTCGACGACGGCATCGACGCCCACGAGGTCATCTTCGACAAGGAGGCGACCGAGTCCGTCGCGGGCATCACGCTCGACGAGGCCAAGCAGATGGCCATGGACGCGCTCGACACCACGGTCGTCGCCGACGAGATCAGCGACGCCATCATGGGCACGTACTACCGCGTCCAGGGGCCGACCTTCGGTCGGTACGTCCTCGTCGACGACCTCGAGGAGCTGACGGACAGTCCGAGTGGAGAAGCGGCTCTCATCCGCGCGAGGTCGATGTGACATGAGTCAGGCACCCACCCGCGAAGTCGCAAAGCGCGTCTTCGCACGCGAGTTCAACGACGCGACGTACACGTTCAAGGAATCCGACGACGAGCGCGCCCCCAACTTCGCGCTCTTGCCGACGGGCGACCGCGCCAACCGCGTGTTCGTCGTCGGCACCCTCACCGAGACCGAGGACATCGGTGACGACTCGGAGTACTGGCGTGGCCGCGTGGTCGACCCCACGGGCACGTTCTTCGTGTACGCTGGCCAGTACCAGCCCGACGCGGCCTCGTTCCTGCGCGAGACCGAACCGCCTGCCTACGTCTCCGTCGTGGGCAAGCCGCGCACGTTCGAGACCGACGACGGGAGCATCAACGTCTCTCTGCGGCCGGAGTCCATCACGCCGGTGGACGAGGCCACCCGCAACCGCTGGGTCGTCGAGACCGCAGAGCGCACCCTCGACCGCATCGAGGCCTTCGACGACGAGACCAACGAGTACGCCGCCATGGCCCGCGAGCACTACGACCCCGACATGCTGAGCATGTACCGGGACGAGGTCATCCAGGCACTGGAGAGCATGGACGGCGTCGGCGGTGACGACGAGGAAGAGGACGAAGCGGAAGCCCCGGCCTGAGACCGGCCGACGTTCCTTTATTCGACCCGCGTCGAGACGGCGACGAGTAGCGACGCGACGGCCATCCCGAACGGGCCTGCGGCCCTGAAGCCGCCCGCAGCTGCGGCGACCACGCCGAGGACCACCACGACATAGCCGACGAGCGCGAGGCCGCTGCCGGGGTCGCGCCGAAGCGCCTCGCGACCGTGGACGACGGCACCGGCGAGGAGCACCGCGTGGGTGACCGCGAGGAGCGCGAAATACGCGATTCCGGGTTCGGCGGAGAGCACGGTGTAGCCGCGGTGCATCGTGGTCTCGACGGTCTGCCAGTACAGCCCGTGGACCGGGTTCGTCACCACCACCAGTTGCCCGGCAGCCAGGACGAGCGCGACCGGTGTCAGGACGACCGACGATGGGGGCGCCGGCCGCCGAGCCATTGCGTACCAGAACCAGCACCCGACCCCGACGACGGAACCGAGGAGGCCGAGGACGCGGAGCCCGAGGAGCACGGATAGCTGGTCGGTGAAGAGTGCGAGGACGCCGGTGAGGCCGAGCAACGCGATACCGGCGGCGAAGCCGGCCGCACCAGCAGTCCTGTGGCGGGACGCGCGACCGGTGGCCGCGATGGCGACCGCACCACCGGCGACCAGGAGGGTCGAAACCGGGAGAACCAGTGCCGGGACCATACTATCGGGTTCTGACAGGTCGGATAAAAAATGCCCGGTGCCCGAGGACACCCGTGACGTTTCGACAATCGTCTGACGAAACTTCAAGTAGGTCGGCCTCCCTACTGTTCCACGACATGGGCAACAAGAACAAGACGATCTCCTTCCGCGTGAACGAGGACGCCTTCGACACGCTCCAGGAGATCGCGGCGGAGCGGGACATCTCCCTCTCGGCGGTCTTCCGCGACTACGTCGACATGCTCGTCGCCCACGACGGCCAGGTCGAGGTACTCCCGGAACACGAGGTCCCCGAACAGGGAAGTACCGGCGGCGAGGAGTGGCCTCCGAAGGTCGAGGTCCCGAAGAGCTTCGTCCGCGAACACGAACGCCTCGAACTCGAAGCGGACCACCTCCGCGAACAGCTCGACGAGTACAAACAGTACGTCACGCACCTCCGCGAGGCCCTCGAAGAGGCCGAAGACGGCGAGGAGGTCATCCACCTCGAGGACCTCGACCTCGAGACCGACCGCGACGAGGACTCGACCTACCGCATCCGCGACTGACCTCCCGACGCCCTAGCCCGAAAGCTCCTCTTTCGACCGCTTCGCCCGCTGTCGCATCTCCTCGTTGTCGTCGACGCGAGCCAGTTCCTCCATCGCCTCCAGCGTCCGGACCCCGTCGTCGAGGAACGACAGCACGTCGCCCTCGTAGGCGTACACCATGTAATCGTCACCCATCACGTCGACGATGGCGCTCGGGCTCAGCCCCTGCGCCCGCAACTCCAGCAGGTAGCTGATGAACTTCCGCTCCGGATGCCCGCAGTACGGCGCGTTGTCACAGCCACAGTCCATGAAGTCCTGCGCGAAGTCCAGCACGCGCTCTCGCGTCGTCTCGTCGAGCTTGTCCAGGTTCTCCCCACCGTTGAACAGGATGTCCAGCGTCGCCCCCTTGAACGCCCCCTTCGGGATGTTCGTGTCCAGCTGGGAGCTGAGCTGGCGGTGGTTCTTGACGTAGATCTTGTCCGTGATGGCCACGCTTGGACAGCTATTGCAGCGTGCCGGGCAAAAGCGCCCCGGTCTCACCCCGCGTGTGTCTGTCTGTCGTGGAACCGCCGAGTCGTAACGTATTTTTACGCTGCTGGATTACCTGTGGATGCACACAGTGTCCGGGTTGGGGTAGTGGACTATCCTTCAGCCTTGTGGAGGCTGAGACGCGGGTTCAATTCTCGCACCTGGACCCTTCAAAATTCTTACAGAAGCAAAAGATAGCTAGTCGCCGTTATCGTCCCCTCTACGCGCCGAAACCAGCAACCCAGGCCAATTTATATAATATATTCTATAATTCTTCGGAGACCGCATTCCGCAGCTCTGTCCACGAGATCTTCCCGAAATCGGCCTTCCGGTGGCAACTCGTACAGAGCGACGCCACGTTCTCCAGTTCGTGCGCCTCTGCGACGTCGAATCCGGTGGATTCTGCGTACAGTCGAACCGGAACAAGGTGGTGGACGTCGGGATTCCTGCCGAGCTCTTCCTTCGTGGTTCCACAGATCACACATCGATAGCCATCGCGTTCGAGTGCCTGTCTGCGGATTGTCGACCAACCCGTTCCGTACGGACCGGGATCTCCGCCCTTCCAGTTCGGATGCCCAGAGCCGGTGTTCGATTCCGAGAGCCACTCGCTGCGACACGTCTCGCTACAGAGGACTGTCTCGTTGATCTCGCTGGGATATCTCGACACTGGCTCCCCACAGTAGGTGCAGGCGACCTCGCGTTTACCACCCTTCCAGCGGGGGTTATCGGTGCCGTCGAGGCAGGGAGTCTCCTGCCACTCGCCATCCTCGACACATACCGAACAGTAGACACCAGTCTTTTCGCTTGGGTAGTACTCGAAACTGGAGCCACAGATTCGGCAGGTGGTCTCTGCTTTGCCGCCCCTGTAATTCGGGTTCTCGCTGCCCTTGCTCGAGGTGGCTTCCTGTCGACAGCCGGTAGAACAGTACCGCTGTTCGTGTTCGGAGTAGAACTCGGTTCCACAGAATCGGCACTCTCGGTTTGGAAGGCGTTCGTCGTGACTTCGCCAGTGGTGGACGTGCAGACCGCGCTGTGTTTCAAATCGGGAGTCGCAACTTGGACACGGCCACTCGGCCTCGTTCTCTTCGTCAGCCATCCCCCCATATTTTCCCACACATGATAGATGAAACCTTCTGGTTGAGTCAGTAACGATATGAGAGAGTCGTCGTCACCCTCGTCGCGAGTGACTGCCGGAATAGAGAGATCAGTTCAGTCGGCGGTCCCGGCCCGACTCGCCGGGTTCGCCGAGCCGCTCTCCTGGATGATGTTGAACGCGGTCATGAGGTCGGTCCGGGAGATGAGCCCGACGAGCTCGTTGTGGTGGTCGGTGACCAGCAGGCGACCGACGCCCTCCTCCTGCATGGTCTGGAGGGCCTCCATCGCGTCGGCGTCGGGGCCGATGGTGACGAGGTCGGTCGTCATG
Source organism: Haloarchaeobius amylolyticus (assembly GCF_026616195.1). Classification (NCBI taxonomy): domain Archaea; kingdom Methanobacteriati; phylum Methanobacteriota; class Halobacteria; order Halobacteriales; family Halorubellaceae; genus Haloarchaeobius; species Haloarchaeobius amylolyticus. The sequence continues at coordinate 1,844,607 of NZ_JANHDH010000001.1, forward strand.
ATCTCCTCGACGAGGTAGGCGTCGCGCTCGACCGACGGGACGCTCCGGGCGTCCTCGAGGGTCACCAGCCCGACGAGGGCGCCGTTCTCCAGGACCGGGTAGCCGGTGTGGCGTTCCTGGAACATGCGCTGGATGAGCGTCGCCACGCTCTCGTCGCGCTCGATGGTGTTGAGGCGCTCCCACGGGGTCATGATGTCGCGGACGGTGACGTTCTGGAACGCCGCCTTCATCACGACCTGCTGGGCCTCGGATGACGCCCCGATGTAGACGAAGAACGCGATACCGATGAGCAGGATCTGGAAGGTGAACAGGCCGAACAGGCCGAGCAGGAGCGCGAAGAGCTTCCCGACCTCGGCGGCGATCTGGGTCGCCCGGGCGTACGGCCGCCGGCGGGCGAGGAGTGCGCGGAGCACCCGACCGCCGTCCATCGGGAAGCCGGGGAGCATGTTGAACACGGCGAGCGAGAGGTTCATCAGCGCGAGGTACCCGACGACGAACCGCGGCGCGGGGTAGCCGGCCGGGACCACGACGAACGCGATGGCGGAGGCCACCCCGACCAGCACGGAGACGATGGGGCCGGCGATGGCGATCTGGAGCTCCTGTTTCCAGTCCTCGGGCATCTCGGAGAGCGAGGCGATGCCACCGAAGATCCACAGCGTGATGGAGTCGATGGGGTAGCCGTAGCGCATCGCGACGAGCGAGTGGCCGAGTTCGTGCAGCACGACGCCGGCGAACAGGCCGATGGCGGCGGCCGACCCGATGACCCAGGGCGTCGCCCCGGTCGTCAGGGGGTCGATAGGCAGCCCTGCGCCGAACACCTGGTTCATCAGGTCGGCGACGGCCGCGACCCGGTCGCCGATGAGGTAGGCGAACAGCGGAAGCACCAACAGGAACGTCAGGTCCAACTTGATCGGGATGCCGAAGAGGGACCCGATGCGGAAACTTCGCATGGGGAACAGTAGCCGCGGGACGGTCTTAAAGGGTGGCCGATTAAGTGCCCGCCCGGCCTACCGTCGGCCATGAGCGACCCCGAACCACTCGTACGACGCGCCGCAGACATCGACTACGAGGACGTGGACGCTGCCGCCGGGCTCCGCAAGGGGGTACTGGTCTCCGCGGACCACGGCGCACCCCACTTCGCCATCCGCCGGTTCACGCTCGACCCCGGCAGCGAGGTGCCGAAACACACCAACGAGGTGGAACACGAGCAGTACGTACTGGAGGGCGAGTACGTCGTGGGCATCGGTGACGAGGAGTACCGGGTCGAGGCGGGTGACTCGCTCCTGATTCCGGCGGGCACGGTCCACTGGTACCGCAACGAGAGCGACCAGCAGGGCGCGTTCCTCTGTGCGGTGCCGAACGGGGACGACGAGATCGAACTGGTCGAGTAGTATCGGCTCCCGGGCGGCTCCGGTACGCTTTTGTTCGTTTAGGCCAACCTAAACCGTATGGGAAAGCGCCAGTCACAGCCTCGCACCACCCGGTCTCGCGCCGCCGTCGGCCTGTTCTGCGGGCTCTTCGGGACGCCCGAGACAGGGGAGGAGACGGACGAGTAGCCGTCCTCAGTCGGAGAGCTTCGCGTCCAGCTGTCGCGCCACCACGTCGTCCTCGAAGGGGCCGTCGTCCCGGGAGAGGTGGATGAGCGGGGCGTCGTCCATCCGGATCCACTCGCCGTCTCGACCGTTGCTCAGCGTCACCGACTCCTGTGTCCGGGGGAGCCCGTTCGAGCGCATCCCCGTGGTCCGGGAGCGCGTCGTCGCGACGTGCAGGGGCGCGTCGTCGTCCTCGTACACGGTGGGTCGGTAGGTCGGGTGCTCGGGGTCGAGTTCCCGCATCGCGGCCTGGTAGGTGCGGGTCGCCTCGGCGGCCGTCTGGGCGTCGTCACGGGTGTCGAACCGCGTGCCGGTCGCGGGTTCGGGCCGGTGGCCGGTGGTCGAGCAGGCGACGACGAAACCGCCGTCCTCGCTGGCGAGGTCGGCGACGGTGCGGCGAGCGCGTCGGAGGCGCCCGGCGGGGTCGGTCATACCCACACCTATCTTAGGCCGACCTAAAAAGTTGGCGAATCGGTGTGTAGCGGCCCCGAGTGTCTAGGAGACAACCGCTTTTGGCTGGCCTAAAGAATCGGTGTCGATGCCGGCAGTATCTCGCGGAATCCATAACGATTTTTTATTCATAGGGCATCGACAGGAGTGATGGCACGCTTTCGCGACGGGTTCGGCGAGATTCGAGCCCACCTGGACGCCCTCCACGCCCCGGGTGGCCCGTACCGAGTGGTCTGTGCGAAGTCCGGCGAGACCCCTGCGCCGCTGTCGGGGTATCGCTTCGACGACCGGCAGACCGCGGCGGAGGCGACCGACGTCGCCGCGACCTACCGGGCGTACCTCCGCCTCTACGACCCGACGGTCCCCTTCGCCGACCTCATCGTCTGCGAGGACGTCGACCCCGAGCCCGAGACGAGTCGGCGCCCCGCGACGGTCAACCGCGAGTAGCGGGGACGACCGGAACGCAGAACCCTGAAATACCCCACTCACGTATCGCCAGCCGTGTCTGAACAGGTCCAGCGCGTCGATACGTTGTTCCTCCACGAGACCGGTGACACCTACCTCGCCGTCGTCGTCCGCGATGGCAAGCGCGTGTTTCGCGCGAAACTGGAACTCAAGGAGACCAGCGCCGGGCCCCGCCCCGGTCGCTTCCGGGTCATCCGCGGCTCGTCGGAGGAGCCCCGTAGCCCCGACGAGTTCGTCGAGATCGCCCGCCGAGCGACCCGTATCCGCATCTCCGAGCAGACCACCTCGCCGGCCCGCGACGAGTTGCGGTCGATGCTCGACGGTTACCAGCTGGAGGCGAAGGTGGTCCGGACCTGTCGCTACTGCGCCTCCGAGGGGCGCTACTCGCCCATCACGGCCGACACGGCCGTGAAGTCGGGGCGCGACTACATCTGCGTCGACTGTGCCCGGGCCGAACTCGAACAGGAGCTCGCCTACCACGGCGAGTTCACCGGCCCCGCACAGGACCGCCTCGAGGAGCTGATGCTCGAGGTACAGGACATCGAGAAGATCAAGAACCTGCTCAAGGGCGAGCTCGACCCCGACCTCACGAAGTTCGACGAGATATCGGCGACGACCGACGACATCGACCTCGTCCCGACCGACTCGCTGAACCTCCACCCCGGCCTGCAGGGGATGCTCGAAGACCGCTTCGACACCCTGCTCCCGGTCCAGAGTCTGGCTGTCGACAATGGACTCTTCGACGGCGACGACCAACTCGTGGTGAGCGCGACCGCGACCGGGAAGACCCTCATCGGCGAGATGGCCGGCATCGACAACGTCCTCAACGGGAAGGGGAAGATGCTCTTTCTGGTCCCCCTCGTCGCGCTCGCCAACCAGAAGCACGAGGACTTCGAGGAGCGCTACGGCGACATGGTCGACGTGACCATCCGGGTCGGCGCGAGCCGCGTCTCCGCCTCGGGCTCCCGGTTCGACCCCTCGGCCGACGTCATCGTCGGCACCTACGAGGGTATCGACCACGCGCTCCGGACAGGGAAGGACCTCGGCGACATCGGGACCGTCGTCATCGACGAGGTCCACACGCTCAAAGAGGAGGGCCGCGGCCACCGCCTCGACGGCCTCATCTCCCGGCTGAAGTACTACAGCGACAGGCGCAAACAGCAGCGCCAGAACTACGGCGGCGCCCAGTGGGTCTACCTCTCGGCGACCGTCGGCAACCCCTCGGAACTCGCCCAGAAGCTCTGGGCGACCCTCATCGAGTTCGAGGAGCGCCCCGTCCCCATCGAGCGCCACGTCACCTTCGCGGGCGGACAGGAGAAGCCACGCATCATCAACCGGCTGGTGAAACGCGAGTTCGACCGGAAGTCCTCGAAGGGCTACCGCGGCCAGACCATCGTGTTCACCAACTCCCGGCGGCGCTGTCACGAACTCGCCCGGAAGATGGAGTACAAGGCCGCGCCCTACCACGCCGGACTGGACTACGGTCGCCGGAAGAAGGTCGAGCGCATGTTCGGCGACCAGGAGATCTCCGCGGTCATCACGACCGCGGCGCTCGCGGCCGGTGTCGACTTCCCGGCCTCGCAGGTCGTCTTCGACTCGCTGGCGATGGGTATCGAGTGGCTCTCGGTCCAGGAGTTCAGCCAGATGCTCGGTCGCGCTGGCCGGCCGGACTACCACGACCGCGGGAAGGTGTACATGCTGGTCGAGCCCGACTGCACCTACCACAACTCCATGGAGATGACCGAGGACGAGGTCGCGTTCAAGCTCCTCAAGGGCGAGATGGAGCCGGTCATCACCCGCTACGACGAGGACGCCGCCGTCGAGGAGACGCTGGCGAACATCACGGTCGCGGGCAAGAAGGCGAAGAAGCTCAACGACCGGATGCTCGGCGAGATACCTACCAAGCACGCCATCGGGAAGCTCCTGGAGTACGACTTCATCGACGGCTTCGCGCCGACCGACCTCGGCCGCGTCGTCTGTACGCACTTCCTCACCCCCGGCGACGCCTTCACCATCCTCGACGGGGTCCGCAAGGAGAAACACCCCTACGAGGTCGTCGCCGACATCGAGTTGAAGGACCAGGAGCTGTGACGCCGACACCGGAGCCGTGACACCCACCCACGTCGTCGTCCTCGGCTGGGACGAACACCGGACCGCCGACGAGCGCGAGGCGGCGAACGCGGCAGTGCGGGCGGCGCTCGAAGACGGCGAGTCGGTGCAGGTTCTTCTCGACGACGAATCGGCGCTGGAGCACGACCACCCCGAGGCCCTCGACCGCTTTCGAACTGGTTTCTCGCAGGCGAGTCGGGACGCCGGCGGGACGACCTACCGCGGCTCGCTCTCCGCCTGTTCGCCGGCACTCGACGCGCTCCTCGACCTGGACAGCCACCACCGGTTCGTGACGCTGGACACGCTCGTGGTCGAGGGACCGGACGACCCACTGCTCAGATACGTCCCGGACCACGGCGACCTGACCCTGGGGACGGCGGCCGTCGCCGAGCGCGTCGAGACAGCACTCGCAGGACACCCGGCCGCCGTCCTCCCGGCGGACCGCGTCGAGTGGCGTGACGGGGACACCACGGTCGCCCTCGACCCGCCGAACGTCTGCGTGGGAGACGCGTGTTTCGACCTCTCTCGCCTCGAAGACGCGACGGTCGACCACGAGGCTGGCGACCTGGTGCTGGCGTGGTCGGCGTCGCGAGGAGTCCTCGGGCGGGTGCTCGACAGCGTCGGCCCAGCCCGGCCGTCGCGGCTCGCGCTCCCCCGGGACGAGGCCACGCGCGAGCGCATCGAGACAGTGGTCGGTCGGCTTCGAGTACTTCTGTCTGACGGCCCCTGACCCCGGAAATCACCGGAAGCGCCACCGAAGAGGGCCACAACGCTCATTACAAACCTTTCAACTGGCCAAAACTATCAAGAGCGAACCCGCCTTTCCGTTGGATAATCCGGGGGAGCGGCGTCGACCGTCGCCTCCCGACTCACACCATGACCGGAATCGACGACATCGGGGCCAGGAACGTGTTGCTGACGGACCGCCAGCACGAGACGGCGTACTGTGGTGACCTGCTCGACGCGAGTGCGGCAGGGAACCGCGCCGAGCTGACCGTCTCGTTCCCCGACGCACAGGCCGAGCAGACCGGCTTCGGCAGTCTCTCGTCCGGCCAGCCCGCGAGGAGGGGCATCATCTCCGTGGGCGACGTCATGCGCTCTGCGTCGTCGACCAACCCCGACTTCTCGGCGCCCGTCCCGATGGACGCCGTCGAGGACCCGGGCAACCTGCAGGCCATCGGCACGTCCATCAGCCAGTTCTGCGAGCAGTGGGACCGGCAGGACCTCGACATCGTGGTGTGTTTCGACTCGCTCACCGAACTGCTCGACCACGCCAGCACCGAGGCCGTCTTCCAGTTCTGTCACGTCCTCAACAGCCGTCTCGCGTCGGTCGACGCGCTGGCGCACTTCCACCTCGACCCGGCCGCACACGAGGACGAGACGGTCGCCACCTTCCAGTCCATCTTCGACGTGACCGTCGGCAAGACCACCGACGCCGACGCCATCGAGGCGTTCACCCAGGCGACCGACGACGACATCGCGGCACTCGCCGACGGCTGGGGCGAGGAGGCACGGTACTCCATCGTCGGCGACAGCGACTCCGGCCGGCCCGACGAGGTCTCGGAGGCCTCCGACGAGGACATCGCCGAGTTGCTGGAAGGCTGCTGACCTGTCGGAACAGATTAATAGTGGGGGAAAGAACCATGCGAACAAGTACCTCGGACGACGCACCGAGGGGGGTTGGGTACCAGCTATGACCGACGACGCGGCGACAGCCGACGCACGAACAGTTCTCCTGCTCGACGAGACCACGGCCTCTGAGTCCGGCGAGCACTGCGACGACCTGATGCACGTCTGTAGAGCCGACCGGCGGGCCGAACTCGTCGTGTCCTTCCCGGGTGACGTGACCGACGGGGTCGACTTCGGCTCGCTGTCCGGCGGCCGCCAGCCGGCGAAACGCGGCAGCATCACCGTGGGCGAGACCTTCCGGGCCGTGGGGGCGGGCGAACCGGACTTCAGCGACCCCATCGTCGAGGACACCGTCGCCGACCCGACGGACCTCCAGACCCTCGGCCAGACGATCAGTCGCTTCTGCGAGGTCTGGAACGACGCCGGCTACGAGATAGCGGTCTGTTTCGACTCCCTGACAGACCTCCTCCGCGCGAACGACGCCGAGATCGTCTTCAAGTTCTGTCACGTGCTCGCCAGCCGACTCACCGCGGCCGGTGCCGTCGCCCACTTCCACCTCGACCCGGGCGCACACAGCCAGCAACTCGAGTTGACCTTCGAGCAGATATTCGACGAGACGCGCATGGAGGAGATCGACGTCGAACACCTCGTCCCCTCCCGGCGGTCGCGGGCCAGCGACACCGACGTGGCCGAGGAGACGGCCCAGCTGGACCTCACCGACCCGACGGCCGATGACGCCTCGACCGACAGCGACAGGTCGGCCGGTGGCGACCCGACCGACGACACGTCCGCCAGCGACACCTCGTCAGACGACGCCACGGGCGACAGGACGACCGACGGGGACGGCGAGGCCTCCGACGAGGAGATCGCCGAGCGGTTCTCGGCCATCAACGGGTCCTGAGGACCGCCCGACCACGGGCCGGTCGGTTCTCCCGGTTTCCGTAGCCTTTTCATGTGGCCAGTCGTTGCCCGGCGTGTGGTCGCACTCACGCCCGAGATACTGTTCGTGTTCGCGCTGGTGCTCGCCGCGCTGGTGTTCTTCGCGACCGAACCCGTCCCGGTCGACATCACCGCGCTCGGCATCATGGTGGTCCTGCTCGTCACGGGACCGCTCAGCGAGCAGCTCGCAGACCTCGGGCTCATCGCCAGTCCCCTCTACCTGCTCGGGAGCGCCGAGACCGGGCCCGCCCCGGAACTCGGCATCGCGGGGTTCGCCTCGACGGCGACCATCACGGTCCTCGCGATGTTCATCCTCTCCGACGGCGTCCAGCGAACCGGTATCATCCAGATACTCGGGCGCAAGCTCGCGGCGCTCACCGGGGACTCCGAGACCAAGCAACTGAGTGCGACGATGGGTGTGGTCGCCCCCCTCTCTGGGTTCATCAACAACACCGCCGCGGTCGCCATCCTCCTCCCGATGGTGACCGACATCGCCCACAAGGGCAAGACCTCGCCCTCGAAGCTCCTCATCCCGCTCTCGTACGCCTCGATGTTCGGCGGGATGCTCACCCTCATCGGCACCTCGACGAACATCCTCGCCAGCGAGGTCGCCCGCGACATCGCCAACCGGGACGACGCCCCGGTCGGCTCCGCCCGTCTCGCCGACGGGTTCTCGATGTTCGAGTTCACCGAACTCGGCATCGTGGTCGCCATCGTCGGCTTCGCCTACCTGCTCGTCGTCGGGCGCTACCTCATCCCCGAACGCATCCGGGCCCGCGAGGACCTCACCGAGGAGTTCCAGATGGCGGACTACCTCACCGAGGTCGAGGTCCGCGAGGACTCACCGCTCATCGGCCAGACGGTGCGGGACGCGCTCGTCGAGACCGACTTCGACGTCGACCTCGTCCAGCTCGTCCGCGGCGACGAGGTCTTCCTCGAACCGCTCGGCCCGAAGGCCATCCAGGCCGGCGACATCTTCCTCGTCCGGACCGACCGCGACACCCTGGTCGAACTCATGGACGTCGAGGGGTTCGACCTCGTCCCCAACTTCGAGGTCACGGAGGAGGAACTCGAACAGGCCGAGACCGACGAGAACCTCGTCGAGGTGGTCGTCGCCCCCGGCTCCGACCTCGTCGGCGAGTCGCTCACCTCGATGAACTTCCGCCAGCGCTACGACGCGACCGTCCTCGCGCTGCGCCGCGGTGGTGAACTCATCAGGAAGCGCATGGACAACATCGTCCTCCGGGTCGGCGACACCCTGCTCGTCCAGGCGACCGCCGACTCCATCGAGCGCCTCGACGTCAACCGCGACTTCATCGTCGCCCAGGAGATCGAGCGCCACGACTACCGCGAGGACAGGATACCCGTCGCCCTGGGCATCATCGGCGGCGTGGTCGGCCTCGCCGCCCTCGACATCCTCCCCATCGTCGTCAGCGCCCTCGCCGGCGCTCTCGCGATGGTGTTCACCGGCTGTCTCAAACCCGGCGAGGTGTACGACGCGGTCCAGTGGGACGTCATCGTCCTGCTCGCCGGCGTCATCCCGCTCGGCACCGCCATGCAGAACACCGGCGCCGCGCTCTACCTCGCCGACGTCCTCGTCCAGAGCGCCGACCTGCTCCCCGAGATAGCCGTGCTCGGGCTGTTCTACGTCCTGACCGCGGCGCTCACCAACGTCATCTCGAACAACGCCAGCGTCGTCCTCATGATTCCGGTCGCGTTCGACGCTGCTGCCCGGCTCGGCGCCTCGCCCTACGCGTTCGTCCTCGCGGTCACCTTCGCGGCCTCGACCGCGTTCATGACGCCCGTCGGCTACCAGACCAACCTGTTCGTCTACGGTCCCGGCGGCTACCGCTTCTCGGACTACGCGAAGGTCGGGACGCCGCTCCAGCTCGTCTTCGCGGTCGTGACGACCATCGGCATCGCCACCATCTGGGGCATCTAGACCAGCGGCAGGCCGACGAACGCGATGTCGAGCAGGTGCAGGAGGATGACCAGCACCGCCCCCGGTGCGCCCCCAATGGCGACCACCAGCAGGACCAGCGGCGTGACCACGATACCGACGCCGAGCCAGCCCGCCAGCACCAGCACGATGAGTCCGACGATCGTGTTCACGATGAAGGGCTTGACCGTGTCGACCACCCGGCGCGCCCCCACGAAGAACGCGACGACGAGGACGAGGATGGCGAGTTCGATGGGCGTGACCATGGCTGGACGGATGGCTGCCGGAGGCTTAAACCGAGAGGTGTGGTACCGGCTGGGTCGCAGGGGGATGGAACGAAACGCTTTACATCGGACGAAGAGAAGATACCGTGAGGGCTGGTGGGTTAGCCTGGCCATACTCGTAGCCTTGGGTGCTACTGACCCCGGTTCGAATCCGGGCCAGCCCATTCCGTTTTCCGCCACACCGACGCCGTCGAGAGGTTCTCCCCTGGACGATGGTTTATATCCGGATACGACCCAACCCCGGCAGAGTACCAGATGGACCCACACCGGAAAGGTGACCTCACCGAAGCGCTCGTCATCGCCGAGTTCAAGCGCAGAGCGATACCCATCGCCACGTCCGTCGGGGACAACGAACGCTGGGACGTCCTCGCAGAGACGGAGACCGGAGCGATCCTTCGCGTGCAGATCAAGACCGGCTGGATAGAGAACGGGACGATTCGACTGGTCGGGACCACGGTGCACACGAACTCGACCGGGAACGTCCGCAAACGATACCACGGTGACGTGGACGTCTTCGTCGTTTACTGCCACGAGAACGAGACGATGTACCTCGTCGAAGAACGGGAGTTCGGGACGCAGATCAGACTCCGCGTGGATGAACCCGCGATCCGCCACAAGAACATCAACTGGGCCGAGGAGTACGAGTTCGACGAGCGCTGGCCGCCTGACCTCGACACGAACGCCCGGACCCTGCAGACGACCGACCCGACGACCGTCGCCGGTGTCGACGCACTCGAGTCGGCCGGTGCACCGGTCTGGCGCGATGTTCGAGGGACGAGCAAGCGCAACGTCGTGACGGTGGTCGACGGCCGACCGTACCGGGTCCGCATCGAGAGCGGCTTCCTGCGCGAGGGTCGAATCAAGGTGCACCCGGACGAGACAGACACCGACTGCTACGTCGTCTACTGCGACGACCTCGACGACTGCGACGACGTCGCCGCGGTGTACGCGATAGCCCGTGAGGAAGTGGCTGAAACCTTCTCACTCCGGATGGACGAACCCGAACGGATTCGAGCGAACACCAAACTCGCCACCGACTACGCCTTCGCCACCAACTGGCCACCGGCCTGACGGGCACACCCCACAGCCTCGCCCTCGGCACACAGCCACTCGACCACCGCCGAGACGAACCGCTCGTGTGCTTCCGCGGTCGAGATCGTCCCCGGGTCGTCGCCGGACTGGCCGCCGTAGTGCCCGAACTGCGAGTGGTTCATCCCCTCGATGCTGACGAGGGAGGCGTTCGCGGGGAGGTTCGCCCGGCTCGAGGCGAAGCGGTCCCGGTTCAGGACGCCGTCTTCGGTGCCGGTCACCGCGAGCACCGCCAGGTCGGAGTCGGCGATCGACACGTCGCAGTACGACGCGGCGAGGAGCAGTCCCTCGACGTGCTGTGCGTTGTTCGCGGCGTACCGGCAGGCCATCGCGCCGCCGAGGGAGTGACCGCCGACGTACCACGTCTCGACCGACTCGTCGCTCCGGATGACCGCGGTGGCCTTGCCCTGGTCGAGTACGGCGAGGTTCAGCGGCATCTTCGGGACGTAGACGGTCACGTCGTGTTCGGCGACGAGTGGGGCCAGTGCCTCGACGTAGGCTCCGGGTGCGACCCGGCCGCCGGGGTAGTACACCAGACCCACAGTTTTGGCCTCGGCGTCGGGGTCGCGGATGACGTACCCGCCGTGGGCCTGCTCGACCGCCACCTCGTGGTCGGCCTCGACCGCCGACATTGGTTCGGTGGCGTCGGAGGCCAGCACGTCGAAGTAGACGTACGCGCCGGTGGCCGCGAGCGCGAGCAGGACGACCACGGCGACCGCGGCGTAGGGAGCGTACCGGCGGAGTGTCGCACGCATCGGCTCGGACTCCGCCCGCCGCGCACTTGTACGTTCGTACCCGAATCGGTAGCCTGCTGGGGGTTACCGATAGAACCCGACCACGTGGTGGTGACTCCGTTACGGGTCGCGAATACTCATATACGAGCGAGTATTTTCACTATTCTAGGAGGTCCGGGCCGTCGACCGGGGGAGTTCGACGGGACCGGGCCGGAGAGAGACAGGCATGTACCAGAGAGGGGGAGACGGGGGAGTATCGGGAGTATCGACAGTTTCGACACACCAGCGGAGGTGTGCCGCATGAACCGGCGGGTGCTCGCACTCGCGATGGTCGTCGTGATGGTGCTATCGGTGGTCGCGGGAACCGCGACGGGGACCGGTCACGGCCCGGGAGACGGGCCCGCAGCCGGGCCGAGCAACGGGCCCGGGACTGGTAACGGGCCAGGAACGGGAGACGGCCCGCCGGGCGACGGCCCCGGCAACGGGACCGACTGGCCACCCGCTGGCGTCGGCCCCGAGGACATGACACAGGTCATCGTCGTCTTCACCGACCACGCCGCGCGCAGCGCCGCCCCCATCGAGGCGGCCGGCGGCCGCGTCACCGGCGGGATGGACATCGCCTTCATGCCGGTCGCGTTCGCGATGGTCCCGGAGCAGGCGGTCCGGGGGCTCGAACGTAACCCGAACGTCGCCGGGGTCTACCCCGACGCCATCGCGACCGTCGACCCCGCGGCGTCCTCGCAGACCACGCCGTGGGGCATCGCCCGCATCGAGGCGCAGGCCGCCGCTACGGCCGGCCTCGACGCCGCCGACCAGTCGCAGGTCCAGGTCGCCGTCATCGACACCGGCATCGACTACGACCACGAGGACCTCCGGAACAACGTCGACTGGGGGGTCCGCGTGACCTCGGGACAGGAGTGCTGGTGGGTCTTCTGCTGGCCCACCGAGGAACGCTCCTACGGCAAGGAGGCGGCCGACGACGACAACGGCCACGGCACCCACGTCGCGGGCACCGTCGCCGCCGAGGACAACGGACTCGGTGTCGTGGGCGTCGCCCCGCACGTATCGCTCTACTCCGTGAAGGTACTCGACTACTCGGGCAGCGCCCCCTACTCCGTCATCATCACCGGGATGGACGAGGCCGTCAGGGGCCCCGACGGGGTCATCGGGACCGAGGACGACGCCGACATCCTCTCGATGAGCCTGAGCGGCCCGACCCAGGGCGGGCTCTGCGACGCGGTGAACAGCGCCACCGCCGCCGGCTCGGTCGTCGTCGCGGCGGCCGGCAACAGCGGCGACGGCGACACCGCGACCGACGACGTGCGCTACCCGGCGAAGTGCGCCGGCGCCATCGCGGTGGCGGCGACCGACAGCACCGACGACACCCCATCGTGGAGCGCGGAAGGCCCCGCCGTCGACGTGGCCGCCCCCGGCGTCAGCGTCTACTCGACCGCCCGCGGGAACGGCTACACCACCATGAGCGGGACCTCGATGGCCACCCCGCACGTCTCCGGCACCGTCGCGCTCCTGCTCGCACAGGACCTGCAGGACGGCTCGCGCGACCTCTCGCCCGACGACGTCCGGACCCGGCTCGTCCAGTCGACCGACGACGTGACCGCGGCCGGCTTCGACTACGACACCGGCCACGGCATCCCGATAGTCGACCAGGTCCTCGGCGTCGCCCAGGAGCCGACCGCCATCGGCGAGACCGGTCGCGTGACCGTCTCGCAGTCGAGCCGCGACCAGTGGCACACCGTGGCACTGTCGAACACCTACACGAACCCCGTCGTCGTCATGGAGCCCCCGAGCTACAACGGCGACCACGCCCTCCACGTCCGGGTCCGCAACGTCGCGCCCGACAGTTTCGAGTTCCGACTCGAGGAGTGGCTCGTCGCCGACGGCGCCCACACCAGCGAGACCGTCTCGTACATGGTCGTCGAGGCCGGCAGCCACACGCTGGCCGACGGCCGCACCCTCGAAGCCGGGACCGTCGCGGTCGGCGAGGCGAACGACGTCGTCGCCTTCGACACCCAGTTCGGCGCCACCCCCGTCGTGCTGAGCCAGACCCAGACCGTCGTCGAGGCCGACCCCGTCGTGACCCGCATGAAGGACGTCTCGAAAGACGGCTTCACCGTCCGCCTGCAGGAGGAGGAAGCCCGCGGCGGCCACGCCACCGAGACGGTCGGCTACGTCGCCATCGCGATGGGTGACAGTGTCGTCGACGGGGCCGCGCTCCGGGTCGCCACGACCCCGAACGCGGTGACCCACGACTGGTACCGCATCGACTTCGGCTCGCAATCCTACGGCACGACCCCGGTGTTCCTCGCCGCCCAGCAGACCGCCGACGGCGGCGACCCCGCCGGCCTCCGCTACCGGAGCCTCGGCAGCTCCGGCGTCGACGTGAAGGTCGAGGAGGAGCGCAGCGCCGACAGCGAGGTCGGCCACACCTCCGAGGTCGTCGGCTACGTCGTCCTCGGCGAGGCCGGTACCCTCTACGGCTACTGACGCCAGCCCCGGCGTGCCAGACGGCATCACTTTCGGCGCGCTTTGCCAACCTTCTTAGGCGGAGACGACTCTAGTCAGGTCCAATGGCTCAAGGGGACAACGCCGAACTCGTCGACGCGTTTCTGGAGTTCTATCGAGACTACTACCGCGATGAGATCGGGGAGCTCGCGCGCAAGTACCCCAACGAGAAGCGCTCGCTCTACCTCGACTGGAACGACCTCTTCCAGTTCGACTCTGACCTCGCCGACGACTACCGCAACCAGCCCGAACAGCTCCAGGAGTACGCCGAGGAGGCGCTGCGCCTCTACGACCTCCCGGTCGACGTGAGCCTCGGGCAGGCCCACGTCCGCATCCTCCCGCTGCCGGACAGCACCGAGATCCGCGACCTGCGCTCCCGCCACGTCAACACCCTCGTCACGGTCCGTGGCATCGTCCGCAAGGCGACCGACGTCAAGTCCAAGATGGAGGTCGCCGCCTTCGAGTGCCAGCGCTGTGGCACCCTCACCCGCATCCCCCAGTCCACCGGCAACTTCCAGGAACCCCACGAGTGCCAGGGCTGTGAACGCCAGGGCCCGTTCGTCCTCAACCACGACCAGTCCGAGTTCGTCGACGCCCAGAAACTCCGCGTCCAGGAGTCCCCCGAAGGCCTCCGCGGCGGTGAGACGCCACAGGCCATCGACATCCACATCGAGGACGACATCACCGGCGAGGTCACCCCCGGCGACCACGTCGCCGGCACCGGCATCCTCCGCCTCGAACAGCAGGGTAACCAGCAGGAGAAATCCCCCATCTTCGACCACTACATGGAGGGCGTCTCCGTGAAGGTCGACGAAGAGCAGTTCGAGGACATGGAGATCACCGAGGAGGACAAGAAGGAGATCATCTCCCTCTCGAACGAACCCGACATCTACGAGAAGATGGTCGGCTCCATCGCCCCCTCCATCTTCGGCTACGAACAGGAGAAGCTCGCGATGATGCTCCAGCTGTTCTCCGGCGTCACGAAGCACCTGCCCGACGGCTCCAGAATCCGTGGCGACCTGCACATGCTGCTGATAGGGGACCCTGGTACCGGGAAGTCCCAGATGCTAGGATATATCGAGAATATTGCACCTCGGTCGGTGTACACCTCCGGGAAAGGGTCGTCCTCGGCCGGTCTGACCGCAGCTGCGGTCCGCGACGACTTCGGCGACGGCCAGCAGTGGACCCTCGAAGCCGGCGCGCTCGTACTCGCAGACCAGGGAATCGCGGCGGTCGACGAGCTGGACAAGATGCGCTGTGTGACTGGAGACAGCCTGGTTCACCTCGGCAACGGTCGGATTTCCAGAATCCGAGACCTCGCACACGAAGTGGCAGAGTTCGGCGAGGTAGAGTATCTTGACAATGGCCGAACCATTCGTGGTGGCGACCTCGAAGCATGGACGATGGACGAGGGCGGGAATCTCGTTCGTCGCCCGATTCAGGCGATTCACGAGTACGAGGCTCCGGACGAGTTGACAGAGGTAACACTCGAGACTGGCGAGCAGTTGACGGCGACCGAGGACCATCCGTTCTTCGTGTTGGAGGATGGAGAACGTGTCGAGCGGGCCGCCTCCGAACTCGAAGAGGGAGATTGGACGTATGTGCCGCGAGAAGACCCAGTTCGCGCATCCGATGGTGGCCTGATTGTCGAGCCTCCAGCCAAACAAATCAGTGAAGATATCGAATGTCGTCAGATAACATCTGTTCGGCAGGTTCGAAACAACGACTATGATGCGGTCTATGACCTCACCGTCGAAGGAACCCACAACTTCGTCGCCAATGGCATGGTCGTCCACAACTCCGAGGACCGCTCCGCCATGCACGAGGCCCTCGAGCAACAGAAGATATCCGTCTCGAAGGCGGGCATCAACGCGACGCTCAAGTCGCGCTGTTCGCTGCTGGGTGCGGCGAACCCGAAATATGGGAGATTCGACCAGTACGAGCCCATCGGCGAGCAGATCGAACTCGAGCCGGCGCTCATCTCGCGCTTCGACCTCATCTTCACGGTGACGGACAGCCCGGACCCGGACAAGGACAGCGACCTCGCCGAGCACATCCTGAACACGAACTACGCCGGGGAGTTGCACACCCAGCGCAACCACATGACGAACCACGACGTGAGCGACGACGAGGTCGCGAAGATGACCGAGGAGGTCGACCCGGACATCGACGCGGAGCTCGTGCGGAAGTACATCGCCTACGCGAAGCAGAACTGCTACCCGCGGATGACCGAGGAGGCTCGTGAGGCCATCCGGGACTTCTACGTGGACCTGCGGTCGAAGGGGGCGGACGAGGACGCGCCGGTGCCGGTGACGGCCCGGAAACTGGAGGCGCTGGTGCGGCTGTCGGAGGCGTCGGCCCGGATGCGCCTCTCCGATACGGTCGAGCAATCCGACGCGGAGAAGGTCATCGCCATCGTGCGGGAGTGCCTGCAGAACATCGGCGTCGACCCGGAGACGGGCGAGTTCGACGCGGACGTCATCGAGACGGGGACCTCGAAGAGCCAGCGCGACCGCATCAAGAACCTGAAACAGCTCATCAGCGACATCGAGGAGGATTACGACGAGGGTGCGCCGGTCGACGTGGTGCTGGAGCGCGCCGACGAGATCGGCATGGACCGCTCGAAGGCCGAACACGAGATCGAGAAGCTCAAACAGAAGGGCGAGGTGTACGAGCCTCGCACCGACCACCTGCGGACGACGTGAGGCTGCCACGGAGGGGGCTGGGAGCGGTCGAGCCGGGCAGTCCACCGGCCGGAAGCGGCATGGGTTTCCTAATTCTTTAGGACCGGGTCAGGCGCGTCCCTAACCTGATGGCGGGCAGCCTTAGTCCTCAATCCGGCCAACGGACGTGCTGTGATGAATCGCGAGATAGGTTTGATAGCGGTCGTCCTCGTGGTGAGCGGGCTCGTGGTCGGCGCGAGCGCGTTCACCACCGGGGCAGTGGAACGGTCGGCAAACGTACAGGTCGTCCCCGACAGCAGCGGTCTCATCGGACTGGAGGACGGGACGTCCGGGAACATCGTCTCAACCAACACTAGCGGCGCGCTGAGCATCGACTTCGCCCAGGGCAGTGCGACTGGCGTCAACGCGGAGGCGTACTTCGAGGTCGGTAATCCGAACGACGCCGTGAACGGCTCGGCATTCAACATCACCAACAACGACGGACAGAGCCACGACATCACCGTCTCGTACACCCCGGTGGCGACTGGTGACACGAGCGAGAACGTCCAGTTCAGAATCTACGACAGCACGGGGGCGCTCGTCACTACGGTGAGCGAGGAGAACACCTCTCAGACGATACAGACCGTAGCGTCGGGCGCGACCCACCACGTCGTCATCGTCGTCGACACCAAAGGAGTGAGCTCGGGAACTGACCTCAGCGGGACGCTGAACGTCTCGGCCTGAACCGAGTACTTCCTCTCCCACATCGTTTCGATGGGCAAACGTCGCTCGGTACTCCTGTTCTGCGTGCTCCTGGGGGCCACGGTGGTACTCGCGCCGATCGGTGGCCCGGTGAGCGTGTCGTACGTCTACTCGGATAGCATGGCGCCCACCATCGAACCGTACGACGGGTACCTGCTGGTTCCCGCCGGCGAAGTCGCGACGGGCGACGTGGTCACGTTCTGGTCCGACCAGCAGGACGAGTTCGTCACGCACCGGGTCGTCGGAGTCACCGACGAGGGACTGGTGACGAAGGGTGACGCGAACCCGACGACCGACCAGGCGAGCGGGCATCCGCCGGTCGACCGGGCCGACGTCACCGGGAAGGTGCTCAGGGTCGACGGCTCGGTGGTGACCATTCCGGGCTTCGGCCGGGGCGTCGAGACCCTCCGCGAGCAGCGGTCGCTGATTCTCGCGGGCGCCGTCGCGGTGACGCTCGCTTCCGTCCTCGTCCGGGGCAGGGACCGCTACGGTCACGACCGCGCGCTCCGGTACGGGACGCTCTACGTCGCCGGGTTCCTCCTGCTCGCCGGGGTGTTGACGGCGGTCATGCTCTCGACCGCGGTCCGGTACGACTGGGAGTTCGTCGTCACGGCGACCGGGGGGCAGTACGGCCCGGCGGTCGGTGAGCCGGGGGCACTGAACGAGACCATCGCGACCGGGACGAGTGCCGTCTCCGACCACTTCGTCCACACCACCGGGCTGCGGGACGTGCAGGTCACGAGCGGCGCGGCCAGGGGTCGGGTGCGCGTCGCGGGGGTCGTCCCCGCCCGCGAGACCACGGGGGTCCAGCGGACCAGCGTCACCGTCTACCGGTATCCGGCGTTCGCCCCGGAGTGGCTCGTCACGGCGCTTCGGCGGGTCCACCCGGTCGCGGCGGTGTTCGGGGCGGTCACGGCGACCATCGCGGTCCCGTTCGGCATCGCGGGTGCACTCGGTGACCACCGCCGGCCCTGTCGCCTGTTCCGGCCCCGCGGGGGTGACCGATGACGCGGCGTCGCCGTCGCGGACCTGGACGCGAATCCGGGGCCTGGCTGAAGGCCCTGGTCGTGGTCTGCTGGCTGGTCGTGGCGCTCGCACACTGGCAGGGCGCCATCGCCGCCGGGTACGAGACCGCGGACGTCTCGCGCTCGACCGGCGTCGACGTCGTCGCCGACACGGACGCGGTCACCGGCATCGACCCGAACGGGTCCGTCCACGTGAACGCGACCGACCGGCTGGTCACCGTCAGCAACCGCTTCGGGCAGTCGGTGACCGTGACGGTCGCGCTCCGGTCGAATTCGACCGACATCGGCGACCTGGTCGTCGGTGGCACGACCGTCGGCGACAGCGCGACCGTCGACCTCGCGTCGGGGAGCGACGTGGTGGTCGAGATATCGATTCCGGACGACGCGTCGCTGGTCGGCCGGGAGGTCCGCTTCGACGTGCGCGCGCAGACGACCGGCCTCTACACGAACGCCTCGAACCGGAGCGTCCCGGTGGAGGGATGAGCCGGCTGTGGACCCGCCTGGAGTTCGCACTCCAGCGCTACGGCTGGCCGCTCTGCGTGGCGGTCGTCGTCCTCGGCCTGGCCGTCGTCGGGGGCGGGGTCGTCGGGATGGAAGAGCCCCGGACGACCACCGTCACGGACCACACCCACGTCCAGACCGTCTCGACGAACGTCTCCTCGGCGGCGACCGTGACCGCGGAGAACCCCCTGTACGACACCGGTGTCACGCTGACCGACCAGTCGGCCTACCTCGCCAGCGCGGCCCCGAACCTGACCGTCGTCGTCGAGAGCGGCGTTGAGCCGGGGTCCACGCTCCGGTACCGCCACGAGGTCGCGCTCCGGTACACCATCGAGCGCGGTGACGAGGTGGTCTGGTCGGCGACCCGCACCGTGGCGAGCGAGCAGGGGACCGCGAGGGAGGGTCGCGCCCGGACCGAGGTGACGGTCGCGACCCCGGCGGTCGCCGACCGCCTCCGGGAACTCCGGTCGGCCGCCGGGGGTGACTCGTCGGTGGCCGTGGCGGTCGTCGTGACCACGGACTACGAGACCGACCGCTACGACGGGACGCTGTCCCACGAGTCGGCGCTCAGCGTCGGTGACACCTGGTACAGCCTGTCCGCGGGCGAGACCGAGCAGACCCACAGCGACCGGAACAGCCGACGGGTCACGGTCCCGGCGGAGAACCGGGACGCGTGGCTGCTCGTCGGCGGCGGACTGGTCGTGAGTCTGGCCGGGGTCGCGGGCGTCGTCGCGACCCGGCGGTTCGCGTTCGCGGACCCGGCGGTGCTCGCGTACCGACTGCACCAGGAGAGGTACGAGGAGTGGATCTCCCGCGGTCGCCTCCCGTCGTCGTTCGACCGGCCGGTGGTCACCGTCGAATCGCTGGGGGCGCTCGGCGAGCTGGCCGTCGACCGCGGTCGTCGCATCGTCTTCGACGAGTCGCTCTCGACCTACGTCGTCGTGGACGACGGGGTCGTCTACCGGTTCAGTCCCGAGGGACGCTGACCGGGCGACCATCCAGGCTCGGTGGTAACGTCCCACAGACCAATAGCTCTACGTTATTTTTGTCGACACCTGGACAGCAGACATATAAACGGCATAAACAGTTAGGCAACGCTCGGAGTGGCCGATTTCTCGTCTGCGAGAAACTTAAACACATAGGCACCAGTCGGAAACCGTTCGAGACAGTACGCGCGAGCATGCGAGACTATCAGCAGGTGGTACTCGTCGTAGCCGAGGACGAGGCCCTGCGGAGCAGGTGCGTCGAGTACCTCTCCGATGCGACGCAGTTCTCGGTCGTGGCTGCCGCCACCGCTGACGAGGTAGACGAGGTCCTCGACGCGTCCGCGGAGGTCGCCTGTATCGCGTGCGACTTCCACCTCCCCGGCGAGACGGCACTCGACCTCCTCGATTCCCTCCACGAGCGCGGCTGGAACAGACCGGTCGTCGTGCTCACGCCGCCGGACGACACGGCCGCCGCCAGCGAGGCACTCGAGGCTGGGGCCGACGACTTCATCGAACGGCCCACGACGGAGACCGACTGCCGGTTCCTCGCGAACCGGATGGAGAACCTCCTCGAACACGACGCGGCCGAGTCCGAACTCGCGAGGGAGGAGGACCGGTTCCAGACCCTCATCGAGGCGTCGACCGACCTCGTCGCCGTCCTCGACGAGGAGGGCCGGTACCAGTACCTCAGCCCGGCGGTCGAACACGTCTTCGGGTACAGCGTCGACGACCTCCTCGGCGAGGACGGGTTCAGCCGGGTCCACCCCGACGACAGGGAGGAGCTGGTGGCGGTGTTCCAGGAGTTGATCACCAGCGACGACGACGCGGTCCAGTCGGTCGAGTACCGCTACCGGACCGGGGACGGCGACTACCGCTGGTACGAGTCCACCGGCCGGAACCGCCGCCAGTCGGCCATCGGCGGCTACGTCGTCAACACGCGGGACATCACGGAGCGGAAACAGCGCATCGACTCGCTCCGGACGCTCAACGAGACGCTCCACGACATGATCCGCGACGGGGGCGCCAGCCCACTCGACGACGACGACGCCACCAGGGCCGCCGAGATAACCGGAGGGACCAACGCGGCCTACTACGAGTGGCGAACCGACGACGGCGTGCTCGAACACGAGTGCGACACCTGGTCGGCCGCGCTCCCGGAGACGCTCGACGAGGCGTCGACCCTCTGGGAGACGTTCGTCGCGGGCGAGGCCGACCGCGTCGAGTCGGCCGACGACGGGGCCGACGAACTGGCCGGCGACGAGGACGCCTACCTCCTGTTCCCCATCGACCGGGAGGGACTGCTGGTCTGTGCGACGACCGGCACCTTCTCCGAGTTCGCGTTCTCGCTGGGCCAGATGCTCGCCGCCGGGTACGAGGCGGTGTTCGAACGAGGCCGTTTCGAGGACGCACTCAGGGAGAGGGAGGCAGAGCTCAGGGAGGCGAACGACGAACTCGCCCGGCTGAACCAGCTCAACGACGTCATCCGGAACGTCGACAAGGCACTGGTCAGGTCGACCGACGAGCAGGCCATCGCACAGGCGGTCTGTGCCGAACTCACCGCGGCGTCGTTCGTCGGGCACGCCTGGTTCGGCGTCCCCACGGGCGACGGCGGGGTCGAGGTCCTCGACTACGACGGCGGGGACTCCGAGTTCGTCTCCCGGGTGACGGAGCTGGTCACGAGTGCCGACGACGCCCCGGCCGCCGTCGCGATGCGGACCCAGGAGCCGGTCGTCGTCTCCAGCATCCTCGACGAGAGCAGTTGCAGCGAGATCCGCCAGAGCGCGCTCCGGCGGGGCTACCGGGGGCTCGTCAGCATCCCGGTCACCCACCGGAACACGGTCTACGGCGTCCTCGAGGTCTACCTCACCGGGCCGGATATCGTGAACGAGACCAGCGTCGAGGTGCTCTCCGAACTCGGTGACACCATCGGGTACGCCTCCAGCGCCATCGAACGCCGGCGGGGCGGCGTCGGGCTGGAGGTCGTCGAGGTCGCCATCGAACTCGACGACGTCGAGGACGTGGTGACCAGCCTGGCGGTCGCGAGCGACTGCTCGGCCGTCGTCACCGACCTCGTCGGGCAGGCCGACAGGTGGCTCGTCTACGTCGAGCCGTCGGACCCGGAGGCGTTCGCCGCGGTCGCGAACGAGCGGTTGAGCGTCACGAACGTCGAACGCGTCGACGACGACGAACTGGAGCTCACCGTCGACCAGTTCCAGCCCGGCGAGATACTGAGCGAGTACGCCGGGACCTTCGTCCGGTACGAGGTGGGCCCGGAGTACGCCACGCTCACCGCCCAGCTCCCCGCCCAGTTCGACATCCGGTCGCTCGTTGAGGACCTGCAGTCGCTCTCCAGTCGGGTCCAGCTGGTCCGCAAGGAGCACGTCACCGACGACCCGGAGAACGGGATGCGCCTCCTGAGTGCCTCGCTCACCGACCGACAGACGGAGGTCCTGAAGGTCGCGTTCAACCGTGGCTACTTCAACTGGCCGCGGGACAGCACCGGCGAGGAGATCGCCGCGGCACTCGGTATCTCGCCACCGACGTTCCACCAGCACCTCCGCAAGGCGCTCTTGCGGCTCCTGCGGAGCTGTCTGTCGGGGAAGCCGACGGACAGCTAACCGTCTACCTGTCAGGCTCGGGTTTCGACGACCCAGCCGTCGTCCAGTGGTTCGACGGTAGCCTCGAACAGCGGCGCGAGTGCGGTGACCGTCGCAGGCGACCGGGTCGCCTCGAGGTGGCAGTACAGCGACCCGAGACGGTCCGGTGCCTGTGCGGTCAGATAGTACAGAAATCGATGTGTCTCTTCGAGCGACGTCGCGTCCAGAAACGGGGCCAGCGCGGCGACGAAGACGAGCACCTCACCGGCGCGGTCGGCTCCAGGGACCGGTAGCCGGTCGTCGAGCCACGACGCGACCGCGGACGGGCATGGTTCCTCGTCCAGTCGGTCGACGGTGGCTCGTGTGCCGTCGGTCGCCGGTCGGGGGGGATGACCGGCGGGGCCGTCGCCGTACGCCAGCACCCTGACAGTCGACGACTCGGGATGGCTCGACTGCGTGGCCGCCTCGACCGTGGCGGCGACCTCGGTCACTGGCGTGACGGCCAGCACCTCTCGTGCGGGCGCTGCGCCCGCGAGGAGTGGCCGGAGGAGGTCGCCGCTCGACGTGGCTGTCGTGGAGAGGAGGCCAGTTCGGGCCTGTGTGGTGAGCTCGTGACACGCCATCGGAAGTGGAGTCGGTGCTGGATGACGGTGTGGGAGCGTCGTCACGACGCACCACCGAGCGACGGGCTGCCGTCGCTCCGAACGGTCAGGTCGTGATCGTCCGAGGGGGTGGTTGGATGGCGCACACTGCTTCACCAGGTTGTGTGTTGTGCCGACCGCCAGTTCACCGCTGGGGCTACGTTATATCGTTCCCGTCGAGCCGACGGTAAACGATTAGGTGCCGAGGACGTCGACCAGAAAGGCGAAGTAGTTCACCCGCACACCGGGTCGTACAGACGCCCCGATGGACCGAATCTCAGCCATCCGGAACGTCGAGGAGGTCCTCGGCGAGTTCGAGCGCGGCGAGGTCGACCTCGCCGGCATGGAGCAGCGCGTCCAGGCCATCCTGCGGACGTACGTGAGCGAGTTCGACGTGCCCGAGCTCGCGGTGTACCGGGTGACGGGCGACGACCGCGGCGTGGTGGTCGTCGCCGCCGGGCCGACCGAGGCGAGGGACCGGGCGCGGGACCTCTGGGCCGACGCGCCACAGGCCCTCGACGTGGCACGCGTCTCGGACTGAGGCCCGCCGCCGCCGTCGACCGAACACTTCTTTACACGAGATTCTGAACGAATACTGTGTTCCTGGTCATCACCTACTCGAAGGCGGCCAGACAGACCCTCCGGAACGTCTGTACCGCCCACGAGGACGTGGTCGTGCGGCGGTTCGGGCGGGCCGCGCTGTTCGAGCAGACCGAGTTCGGCGCGTTCTGTGCGCTGCGGCTCCGGGCACGGTACGGGGCCGACGTGCAGGTCGAACGGACCGAGCCGCTGAACGAGTTCGAGCCGCGCTTCGAGCGGGCGCACCGGGCGGCGACCGCCTTCGAGGAGCGGGCGTCGCCGTACACCCCCTACGCGAAGTTCGCGGTCGGGACCGACCACCCGTCCCCGGAGGCGATGCGCGAGACGGACCTGTGACGCGGCGAGCCGCCCCTGACCGGCGAATCAGCGTCGCCAGCGACGGCTGGGTACGGACGGGACGGGCCATCGACCTCCGGGACCGGCCGGTCGACGCCGACGCCCTCGCGGCCGCCATCCGGGGCGACCACGCCGAGGATGCCGAGGATGCCGACGGGTCGCGACTGCGCGTGACGGCTCCCGCGCTGGGACCGGTCCACGACCACGTCGCGGTCGTCGCACCGGGGGTGTCGTTCTCTCGCCGCCGGGCGCTGGCGGCCGTGGCGCGGTCGCGGGGGCTCGTCCCGCCACAGGCCGCGGCGCTCCGGGAGGTCGAGGCCGCAATGGCCGACCCGGCCACGGCCGCGGTCGACCTCGAAGGCGCCCGCCGGCAGGTGGCCGCGGCGAGCGCCGAGGAGGACCGGCTCAGGGAGCGCGTGGCGACGCTCCAGGGCGAGCTGCGGGCGCGCCGGGACGTGGACGCGGCGACCGAGGCGGTGGCGGCAGACCTGCAGGAGACCCTCCGAGAGCTCACCGACGTCGAGACGGCGCGCATCGCTGCCGAACAGGCCCTGTCGCAGGTCCGCGAGGCGGCCCGGGCGGGCCGGGACGCCCGTGAGCGAGAGCTCCGGCTGGTCGACCGGCGCGACAACCTGCGGCGGGCCGCGACGGCGTGGCTGGCGGGGGAGCTGGAGGCGGCGTTCGAGTCGGCCCTGACAGCGGTTCCCGGTGGGGCGGCTGCCCGGGACGCGACCGCGTCGGGCGACGACCCCGTCTCGGCCGCCCTCGCGGTCGTCCGACTGGCGTCGCTGGCCGCGCCGGTGGTCCTCGCGTGCGGCCGGTTCGACTCTGCCGCCGACGCCGCGGCCGTCCTCGACGCCCCCGTCGTCATCGTTTAAATCCGAACGGGCGGCCAGAGGGGGCCATGGTCGACCTCCACGTCGAGACGGACAGGCGCGACTGCGTGACGTTCGTCGCAGCGACGGTCACGAACGACGGGTCCCGGCCCCGCCGGGTGACGCTCGAACCCGGGCTCGAGACGGTCTGGTACCCGCGCCGACAGGGCCAGCCGGAAGCAGGCTGGGACGAGGGTTCGGTGACGCTGGTCGTGCCGGCGGCCGGCAGCCGCGGCGTCGGCTTCGCCAGCCCGGACGCCCCCGAGTCGGTCGGGGACGGGGCAGTCCTTCGGGTCGCCGACGCGGCACCGACGCGACACGCGGCACCGGTGCTCCCGCACTCGGCGGCCGGGCTGGTCCGGACGCTCGGCGACCCGACGCCGCCGGGAGACGCGGTACCGGCCGGGGATGCTGTGCCGGCCGGGAAAGACATGGACTGGAACGACGTGGACGACGCGGGCAGGCCGGAGACGCCCACGTCGGAGCCAGCCCCGCGGCCGCCGCGGGCCGTCACCGCCTGGCTCGACGCGCTGGAGCGCCGCGAGTCCCCGACGACGCGCGACCGCCGGCGGGTCGCCGCGGTCGCCGAGCGAGCACGACGGCTGGCCGCCGACATGGAGGACCGATGCGGCTCGCGGTGACGGGTGGGAAGGGCGGCGTCGGGAAGTCCACGGTCGCGTACAACCTCGGCGCGGCGACCGGCGCGGTGGTCGTCGACGGCGACCTCGGGATGGCCGACCTGCCCGCGACGCGGGGCCCGGACCTCCACGACGTGCTGGCCGGCCGGGCCGACCCGGTCGAGGCGGTCCGCGAGGACGGCCCCGTCAGGCTCCTCCCCTGTGGCCGAAGTCTGGCCGGGGCACGCGCCGCCGACGCGACCGAACTCGTGCGGGCCGTCGCGGCCGTCGAACACGCCTACGGCGACGTGATCCTGGACTGCCCGGCCGGGATGGCCGCGGACGCCGGCATCCCCCTGCTGGTCGCGGACCGGTCGGTGCTCGTCGCACTCCCAGATGCCTTCGCGCTCCCCGACGCCCTGCGAACGCGGGCGCTGGCCCGGGAGCTGGACGCCGGGCTGGCGCGTGTCGTCCTCAACCGGACCGGTGAGAACCCGCCAGTCGCGGCGGTCGAGCGCGCCCTCGGCGCGCCCGTCTCGACGATTCCCGAGAAGGAGGTGGTCAGGCGTGCCGGCCGCGCCGGCCAGCCGGTGCAGGCACTGGCGCCCGATGGGCCGGTGGTCGACGCGTTCGAGTCGCTGGCGGCGGCGGTCGCACCGCGCTCGTGACACGGTGAGGCGGCGGTCTCAGTTCTCGTCGACGAGGTCGTAGTACGCCGAGCGCACCGTCACGGTGGAGACGTCCGCGACCTCGGCGGCCGCGGCTTGCGTCAGTGAGGAGCCTTCTCGCTTCGCAGCGGCGTAGAGACAGCCGGCGGCGAAGCCACTCGGGTTCCGGCCCGAGGCGATGCCGGCGTCGAACGCGTCGGCCGCGAGCTGGCGGGCCCGGCGCTCGACCGCCTGCGGGAGGTCGAGTTCGGTCGCGAAGCGCGCGAGGTACTCGCGGGGGTCGATGGGGCCGGTCGGGAGCCCGAGGTCGCGGTTCATCGCGTCGTAGGCGGCCCGTAACTCGGCCTCGTCGGCCCGGGACTCGGCGACGACCTCGTCGACCGTCCGCGAGATGGTCCGGACGCGGCAGGTCGCGTACACCGCGGCCGCCGCGAACCCCTCGATGGACCGGCCCCGGAGCAGGTCCTCGTTCTGGGCGGACTCGAACAGCGTGCAGGCCTGCTCGCGGATGCTGCGCGGGAGCGAGAGCGACCCGACGATGCGCCGGATCTCGGTGAAACCGTACACCTTGTTGCGGTCGGTCTTGGTCGCGATTCGCGCCCGGTTGTGGTGGCGGCGAAGTCGGGTGAGGGTCCGGCGCTTGCGCCCGGTCAGCCGGGTGTCCCCGCTCCCGTACCCGATCTCGGTCGAGAGCCCGCGGTCGTGTCGGGACCGCGTGAGGGGCGCCCCGGTCCGCTTGCCCGAGTCGTCGCCCTCGGTGAACGACCGCCACTCCGGGCCGCGGTCGAGCCGGTCCGCGCCGACGACCAGCCCGCACTGGCCACAGACGGTCTCGTCGCGGTCACGTTCGAGGGTTCCACTGCACTCCGGACAGCACTGCATCGCTTTGCTCATACTCTGACCTACGCGCCGACGGGTTATTTAAACGAGAGACGGTTCCGGTGAAAACCGGGCGTCGCCCGGGGTGGAGCCTACCGGTAACCGGTGGGTTCTGTCGCCGGCGGGAGTCCGGAGTGAAAGTGAACAATCACCGGTAACTTGCGGGTCGAATCGACGGACTGCGAGCCGGTGAGTTCTCTGCTCGACTCGAACCGAAGGGGTTCGCGCGGCGAACCGGCCCACTTTTATTTCAGTACGAACCAGTAGGCTAGCAATGACGTTGTCGGACATCGCTGACGGGTTGTGCGTGACGACGGAGCAGCGCGACCGCGGGGTCGCCTCCACCGACGAGACCGACCGGACGCTCGCGGAGCGCCTCGCCGAGTACGAGACGGACCTGCCCTGCGACGCCCCGGCCGCGGCGGCGGTCGTGGACGCCTACACCGGCGGGGCAGCCATCGACGCAGCCGGCCACGACGCCGGCGTGACGCCCATGGCCGCCGCGAAGGTGCTCCACCTGCTCGGGCTGGACGGCGTCTCGCCGCTCGCCCCGGCGGGCCGCCGCATCGTCCGCGACTGGCTGGACGCGAGAGTCTCACGCGCGGACGCTCGCGCACTCACGGGTGCGGGAGCACAGGAGTTCGCACTCGCCGCCTTCGTCGAGGCCCACGACCCCCTGCCGGGCGCCGAGGACGTGGTGACCGGCGCGCTCTCGCGCTCGGGCAACGCGGCGGTCCACAAGCGCGACGCCCTCGCGGAGACGATGCACGGCGCCGACGAGTTCTGGTGACCGCACGCCACAGATAATTAGTCTCGCTCCTTTTCCCTCGCCCGCGGCTAGGTCGGCCCATGAGTGACGACACGACGACGGACGAGGCGGTCTCCATCGACGTCGGACAGACGGTGTGTACGCCCAGTGGCGACGAGATCGGCGAGATACGCGGGTTCACCAGCGAGGGCGTCGAGGTCGCGCTCCACGACGAGGTCGCAACGACCTCGCCCGAGAGCGAACCGGGCCAGACCTTCGGCGAGGGCTACCTCATGTGGGAGTGCGAGGCGTGTGGCGAGATGGGCGACCTCGAGGACGGGATGCCCGATGCCTGTCCGAGCTGTGGCGCGTCGAAGGAGCACCTCTTCCGCGCCCGAGAGGACTGACGCCCGGTGTGCCCCGAGCGCTCACCCGTGACGAGCACCACCCGGTCGGTCGTCGCGTTCTGCAGGCGGTACGTCCAGACGTGGGTCCACGCGGTCGCGACGGCCGCGATGACGGCGTTCGGGACCCTGACGGTCGTGGACCGCCGGTTCGCGGTCCTGGCCATCGCGTGCTACCTGGTACCGCCACTTGGCTACTACGTGGTCGCGGACGGGCCGTGGGGCCACGGCGCCGGTGAGCAGGCGATGAAGAACGACGAACCCGCCGCCGGGGAGGACCGCCCGGCCGACGGCTCCGCGACCAATGGCGAGGAGCGCGATACGACGACGGCGGGACCGGCAACCCGGGAGCAGCCGCCGGACTGGCAGGCCGTCGACCTCCCGACCGGGGCCGACCTGACCGACGTGGTCGTCGCCGACGAGGTGGCGTACGCCGTCGGTGACGACGGGGTGGTGCTCGCGGGAGAGGGTGAACGCGAGGCCGACGACTGGCGCGTCGCCCTCGCCGACGGGCCGGGGGCACAGGCCAGCGACCTGACCGCGGTCGACGCGACGGCCGACGGCGCGGTCTGGGTCGCCGGGGCCGGCGGAGCGCTCGGTCGCCTCGACCCGGATTCCGGCCGCCACCGCGACCTCTCTGCCCCCCGCGACCGGACCGACGAGTGGACCGACCTCGCCGTCACCGGGGCCGACGGGAACGAGACCGTCGTCCTCGCGACCGGGTCCGGTGAACTCCTCTGGGGGCGCTACCGCGACGGCGACTGCCGGTGGGACGCGGCCACCAAGCCCGGGACCGGGTCGAGCATCACCGCGGTCGCGCTCCGCGGCCAGGGGGAACCCGGGAACGCCGGAGACGTCGCCGGCTACTGCTGTGACACGAACGACGGGGTGTTCGCGGTCTCCCCGGGCGAGGCGACGGCCAGGGACGGCCTCGATGCGCGGGGCGTGCTCTGGGACGCGGTCGCCCTGGCGGGCGACGGCTGTCTCGTCGCCGACGGGAGTGGTGTGGTCCACCACTACCGGGACGGGGGCTGGACCCCGACGAAGGTGAGCGGGAGCGCCCTCGCGGCCCTCGACGCGACCGAAGCCGGCGACGGCCAGGTCGCGGCCGGCGACGACCGGCTCTACCGGCACACCGGCAGCAGGAACTGGGAGAGCGACAGCGTCGTCGGCGTGGCCGGCCTCCGCGGGGTCGCGCTCGGCGACCGGGCCGTCGTCGCGGTCGGCGAGGCCGGGATGGCCGCCGTCGGGCGGTTCGGGTGAGTTCCGGTACCGACGGGGTGACGATTGCGTCCGTCGTCAGTACGTCCGCAGGCTCGCCGACCCGACCGCGATGCGGACCAGCACGTTCTCCGACCAGGCGTCCTCGGCCACCCCGTAGCGACGGTTGATGCGGGCGTTCGCCTCCGCCGTCTCGGCCGCGTCGTCGACGACCGTCGCGGTCCCGCGCAGGGTGACCGTCCACTCGGGGACGCCCCCGGTCTCCGCGCTGACCGCCAGCGAGACGCGGGGGTTCGCGCGGAGGTTCGCCAGTTTCCGGCCGGTCGTGACGATCTCTATCTCGCCGTCTTCGTAGTGGTACCAGACCGGGGCGACGTGTGGGCGGTCGTCGGTGCAGGTCGAGAGGTAGGCGACGCGGGGCGGGTCCCTGGTGAGACGCTCCTCGATGTCGGGCGAGACCGTGGCCATGGTCCTGCTAGGGAGTGGTGGACAATGAGCACGCTGGACACCGCCCCGAGGAAGCATACGCGCACCAACCAGAGCTAACGGAAATAAGCAGTAGAGATACTGTCGCGGCCGACAGGACCGTTTCACGGATTACGTGACCTGTACCGTGACATTACGAGCACGGTAAGCAAATGGGTGTAGGCCCGACGTGGAGCCAGTGACGACCGTTCGTGTCCGGTTCGCCGCGCCGGCCACCCGCGAGGTCGAGACCGACGGGGCGACGTGGCTCGTCGACGCGACGACGCCGGGGGCGCTGGTCCGGGCCATCCGCGAGGGGGAGGACGTGGCAGCGACGATGCGGGCCCTT
The DNA here is from genome assembly GCF_026616195.1 of Haloarchaeobius amylolyticus. Taxonomy (NCBI): domain Archaea; kingdom Methanobacteriati; phylum Methanobacteriota; class Halobacteria; order Halobacteriales; family Halorubellaceae; genus Haloarchaeobius; species Haloarchaeobius amylolyticus. The sequence goes on from NZ_JANHDH010000001.1 coordinate 1,874,697, forward strand.
CCGGCGGACGACGCGGTGGTCGCCCGCGTCGACCCGGACGGGACCCTCGACGCCTACCGGAGCGTCACGGCGACGCGGGTCCTCTACCTCGTCGACCGCGAGGACGACCCGGCCCTGCTCACCGACAACTTCCGGAGCGCCCTCGCCGCGGTCCCCGTCGCGGAGCGGAGCGTCCCCCGGCGGGCCATCGCCGACCACCTGCTGTTCCGCAGCCCCATCGAACCCACGACGTACGTCTCCCAGGTCCGGGCGCTCCCCCACGGGACGTGGCTCCACCGCGACGGGGCGACGGGCGCGGTGTCGACCCGGCAGGTCGGCCGGGTGACCGCCGCGACGGAGCGCTCGCGCGGGCAGGCCGTCGACGCCCTCGAAGGGTCGCTGGCCGCGGTCCTCGCCGAGAGCGTCCCCGACCGCGCCGCCACCATGCTCTCGGGTGGCACCGACTCGACGCTGTTGCACACCTTCCGGGCGGACGACCCCGCGTTCGTCATGACGTGTGACTCCCCGGAGGTGGGCTTCGAGTACGAGAACGCGGCCCGGGCCAGCGACGCGCTCGGCGTCACCCCCCGCCGGGTGCGCCTCGACGAGGACTCGTTCCTGACGGCGCTGGAGGCCAGCATCGACGCCCTCGGCTCCCCGTCGCACTACCACCAGACGGTGCTGACGAACCACGCCCTCCGGCGCGACGGCGGGGACTGGTACGTCAACGGCGCCGGGGCGGACTCGCTGTTCGGCGTCCCGTCGGTGAAGGCCGCGAAGCTCGCGGGCCTGCTCTCGCCCCTGCTCGCGGTCCCGGGCGCGAAACCACTCTGTCGGCACGGGCTGGGCCAGCTCTCGGCGATTCCGCGCCGGCTCTGTGACCTCGTCCAGCGACTCGACCGCCCCCTCGGCGACCCCCGGTCGCTGGCCGTCGACCTGGCCTTCTTCACCGACCCGTCGCTGGTGGCGCGGATGACCGACCGGGACACCGTCACCGACCGGGTCGACCGACAGGTCGAGTACGTCCGCGAGCGCGCCGCCCACACCGGCGAGAGCCGGTTCGCCCGCCACGCCGAGTGCGGCCACTGGCTGAGCTTCTTCCAGCACGACGGCGTCTCCCAGTGGCGCCAGCTCGGCCACGTCCACGACAGCAGCCTCGTCACCCCGTTCACGACGGCCCGGGTCGCCCGGACCGCGCTCTCGGTCGCCCCGGAGGACCGGTTCGTCGGCCCCCTCGGCGACATGCGCCCGAAGCACGTCCCGAAGGCCCTGCTGGAACGCCGGCTGCCCGCGTACTCGCCGGGGAACCGGAAGGGGTCCGGGTCGCTGCCGGTCGCGCGGTACTTCGCGGACGGCCCTCTCGGCGCGGTGTTCGACCGGTACGACCCGCCCGGGTTCGTCCCGCCGTCGCTGACCGACCGACACGTCGACCGCTTCGGGCCGGTGACGTGGAACCTGCTCACCTTCGCCGTCTGGCGCGACCGGGTCCTGCGCGACCCGGCACTCGACCCCGTCCCGGCCGTGGCCGTGGTACGGGGCTGAGCCTGCTCACCGGCGGCGACGGGGGCACACCCCCGGAATATATAGCATCTATATACATGCACATACCCGTCATATTCTCCAATTAGTGGTGCGTAGCAGGGGTTATGGGACCATTCTATTATGTGTCGTAGTAGATTCCTATTATAAACAGGTTTTATTAGCCTCACGTAGATTTCGGGTGATGACGCAAGACTCGAAGCGTCTGGCTGACGGGGTATCACGGCGGAAGTTCCTGATGACATCTGGTGCGGTCGGCGCAGCGGGGCTGGCCGGCTGTACGGGAGACAGCGGCAGTGAGAGCACCGACGCGCCCACCGACTCGGGGAACTCGGGTGGCGACGAGAGCTCCGGCGAGGACACCAGCGGCGACTCCAGCGAGCAGGAGTCGATGGACACCTCGATGCTGACCGCCGAGGGCTCCTCGACCGTCTACCCCATCTCCAACAAGGGTAGCTCGTACTGGAACTCCAACGCGCCGGCGAGCGACGGCGAGTACTGGGGCTCGAACTCCGAGACCTCCGTCCCGGGCTGGGACGAGCTCAAGAGCAACGGTGCAGAGGGCATGCGCCTCGCCGACTACTTCGCGAGCCTCTACGGTTTCGAACCGACGGGCAAGCAGGCGAACCCGCCGTTCGCGACCAGCATCGGTCTGAGCCACTCCGGGACGGGCTGTAAGTCCGTCCGCGACGGCCTCGTCGACATCGGCAACTCCTCCGGTCCCATCACCGCCGAGCTCGGCTGGAGCGAGGAGAAGGCCAACGAGGAGGTCGTCGACCACGTCGTCGGCCGTGACGGCCAGCCGGTCTTCGTGAGCCAGGCCATCTACGACGCCGGTGTCGAGCAGCTCACCGGCGAGGAGGTCCGCGGCATCTACCAGGGCGAGATCCAGAACTGGAGCGAGGTCGGCGGTCCGGACGAGGAGATCTTCGTGGTCGGCCGCGCCGAGGGCTCCGGGACGGACACCTCGTTCCGCCTCAACATGCTCGGCGACGCCGACGCACCGATGGAGGTCGACACCCGGAAGGGCCAGAACCAGCAGGTCAAGACGGTCCTCCAGCAGAACGACAACGCCATCGGCTACATGGCGCTCGCGTTCCAGGGCGACGGCCTCGCCCCGATCGCCATCGACTTCGAGGGCACGGTCTACAAGCCGAGCAAGGACGCGGAGAACACCATCTTCGACTCCTCGTACCCGCTCAACCGTGACCTCCACATGTACACGAAGATCACCGACGACAACCCGAAGGGCACGGACATGCGCGAGGCCGCGTTCCTCAACATGCACCTGACCACGTTCGGGCAGAAGGTCTTCGTCGAGCAGGTCGAGTACATCCCGCTCCCGAACAAGGACCTCCAGAAGGAGAAGGAGAAGTTGCCGGCCCAGGCGTAACCGCGCCTGCCACCGGTAGCGCCGTCGCACCGTGATTTCGAACGTGACGCGATCCGTACCCGTCTCATACTCTTTCCATACGTGACACAGATACCATGACCGAATCCGATTCACCAGGATGGCGAACAGCCATCCAGCATCGGCTGACCGACGCCCGCGAGGTCGTCGAGGAGACAGAGCCACCCGCACTGGCAGCAGGCGTCGTCGGGCTATCGAGCCTGCTCGGCGCGTTCGCCGGCTTCATCGTGATGTCGCCGTACACGGTGGTCCTGTTGCTCGTCTTCGGGCTGACCGTGGGCTACGGCTGGCTCCAGTACCAGCAGAAGACCGCACACGCAGTGACGCTCACGATGACGGCCTCGACGATACTGATACTCGGCCTCATCACCGTGTTCATCTTCCTCGAGGCGTGGCCGATGTTCGAGTACGCGACGGGCACGCTGTACGGGGTTCCGGTCCCCGGCCTCAAACTGTTCACGTGGACCGAGTGGGACCCCGTGAGCCGGGAGGTGTACTCGATGGTCCCGATGATCCACGGGACGGTCATGGTGACCATCATCGCGACGCTGGTCGCCGGGCCCCTCGGCGTCGGCACCGCGCTGTTCATCAGCGAGATGGCCCCGCCGACCGTGCGCGAACTGGTCAAGCCGGGCATCGAGATCCTCGCCGGTATCCCCTCCATCGTCTACGGGTTCATCGGGTTCACCATCCTGAGCCCGTGGGCGTCCACCGCCTTCGACATCAACGGACAGGGGACGTACCTCTTCGTCGGCCTCGTCGTCGGCCTGATGGCGCTGCCGACGGTCGTCTCCGTCGCCGAGGACGCACTCAACAGCATCCCCGAGTCGATGAAGAGCGGGTCGCTCGCGCTCGGGACGACCGACTGGCAGACCATGACGAACATCACCATCCCGGCGGCGTTCTCCGGGGTGTCTGCCGCGGTCCTGCTCGGCGTCGGCCGCGCCATCGGCGAGACGATGGCGGCGACCGTCATGCTCCGGAACTCGCCGGACATCGCCGAGCCCCTGTACAACGTGTTCTACGGGTTCGAGACGCTGACATCGCTCATCGCGTCGCGCTACGGTGACTCCCACGGCCTGCAGTTCAACGCCCTGTTCGTGGCCGGGGTCATCCTGTTCATCACCGTCCTGTGTCTCAGTCTCGGGTCGCAGTACATCGAGGCGCGCATGGAGAAGAACCTCGGAGGGAACGAGTGATGAGTACGATAAACCGCTCCGAACTGGTCCGTGAGGGAACGTCGCGGGTCGAGGTGCTCGCCGGGGCGACGGTCGCCCTGACCGCCGTCGCGTTCACGCTCGGCCTGCTGTCGCTGTTCAACATCGTCGCCATCGACGGGACGACCGCCGGCATCCCGATGCCGATGCTGCTCGGCGCCGTGCTGGCGCTCAGTGGCCTGCTCGTCGTCGGCTTCGGCGTCGGCTCGTACGTCGGCGCGATCGAGACACAGCCCCTGCCGTCGGCCGGCCTGGTCGCCGCCGTCGCGTTCACCGGCGTCTGGTTCGTCATCGGCGGCCTGGTCGGCTCCCAGACCCTCGGGCTCGGGCTCGTCGGCTGGGTCGTCTTCGCGGGCATCGTCGGGACCGGTGCGTTCGTGACAACCGTCCTCCCGCGCGAGGACATCGGCTCGACCGTCCCCGCGGGTGCCCTCGCGCTCCTCAGCGGGGTCGTGATGCTCACCGGCATCATCGGGCCCGGCTGGAAGTGGGCACCGAACGGCCTCAACGCGGCGTTCTTCTACGACATCACCGCCCCGGTCATCGTCATGTTCAGCGCGCTCTACGTCGGCTGGGCCGCGGCCAAGGCCTACGGCGGCTTCGGCGCGCGCGGTCGCCACCTCGGGGCGCACGTCCTCGTCTACCTGACCGTCGCCTCCATCATCGCCATCCTCATCGGCCTCGTCCTCTTCGTGGTCGTGAAGGGCCTGCCGGGCGTGCTCCAGGGCTTCGAGATCGGCCTCGGCGTCGGGCCCGCCACGACCCTCGGCCTCTTCGGCTTCAGCTACACCATCGTCTGGCCCGTCAAGTGGCCCATCCTGATGAACGGTGTCGCACTGCTGAACGACTTCAACGGCGTCCTGCCGGCCATCGTCGGCACCATCTGGCTGGTCGTCGGGTCGGTCCTCTTCGCCGTCCCGCTCGGTATCGGGACCGCCATCTTCCTCAGCGAGTACGCCGAGGAGGGGCGGTTCACGCAGGTCGTCGAGATCGCGACCAACGCGCTCTGGAGCACGCCCAGCATCGTCTTCGGGCTGTTCGGGTACGCGTTCCTCATCCCCCGCTTCGGCGGCCAGAAGTCGCTGCTGGCCGGGATGCTGACGCTCGGGTTCATGCTGCTCCCGCTGGTCGTCATCACGAGCCGTGAGGCGATGCTCGCCGTCCCGGACGAGTACCGCGACGGCAGCGCCGCACTCGGCGTCACGAAGTGGCAGACCATCCGGAGCGTCGTCCTGCCGGCCGCGCTTCCCGGCGTCGTCACGGGGGTCATCCTCGGCGTCGGCCGCATCGCCGGCGAGACGGCCCCCATCCTGCTCACCATGGCGGGTGGGACCTTCGTCCCGGGGAGCCAGACCGTCGACGTCATCGGCGGCTTCGAGTTCATCGCCTCGCCGCCGTTCGTCCAGAACCCCGCGCTCCTGCAGGCGACCAGCGCGCTGCCCTACCAGCTCTACGCCATCATCACCGCCGGCCTCAGCGGCGGGAAGCTCGACCCGTGGGCGCTCGCGCTGGTGTTGCTCACCATCGTCCTGTCGTTCTACGCCATCGGCATCGTCACGCGATACTACTTCCGCAAGAAACTGAACCAATGACCGAGACAGAATCCCAATCCGTGTCACGCGAACGCACCGACGACCAACCACTGACCACCACGACCGGCGAGACCCAGGAGGAGGTCCAGGCGGAGTGGACCGACTACGAGTCCGAGAGCGACACGAAACTGTCGGTCCGCGACCTCGACGTCTACTACGGGGACGACCACGCGCTCAAGAGCGTCTCGATGGACATCCCCGAGAAGAGCGTCACCGCCCTCATCGGGCCCTCGGGCTGTGGGAAGTCGACGTTCCTCCGGTGTCTCAACCGGATGAACGACCGCATCAAGGTCGCGCAAGTCGACGGCTCGGTCGAGCTCGACGGCGAGGAGGTCTACCAGGACGACGTGAACCTGGTCGAACTCCGCAAGCGGGTCGGCATGGTGTTCCAGAACCCGAACCCGTTCCCGAAGTCCATCCGCGACAACATCGCGTACGGGCCGCGCAAGCACGGCGACCTCGAGACCGGGCTCATCGCCCGCCTCACCGGGCGTGCGACCCCCCAGAAGGAGCTGGACCTCGTCAAGGAGTCGCTCCAGCAGGCCGCGCTGTGGGAGGAGGTCAACGAGCGCCTCGACGACAGCGCCCTCGGCCTCTCCGGCGGCCAGCAACAGCGCCTGTGCATCGCGCGCTGTCTCGCCGTCGACCCCGAGGTCATCCTGATGGACGAGCCCGCGAGCGCCCTCGACCCCATCGCGACCTCGAAGATCGAGGAGCTCATCGAGCAGCTCTCCGAGGAGTACACCGTCGTCATCGTCACGCACAACATGCAGCAGGCGGCGCGTATCTCCGACCAGACCGCGGTGTTCCTCACGGGCGGCGAACTCGTGGAGTACGATAAGACCGAGAAGATCTTCGAGGACCCGGAGAGTCAGCGGGTCGAGGACTACATCACCGGCAAGTTCGGGTGATCTCCCGTGTCACGTCACGCGGTGTGTACCGGGACGAGCGAACGCCGATTCCACCACCCAACGCGAGATGGAGACACGTAAACTGCAGACGGTCGGCGGCGGCACGTACACGGTGTCGATTCCCAAACAGTGGGCCCGCGACAACTCCCTCGAATCGGGGACCGAGGTGTACCTCTTCACCCACACCGACGGGTCGATCATCCTCCGGTCCTCGAAGCGGGACACCGAGGACCTGGCGGACGCCACCGTCACGGTCGAGAGCGACGACCCCGAGCGCGTGACCCAGGCCCTGGGCGCGGCCCACGCCATCGGCTTCGAGACGGTGACGCTGCGACCGGGCGAGGCGTTCACGCCCGAGCAGCGCCGGGCGGTCCGGTCGATGGTCGGCGACCTCGTCGGGACGGAGATACTCGTCGAGGAGGCCGAGGAGATAACGGTCCAGAACCTGCTCAACGCCTCGGACGTCTCGGTCCGGCAGTCGGTCGTCCAGCTCCAGTTCGTCGTCAGCTCCATCCACCGGTCGGCGACCACCTCCCTCACCGAGGCGCGGGAGGGGGCACACGACCAGTTGCGCGACCGCGAGGAGGACGCCGACCGGCTGGCCGGGATGATCGCCCGGCACTTCAACCGGTCGCTCATCTCCCTCGGCGAGGTCGACCGTCTCGGCATCTCCCGCCCCGAGTTGTTCGACTACTACGACACGGCCAGACAGCTCGAACAGGTCGCGGGCACGGCCGTCGAACTCGCCCGAGTCACCGAGTTCCTCTCGGCGCCGCTGCCCGACGCGGTCGCTGAAGAGGTCCACGACATCGCCGACGCGACGCGGGACGTGGTCGACGACGCGACCACCGCGGTCCTGAAGGACAGCGACGTCGACGCCGCCTACGCCGCACTCGACGAGCGCGACGCGGTGCTCGCCGACATCGCGGCGGTCGAGGAGGCGCTGTTCGACGCCCGGGCGGAGATGGGCGAACTGTCCGCCACTGACCGGTGTGCGCTGATCCGCGGGCTCGACAGCCTCGCCCGCACCGCCGAGCGCGGCGGTGCCATCGCCGACGTGGCGATACGTGCCAGTATCCGGTCGGAGAACATCTGAAAACGGTCTCTCTTCTGCTCGGTCGGCCGGACGTTCAGGCCAGTTCCGCGACGCGCTCTCTGTGGTCGGCGAGCGTCGCCTCCACCTCGCCCCACGGGATGGGCGCCTCGAAGTCGTCGACCGCGTCCTCGAAGGAGTGCAGCGGGTCCGCGAACCGCTCGCGCCACTCCGGCCGGGCGAGTTCCTCCAGTCGCACGCCGAGGTCGGCGTGGCGGTCGGCGGCGTCCGCAAGGCCGGTCGCGACCGAGTCCGTCCGGTCGTCGGGGTCGAGGTCCTCGCGGTCGGCCCATCGCTTCAGGTCCGCGAACGTCTGCCGGAGGTCGGCCAGCATGAGACCCATCACGCGGTGCTGGAAGCGCACGTCGACCCAGTCGCGGGCGTCGTCGTCGGTCCACTCCCGGTCGAGCGCGTCGGCCAGTTCGTCCAGGCGCTCGCCGGCGACCTCGACCTCCTCGTCGAGCTGGCGGAACCGGACCGACTGGCTGCCGACCCACTTCTCGAAGTCCTCGACGTCGAGCTTGAGGTCGTCCGCAGCCTTTTGGGCCTCGTTCGCCCCCGTGGTGATGCGCCGGATGTCGGCCGCGATGTCGTAGATGTCGCCCGAATCGCCCTGGCGCTCGACGACCGCCTGCAGGTCGGGGCCCAGTGCCTCGGTGTGGTCCTCGGCCGCCGAGAGGCGCGCCTCGAAGGCGTCCAGTTTCGCCTGCACGCTGTCGAGGTCGGTCACGTGGCTTGCGGTCTCGCGGGCGCTCTCGAGGTCGCGGGCCGCGAGTTCGACGCGCGTCTCCGGGGTGGCGACGACCTTCGAGACGTGCCCGAGTGCGTCGTCGACCGCCTCGCGGGTCACGACGCCCTCGTCGTCCGCGACGGTCTCGAGCACGGCCCGGGCCTCGTCCCGGTCGCGCGAACTGTCCTGGGCCACGGCCGCGGCGGCCGCGTCCTCGACCGACAGGCCGGCGAGGTCGTCGGCCGCGACTGCTCGGTCCTCCTGCGTCATACCTCACGATAGCCGAGAACGCGGGTTATAGCTTCTGTAAGTTGCGTACACAGCGGTATTGACCCGTGGAGAGGACGCAATAGCGATATATATCTCTGGGAACTCCGGGCCTCAAAAGCGCGAGGCGAGCCGGCTGCGCAGGCCGCCGCGGGGGAACTCGATATCTAACTGGGTGTTGAAGACGGCCTCGGCCGCGGTCGCGACGGTCTGGGCGTACGGGCCGGTCTCGCCCGCCACGCAGACGGGCGCGCCGGCCACGTCGGCCACCTCGCTCTCGGGGATGGCCACGTCGGCCGGCTCGACGGGGTGGTCGTCGAGGTCCGCCACCCGATTGGCGAGGACGCGGTCCGCCCCCGACCCGATGTCGGCGAGGCGGTCCTCGGCGCGTCGGAGCGTGTCGACGCCGCGCTTCGAGGGTGGCACGACCAGCGCCACGCGGTCGGCCGCGTTGACCGCCGCGATGGAGGGGTTGTCCGCGACCGGCGGCGTGTCGACCAGCACGTGGTCGTAGTGCTCGGTGGCCCGGCGGACGACCTCCCCGAAGCGGTCGGCGGCCTCGCCGGACTTCGCGCGGGCGAAGCGTTCGAGCGAGGCGTAGGCCGGGCAGACGTCGACCGTCCCCGGCGTGTCGATGCCGAGGTCGACCATGGCGGCGCGCTGGTGGACCGAGTCGTCGGTCAGCAGGCGCGTCACGTCGACGTCGATGCGGCCGTGGACGTAGTGACTGAGGCCCTGCGTGGCGAACGAGGCGTCGAAGACGGCGACGCTCCGGCCGTCGCGGGCGAGCGTCGCGGCGAGTTCGACGGTGAGGCGGGTCGCGCCCGCGCCGCCGGTCGCGCCGACGATGGCGGCGGAGCGCTCCTGTGTGGACATACTAATTCCTCGTCCGTTTTCTGTTAAAAAATGTGCGGAATCCACGGCCGTCCGCTCCGGTTACGCGTCGTCGGCCGCGATCTCGTCGGCGATGCGGTCGAGTTCCTCGTCGGCCATCTCGCCCGGGCCGTCGAACAGGGCGTGGATGGGGCCGTTCCCGTCGCCGTCGAAGCGCGGGACGATGTGGCCGTGGACGTGCGGGACCTCCTGGCCGGCGGCCTCGCCGTTGTTGAACGCGACGGTCGAGCCGTCGGCGTCGACCGCGGCCTCGACGCGCGGGACGAGTTCGTGCAGTGCCGAGAAGACGGCCGACCCCTCGTCGGCGGGCAGGTCGTTCAGGGTCTCGTGGTGGTTCTTCGGGATAACGAGGGTGTGCCCGGGCGCGAGGGGGTTCACGTCGAGGAACGCGAAGGCGTGGTCGTCCTCGTAGACGGTGCGGCTCGGGATGTCGCCAGCGACGATCTGGCAGAAGATGCAATCGTCCATGTGCGAGGGCACTCGCGGGCGGCGTATCAAGGTTTCCCGCGGGGGTGTGCGAGGGCGGGACAAACCTCATGGTCGCGGGCCGAGCAGCCATCCACATGTCCTTCGCCCCCGCGACCGACGCCCACGTCCACCTCATGCCCGACCGGCTGATGGCGGCCATCCGCGACGCCCTCTCCCGGGACCTCGGCTGGGCCATCGACCACCCGACCGAGCGCACCGCCATGGAGTCGGTGCTGCGCCGGCAGGGCGTCGACCGCTACCTCGCGCTGCCCTACGCCCACGACCCGGGGCTGGCCCGGAAACTGAACGAGTGGGTGCTGGAGCAGGCCGGGAAGTCCGAGATGGCCGTGCCATTCGCGACGGTCCACCCCGAGGACGACGTGCGCCCCGTCGTCAGGGACGCCTTCAACGCCGGCGCACGCGGGCTGAAGCTCCAGTGCCCGGTGCAGGACGCCGCGCCGAACGACCCGCGACTGGACCCGGCGTTCGAGCTGTGTGCCGAGTACGGCCGGCCGGTGCTGTTGCATTCTGGACGCGCCCCGAACTTCGGGGACTCCGACGCCGTCGGCCTCGGACCCTTCCGGGAGTTCGTCGCCTCCTACCCGGAGGTGCGGGTCTGCTGTGCCCACATGGGCGCGCCCGACACCGAGGGGTTCGTCGCCGAGGCCCGCGCCCACGACCAGGTCTTCCTCGACACGTCGGTCGCGATGTCGGCGGCGGTCCCCGAGAACATGGACTTCGACCCGGCGAGCGTCGAGAACGCGGTGTTCGAGGAGCTTGCCGGCTCCATCATGTACGGGTCGGACTACCCGAACGTCCCCTACGAGTACGCCAGTGAACGCGAGCACCTGCTCTCGCGGGAGCTCTCCGAGGACGCACTCGACGGGCTGTTCCGGGGCGCGGCCGACCGGTTCCTCGCTACTTCAGGATGACGCCGGCGATCTCGGCCCGCAGGACGACCTCGCCCGCTTCGTTCCGGCAGACCGCCCGCGCCGACAGCGAGTAGCGGTCCTCGCACTCGGTGACGTGCTCGAACCGCCAGCGACAGGTCACCTCCTCGCCGGTGTACACCGGCCGGGGGAACTCGAAGTCCATCTCGCGGGCGAGCACGTCGTAGTCGCCGCCGATCTTGGTCGGCAGCGTCGCCGTCAGGAGGCCGTGGACGAGCAGCCGACCGTCATCGTCGCTCTCGACGTGGTGGCTCCCCTCGTCGTGCGAGAGGGTCGCGAAGTCGCGGACCTCCTGGGGGGTGAAGGTGCGCGAGAAGGTGTCCGTGTCGCCGGTCTCGGGGACCTGCATGTGCGAGAAACAGGGGGAGACCGACAAAAATCCCCTGCCCAAGTCGCCCCGGAGACTAGCGACCGACCAGCCGGTCGAGTGCGTCGCCGAGGGCAGCCTCGTACTCTCCGGGGTCGTAGCCGAGGCGCGAGACCCAGACGTCCTGATACGAGGGGTGGAGGATGGGAAGGACGGCACAGCCCAGTTCGGGCGAGTCGACCGGTTCCAGGACCGCATCGAGGAAGCCGTCGAGGGTGCGGTCGTCGAACGCGAACACCGTCTCGGTGGCGTGTTTCCCGGTGGGAACCACGACCGCGGGGGCCACGGTGGCGAGTTCCGTCTCCAGGTGGGCGCGGCAGTTCGCCAGTTCTTCGGCGGTTGGTTCCCGGTTCGTCCCGCCCTCTGGGGCCTCGGGGAAGCACTTCACCGCGTTCGTGTAGTAGGCGTCGGGGTCACCCGCCGACGCGAGCAGGTCGCGGACACGGCGGCCGGAGTGGCGGGACGTGTACGCCAGCCCGGTCAGGTTGCCGCCCCGCCAGCGGTCGGCGTCGGGGTCGCCGGCCGCGGGTGCCTCGCCGACCACGACCACGTCGGCGTCGCGGGGGCCGTTGCCCCACGCGATTCGCTGTCTGCACTCGGCGAGTTGCGGGCAGCGGGCACAGCCCGGCTCGACGACGAACCGGTCGGCGGCGTCGGGGAACGCGGCCATCTCACTCGGCGAGGAGGGCGAGGCGAGACAAGACGGTTTCGCCGCGGCGCTCCCGAAAGGTAGATACCTGCCGGGACGTTCCCAGCATCCATGTTGACGATACTCTCCGAACTGGTCCCGGAACTGCTGGCGATCCTCGCCTACGCCGCGGTGGCTGTCGCGCTCTCGGCGCTCGGTGCGAGCACCGAACTGGCCGGCTGGCACAACCTCGTCACCGAGGGCTTCAGCATCCTCACCGTCTGGTACGCCCTCATCGGCGGCCTGCTGCTCTACAGCGCGGTCGTCCTCGTCGGCTACCAGCGCCTCCTCCCCCGGGTCCGGGTTCTCCTCGCGGAGTGACCCGTCGAAAGCGGTCACCCGGCCAACACCTTCATATCCCCCTGCTCGAATCCTTCGGTCGACATGAGTGATGGGGACGCCGGGAGCATCTTCGCCCGCGACGACCACGAGCCGACACACGAGTTCCCGCAGAGCATCTTCGACGGGGGCGGCGACGACTGATATCAACGGGTGCCTGAATACTCAGGTACCCAACTGATGTAACTCACGTATAATTTCTAGATAGACATGTCGGGGGACAAGGGGTCGATCTTCACCGAGGAAGCGGTGGAACCGACACACGAGCATCCACAGAGCATCTTCCAGCGACCGTTCGACGACCACGTGATGACGGTCTTCGAGGACGACGGCTCCTTCTACCGGCTGCGGGTCAGGGACTGACCGGCGCCGACTCGCCGGTCCGGCCTCTCGACGGGCGGGCTCGCCCGCATGTCCGTTCCGGGAGCGTCTGTCACATCCGCACCTGCAGGACCGATTCCCATTTAATGTCGGAGTGAGTCACTCCGCACATGGAACGATTCGGGGAGGTATCCGACCAGTACGAGCCCCACGAGGTCGAAGACCGCGTCTTCGACTACTGGGACGAGGTGGATGCCTACGAGCAGACGAAGACACACCGAGAGGACTGCGAACCGTTCTTCTTCGTGGACGGCCCGCCGTACACCTCCGGCGCCGCCCACATGGGGACGACCTGGAACAAGGCCCTCAAGGACGCCTTCATCCGCTTCTACCGGATGCAGGGCTACGACGTGACCGACCGGCCGGGCTACGACATGCACGGCCTCCCCATCGAGACGAAGGTCGAGGAGGAACTCGGTTTCGAGAACAAGAAGGACATCGAGGAGTACGGCGAGGAGAAGTTCATCGAGGCCTGCAAGGAGTTCGCCAACCGCAACCTCGACGCCATGGACGAGGACTTCCAGTCCTTCGGCGTCTGGATGGACTGGGACGACCCCTACAAGACGGTCTCCCCGGAGTACATGGAGGCCGCCTGGTGGGGCTTCCAGCAGGCCCACGAGCGCGGGCTGGTCGAGCAGGGCAAGCGCTCCATCAACCAGTGCCCGCGGTGTGAGACCGCCATCGCCAACAACGAGGTCGAGCGCCACGACGTGCACAAGCCCGCTATCTACGTCAAGTTCCCCTTGACGGGCCGCGAGGGGAACCTCGTCATCTGGACGACCACCCCGTGGACCATCCCCGCGAACACGTTCGTCGCGGTGGAGGAGGACGCGACCTACGTCGGCGTGCGCGCCGAGAAGGACGGCGAGACGGACCTGCTCTACGTCTCCGAGCCGCAGGTCGAGGAGGTCCTGAAGGCGGCCCGGTACGAGGACTACGAGGTCGTCGAGGAGGTCACCGGCGAGGAGATGGTCGGCTGGGAGTACGAGCACCCGCTGGCCGAGGAGGTGCCCGACCACCCGCAGGGCGAGGGCGCCGGCCAGGTGTACACCGCCGAGTACCCCGACGCCAACGACCGGTCCGGGATGGTCCACTCCGCACCCGGGCACGGTGAGGAGGACTTCGAGCGCGGCTCGGAACTCGGGCTCGAGATCTTCTGTCCCGTCCAGGGCGACGGCACCTACACCGAGCAGGGCGGCAAGTACGCCGGCCAGTTCGTTCGCGACGCCAACGAGAACGTCATCGCCGACCTCGACGAGAAGGGCCTGCTGCTGGCCCACGACGAGAACTACCTCGTCGAGGGCGAGGGGCAGTGCTGGCGGTGTGACACGGACATCGTCCGCCTCGTCACCGACCAGTGGTTCATCACCGTCTCCGACATCAAGGAGGACCTGCTCGAGAACGTCGAGGACAGCACGTGGTGGCCCCAGTCCGCCCGCGACGAGCGCTTCCGCAACTTCGTCGAGGACTCGCCGGACTGGAACGTCTCCCGGCAGCGCTACTGGGGCATCCCCATCCCCATCTGGACGCCCGAGGACTGGAGTGGCGATATGAGCGAGGTCGTGGTCGTCGGCACCCGCGAGGAACTCGCCGAGCGCGTCGACCAGGACGTCGACCCCGACGAGGTCGACCTCCACAAGCCGACGGTCGACGACCTGACCATCACCGAGGACGGGACCACCTACACCCGCGTCCCCGACGTGTTCGACGTGTGGCTCGACTCCTCGGTCGCCTCGTGGGGTACCCTCGACTACCCGAGCGACGAGAGCCAGTTCGACGAGCTCTGGCCCGCCGACCTCATCATCGAGGCCCACGACCAGACGCGTGGCTGGTTCTGGTCCCAGCTCGGGATGGGTACCGCCGCGCTCGACGAGGTCCCTTACGACGAGGTCCTCATGCACGGCTGGGCCCTCGCCGAGGACGGCCGGAAGATGTCGAAGTCCATCGGGAACATCGTCGAGCCCAGCGAGGCCATCGAGCGCCACGGCGCCGACGCGATGCGCCTGTTCCTGCTCTCGCGCAACCCGCAGGAGGAGGACATGCGCTTCTCGTGGGACGAGATGGAGAACATGCAGCGCGACCTCAACATCCTCTGGAACGTGTTCCGGTTCCCGCTCCCGTACATGCGGATGGACGGGTTCGTCCCGGAGAACGTCACGCCCGAGGAGGCCGACACCGAACTCGTCGACGAGTGGGTGCTCGCCCGTCTCCAGAGCGTCAAGGCCGAGATGGCCGAGCAGTGGGAGGAGCACCGCCGCCCCGACCGCGCGCTCGACACGCTGCTCGATTTCGTCGTCGAGGACGTCTCGCGGTTCTACATCCAGGTCGTCCGCGAGCGCATGTGGGAGGAGGAGGACAACCCCTCGAAGGAGGCCGCCTACGCCACCTTCTACCAAGTGCTCACGGACGTCGTCAAGCTACTGGCGCCGTACGCCCCCTTCGTCACCGACGAGATCTACAACACCCTCACCGGCGACGAGGGTTACGACACGGTCCACATGTGCGACTTCCCCGAGACCGACGACTTCTGGGCCGACGCACAGCTCGAGACCGACGTCCAGCTCCTGCGTGCCGTCGAGGAGGCCGGGTCGAACGCCCGCCAGCAGGCCGACCGCAAGCTCCGCTGGCCCGTCTCGCGTGTCGTGGTCGCCCCGAACGACGACCGCGCCGCCGAGGCCGTCGAGCGCCACCGCGACCTGCTCGCCGACCGGCTGAACGCCAGGGAGGTCGAACTCGTCTCGCCCGACCAGCAGTGGGGCGAACTCCAGTACGCGGCCCGCGCCGACATGGGCAAGCTCGGCCCCGCCTTCGGCCAGCGCGCCCCCGAGGTCATGAACGCGCTCAACGAGGCCAGCCTCGACAGCGCCGACCTCGACGACCTGCGCGAGGCCGTCGGCGAGGACGACCTCACCGAGGAGATGGTCGAGTTCGTCACCCGGACGCCCGAGGGCGTCACCGGCAGTAGCTTCGCCGTGAAGGGCGACGAGAAGGGCGTCGTCTACGTCGACGCCACGCTGACCGAGGACATCGAGAGCGAGGGCTACGCCCGCGAGGTCATCCGCCGCGTCCAGGAGATGCGCAAGGACCTGGACCTCGACATCGAGGCGCGCATCCGCCTCGAACTCGACGTGGCCGACGAGCGCGTCGCCGACCTGGTGAACCGCCACGAGGACCTCATCGCCGAGGAGGTCCGCGCCGCCGAGTTCGGCAGCGTCGACGACGGCCACCGCAAGGAGTGGGAGGTCGAGGGCGTCACGATGACGCTCGCGGTCGAGCCGCTCGCGGAAGCCGAGGCGTCGGACGACTGACCCCGTCGGCATAGGCCCCGGACCTTTCCGGCTCCGGTGCGTCTCTCCTGTATGGCAGAGACACTGGGCTGGTCGCTCATCACGTCAGGCCTCGTCACGCTCGCACTGGTCCTCCTCCCCGGCGACTCGCTGTGGTGGGGGCTCGGACTGACGCTCGCGGGGATCGCCGTGCTGTACAGCCGCCGCGGCGGGTACTGACCGGAACGGGCGCAAGAGTCTTTTCTGCCCTGTCCGTTGTTCGTTGACGTGTACCGTCGGCTCCTCCTCGTGGTCCTGGTCCTCGTGTCGCTCCCGGCCGGAACGGCCACCGCACTGCCCCCTGCTGCCGACGCGGCGGCGACGGGCGGGGCGGTCGACACCGCCGGCACGACCAGCCACGCCGATACGACCGCGCAGTCGACCGACCGGACCCGGGCCGCGACCGACATCCAGCGGACGGTCCGGCTCCACCTCACGCCGCGGGTCCCGGGGACGGTCCGGGCCGACCTCGTCTACCAGGTCCCCGACTCGGTCACCGAACTCTCGGTGACGCTGCAGTCGAACGCGGACGTGGTGACCACCGAGCGGTTCCGCCAGACCGGGACGAACGAGTACGAGTGGACCGGCAACGGCGACACCGCGACCATCACGTTCGACGTCGACGCCAACGAGACCGACACGGCCGGGCGCCGGAGCCTGAAGCCTTCTGACGTGGCGACGCTGTCGGGGCCCAACACGGCGACCGACGTTCCGGACGGGCCGCAGAATGCGAAGCCGGCCGACCCGACCCCGGCGGCCGGTACCGCCGAGGAGTCCTACGCCTTCGTCGACACCGGCTCCTGGGCCATCGCCCGCGTCCCGCAGATGGCGACCTCGTGGAAGTGGGTCGGCGCAGGAGAGGTCGGTCTCTCGAAGCGGGCCGTGGTCGCCGGGGAGGGTGCGACCGGCGGCCAGATCGCCTACCTCGGCCCGATGACGGAGTACGACACGACCGTCCGCGACCAGCACATCCGGCTCGTCGTCCCGCGGGCCGCGGAGATGCGCGAGAAGCCGACCGACGTCCTCGACTCGATGGCCGAGGCCAGCGGCCAGTTGCGCGTCGGCGCCCGCGACCCCTCGGTGCTGGTCGTCGCCGCGCCGACCAGCGTCCGCTGGAGCGTCGCCGGCCTGCAGCTCGGGCCCGACGACGCCTGGGTCAGGGCGAGCGCGCGCCTCGACTCCGCCGACAACGTCTGGCTCCACGAGTACGTCCACACCCGGCAGGCGTTCAAACCGACCGACAGCGGCGAGTGGCTCGTCGAGGGAAGCGCAGACTACTACGCGGCACTGCTCGCGTTCGACCAGGGGCACATCTCGTTCTCGCAGTTCCAGTCGAAACTGGAGCGCGGCGGGACCGAACCCTACACCTCGACCGTCCTCGCCGAGAAGTCGACGTGGGTGCAGGGCGCGGTCTACCTGAAGGGGTCGCTGGTCACCGGCGCCATCGACCGCGAACTGCGCGAGGTGAGCGACCAGACGCGGAGCTTCCAGAGCGTCTTCCGGGAGCTGAACCGCCAGGACGGGACGGTCTCGAACGAGGACATCCTCGCGGCCGTCGCGGCCGAGTCCGACACGGCGACACGCGAGTACGCCGGGCGCTACACGGCCTCGTCGGCGACGCCGGAGATGTGGACCCGGCAGGTCCACGAGGAACTGTTCGGCGTCATCCCGGCCCTGATGCAACAGCGCGTCCCGGCCGGGGGGCTGACCGTCGCCGGCCCCTACCGGAACACCAGCGTCTCGGCCGAACCGGTCCTCGCCGTCGGTGAGCAGTTGCGGACGAACGTCACCGTCGAGAACGTCGGCGGTCGGGCCGGCGACTACGAGGTGACCATGCGGGTCGACGGCGAGGTCGTCGAGTCGAAGACCGGCTCGCTGGTCCCGGAGGAGACGACGACGGTCACCCTCACGAGGGAAGCGACCACGCCCGGCAGCTACCGCATCCTCGTCGGCGACCGCGTGGTGAACCTCACCGTCCGGGAGCCGGCGACGCCGACCGTGACGGGCATCGAGGTCCCCGAGACCGTCACCGCCGGCGAGCAGATAACCGTCCGGGCGACGGTCCAGAACGAGAAGGACTGGCCCGGCGAGGCGACCGTCCCCTTCCTGCTCGACGGCGAGAAGCGGTTCGACCGGACGGTCCGACTCCCCGGCCGGTCCGAACTCACCTACACCGCGACCGCCCGGTTCGCGGAGCCGGGTGAGCACACCATCCGCGTCGGCGACCGGACGGTGACGGTGACGGTCCGGGAGGCGACCGAGACCACCGGGACGGTGACCGACGACCCCGACTCGCTGGCCATCCCCGGGTTCGGGCCGGTAGCCGCGCTCGCGGCGCTGGTCGCGGTCGGCGGTGCAGGCCTGTTGCGGAGCCGGTTCGGGCGTCGAGAAGAGTGATTACGCGAACTCGACCGTCAGCTCGCAGTGGTCGGCGCCGTCGTGGAGGCAGGCACCCTCGGCGATGGCCACCTCGTCGTCGTACTCGGCGGCGATGCCCTCGATGAGTCCCTTGCCGAGGTCACAGAGCCGCTTCTCGGAGCGGTACTCGACGACGTAGGTGTCCGGGTCGAGTCGGGTGGTCGAGACGGTGGGCAGGGCGGACTCGTCGTCCTGGGCGCGGATCTGCTTGTAGATGCCCTCCAGTGCCGTGAGGATCTCGCGGGTCTCCCAGCCCCGCTTGACGTGGGCCTTGAACGTGTTCAGGATGTCCGGGGCGAGGAACCGGCCGAGGTCGCGCTGGACCTCGCGTTCGGTGTGCTCGGTGACCGCGGCGACGGCCGCGATGGCGTCGGTGAACTCCTCGTCCGGGTACCGCGTCACCGGCAGGTAGAGTTTCGGGTCGATGCCGGCCGCGTCCATCACCTCGTCCCACGTTGCCTCCGCGACGTTCTCCTCGACGTACCCCTTGAGCGACTTGTGAAGTATCCCATGCATGGTCCCACCCGCATCTCCGCTGCGGTATATACCCACTAGCAGCGAAGTGAAGTATAAATAATCCGTGTTTTAATTCCTACAGTTTCTCGGCGACAACTTGTGCGACTGACACCTCGGAGACGGGGCGTTCGAGCGTGTCCGTCCCGATGACCGCCTCGACCCCGGCCCGGGCGAGCTTCGTGACGGCGTTCTGGGCGAGCAGCGGGTGGACGCAGGTGACGAACACGCGGGCGGCATCCCGGTCGTTCAGCACCGCGATGGACTCGCTCATGGTCGAGCCGGTGGCGATGATGTCGTCGACGACGACCACGTCCCGGCCGGCGACGTTCGCGTCGCTGGGGGAGATCTCGACCTCGGAGCCCGAGAGGCGCTTCTTCTCGAAGTAGTCCGTCTCGCCCGCGCCGTAGGCGTCCCGGACCGTCTCGGCGAGGTCGCAGGCGCCGTCGTCGGGGGCGAGAAAGAGCGGCTCCGTGAGCGTCTCGGGCAGGGGTTCGGCGAGGACCGACGCCGCGTCGACCGCCTCCGCGGTCGGCTCGAAGAACTCGCAGACGGCCTCCTCGTGGGGGTTCACCGTGACGACCCGGTCGGTGTTGGCCGAGATTGCGCGGGCGACGGCCCGCGAGGAGACGGGTTCGCCCGGGTTGAACACCCTGTCCTGCCGGGCGTAGCCCATGTACGGCAGGACGGTGACTATCTCGTCGGCGCCCGCCTCGCGGGCGGCGTCCTGGAGCTGGAGCAGTTCGAGGTGGGCGTCGCTGGTCGCTGTCGATGCCACGATGACGGCCCGCCCGGGCGAGACGTCCCCGATGCGAGCCATCACCTCGCCGTCGGGGAAGCGCTCGAACTCGACCAGCGCGAGGTCCTCGCCGAGTGCGGCGGCGAGTTCGGCCGCGAGCGCCTGCGACCCGGAGCCTGGGAGTATCATGTGCGTTGGGTCACTCGCCGGGGTTATTCCAGTTTCGTTACGGGGCGGTCGGGCAGGTGTCGGGTGGGTTCGCGGGGGCGACGAGCCGGAAGCTCCCGTCGTCCTCGACGATGGCGTACGGGCGGAGGTGCCCCGACCGCGCGGGTCGACTGTCGAACGTCCTCGTCTGACCGTCGTCGAGGGTCACCGTCAGGACGAACTGGCCAGGGTCGGTGGGGAGGCCCTCAGAGACGACGAAGCCGGGTGGATAGTTGTCGTTCTCTATCGCGTCGAGGTCGCGGGTCAGGTCGGTGAGAACTGCCCCGTCCTGCTCGACCGTGACCGAGACGGTGTGCGCCTCGTCGTCCCTGTTCATGACTTCGAGCGAGCAGAGGACGGAGTCCGCGGGTGGCTCTTCGTCGGTCGGGAGTTCCGGCCAGAGTTCGAATCGGGTGGCGGCGAGGCCGACCGCGCCGGTGGCGGCGACTGCCCCGAGGAGGTTACGGCGGGAGACCATTCGACCCGTCTTCACCGCCTAGAGACATGAACGTTGTCGGAGAACTCGTCCGCTACCGTGGCACCGCCACCGCCGCCACGTCGGGCATCCCGAGCAACTGGTGGCGCCAGCCGTCCTCGCCCTCGGCGAAGAACCTGCCATCTGCACTGACCGCGTAGACCGTGTCACCGTAGTCGAGGTCGACGAATTCGGCGTCGGGCTGGTGGGGGTGGACCTGCCAGCGCCCGTCGTCGGCCAGCCGGAGGAGTTCGCCGCCGCCGAGGGCGTGGCCCCGGTCGCCGTCGCTGGCGACGAGGGTGAACTCGCCGTCGAGGTGGTCCATCCAGCCGTTGCCGAGGTAGTAGAGGCCCGCACCTGTGGCGGCTCGCGGGATACCCGACGCAGCCACGTCGCGCACGTCGTCGAGACCGGCGTGGGCCATGTCGTCGGTGAGGCGGTACACCCCGTCGCTGGCGGCGACGAGGTCGCCGTCGATGGCGCGAACGTCGCCCTCGCAGGTGCCGAGGGCGTTCCAGTCGCCCGATACCTCGTCGTATCTTGCGATTTCGCCGTCCTGGCCGGCCGCGAGCAGGCCGTCGCCGGAGAGCCCGACCGCGACCGCCGGGCCGAAGCCGGACGCCTCGAACTCGCCGGGCCCCACGAGGACGGCCTCGTCGGTGGCGACCGCGACGAGGCCGTCCCCGGCGGCCACGTCCCGCGCCGAGCAGCGATGTGCGAGTTCGAAGCCGCCGACGCGCTCGTCGACCACGTCCACCGTCACGACGCCCATCCCGCTGGCGACGTAGGCGGTCGTCTCGCGCCTGTCGCCGGAGTAGACCCGCTTCTCGTCGAGGCTGATGTCGTTGTCGGCGCTCATGCGTGGAGGTGCGTGGAGTGGGGAGGAAAAGCGTGTGGTTCGTTCTCCGGCGGTGGAAACGGCCGCAGTCTCGGGAATCACGGCGGTCGTGGTGCGGACCGGAGAAACACTAATTCCGTTTTCGAACTTCGGGAAAATTTTAACTCCCGTTACCATGTGCCATGGTACATGGTTACACCAGACGAGGGCTCCAGCACCGGCTCGACGCGTCGACGATTCCTGAAAGCGACAACCGCGACCGCGGTCGGCCTCGTCGGCCTCACCGGGACTGCCGCGGCGTTCGACGGCGACGACGGCGACATTCAGGGCGACCCGGACTTCCCGCGGGCGACCACGCGGGGGCACTTCGACATCCACTGGTGGTACGGCGACCAGCTGACCGACGGCCACACCGCGTGGGACTACAGCACCGTCGGGAACATCCCCGGCTACGGCACCAGCCCGGACCCCGACGAGGTGATGATCTCCATCCACGGCTGGCTGGTCGAGCAGTCCGAGGCACCCGACCACTTCGCCACGGTGAAACGCTCCCTGCGGAACAACGGCTACGACCACCCCGTCATCGGGTTCAGCTACGACTCCGACACCAGCACGACCGACTGGTGGCCGGCGACCGACATCGCCGAGCGCAACGGGAAGAAGCTCGCCAACTTCATCCGGTACTACCGCTCCCAGACCGGCGCCGACGTGCGCCTCATCGGGCACTCGCTGGGCGGGCGCGTGCTGGTCTCGACGCTGCAGGAACTCAACGGGCTGGGCGAGCAGGACTCCATCGTGTCCGCGACGCTGCTCGGGGCGGCCGCCGACAACGACGCGGTGTCCGTGAGTGGCGAGTACGGCGACGACATCGCCGCGGTCGCCGGGCACGTGGACAACTACTGGAAGGACGAGGACGACGTGCTCAACTGGGCCTACTCGACCGGCGAGTTCGACTCCGCGGTCGGCGAGGAGGGCTGTGAGGGCACCCCGCCGGCGAACTACACCGACCACAACGTGGACTACGTCCCGGACCACTTCTCCTACCACGAACCCGGCGACGGCTGCATGGCCGAGGTCGTGGCGAACTTCTGACCGGGAGGACGAGGTGGAGAACCCGCCGGCCTCAGAGCTTCGTCGCGACGCGCAGTTCGGAGTCCGTCACGGTCTCGACGGAATCGGCGGGCACCTCGATGTCGTCCTCGCCGCGGTCGCCGAACCCGAAGCTCTGGATGATTGCGTCGGGGACGCCGGACTCGGGGTCGACGTAGGCGACCTGTGCGTCCGTGTCGACCGCGGTGACGATGCCGATCTGTTCGCCCTCGACGTCCATCAGGTACTTGCCTTCGTCTTCGGTTGACAGGACAGCCATCGTATACGAGACGTGGGCCGGTTCGCCCATATAGGTCGGGCCTAAGGGCAGGGCGTCGGCGACCCCGGCGAGAGCTATCGGCGAGCACGCAGGTTCCATGCCCCCTATCGACGCACCCGCAACAGTTCGGAACCACTTTTGTCTCCCACACCGCAGTACCGCTCGAATGAAGGTATTCGGTTCCAGCGGGACGCGCGGCGTCGCCAACGAGGAGTTGACGCCCGACTTCGTCCTGCGCGTGGCGAAGGCTGCCGGGACGGCGTGGGACGTCGACCGGGTGGCCATCGCCCGCGACACACGCGCGACAGGAGAGATGCTCGCCGACGCGGCCGTCGCCGGCCTGACCAGCGTGGGCGTCGACGTGGACCGCCTCGGCGTCGTCCCGACGCCCGGCGCACAGGTGTACGCCGAGGCCGAGGGCGTGCCCGCGATGATGGTGACCGCGAGCCACAACCCGCCGGAGTACAACGGCGTGAAGCTCGTCGGCACCGACGGCGTCGAACTCGCGGTCTCGGACCTCGAACGCGTCGAGGACATCCTGCTGGCCGAGAAGTTCGAGGCTGCCGCGTGGGACGAGGTCGGTCACGTGACCCACGTCGACGACGCCCCCGAGCGCTACGTCGACCAGCTGCTCGACGCGGTCGACACCGACGCCATCGCCGATGCCGACCTGACGGTCGCACTCGACCCCGGCCACGGCGCCGGGTGCCTCACCTCGCCCGAGTTCTTCCGCCGGCTCGGCTGCCGGGTCGTCACGGTCAACGCCCAGCCCGACGGACACTTCCCCGGGCGCAACCCCGAACCCGTCCCGGAGAACCTCGAAGACCTCGGCCGCCTCGTCCGCGCGACCGGTGCCGACGTGGGTATCGCCCACGACGGCGACGCCGACCGCGCCATCTTCTACGACGAACACGGCGAGTACGTCGAGGGCGACGCCACGCTCGCGGCCCTCGCCGCCGCCGAACTCGGCCCCGGGGACACCACCGTCTCCGCGGTCAACGTCTCCCAGCGCCTCGTCGACGTGGCCCAGAAGACCGGCGCGACGCTGGAGCTCACGCCCATCGGCTCGACCAACATCATCACCCGTATCGGCGAACTCGAGGCACAGGGCGAACACGTCCCGGTCGCCGGCGAGGGCAACGGCGGCATCTTCTTCCCGGACTACCGCCTCGCCCGCGACGGCGCCTACATCGCCGCGCGCTTCCTCGAACTCGTCGCCGAGCGCCCCGTCAGCGAGATCGTCGAACCCTACGCCGGCTACCACAACGTCCGCCGGAACGTCGAGTACGACACCGAGGCCGAGCGCGCGACGATGCTCGCCGCCGCCGAGGACCGCGCGAACGCCGACGCGGACGCCGAACTCGACACGAAGGACGGCTACCGCCTCGACTACGGCGACGCCTGGGTGCTCGCCCGTCCCTCCGGGACCGAACCGCTCGTACGCATCTACGCCGAGGCCAAGGACGAGGACCGCGCCGTCTCCCTCGTCGAGGAGATGCACGAGACGCTCGTCGCCGCGAAGGCCGACGCCTGAGGAACCCCGGTCGAGATCCGGAGCAGAAGAACCTTTTCGCCGCGACGCTGCTACTCCGCGATACCGAGCACGTCCTGTAGCTCCGCCTTCTCCTCGCGCAGGTCGGCCAGTTCGTCGGCGACCGCGCCCGACGCGAGTCGCTCTCGTTCCTCCTCGCCGAGGTCGGTCAGTGCCACGGCCGCGGTCCGCAGTCGGTCGTAGTCCTCGCGCCAGGTCAGCTCGCGGACCGTTCGCAGGGTCGCGACCACGTCCTCGCTGGCGAAGCGCGAGACCAGCGAGATGCGCTCCTCGCAGCGTCGCCTGAGCTGTTCGGCCGGCCCCGGCGGCCAGCCGAGTCGCAGGCCGGAGCCGTCGAGCCGGTCCAGGTAGGTCTGGCGGGTCGAGACCGCACGGGTCAGCTCGACCGGGTCGTCGACGTAGTGCTCCAGTTTCGAGCGCGAGTAGTCCGCGAGTTCGAGCAGTCGCGGGATGGTCTCGGTGCCGGCCTCGTGGCTCTCGACGAACTCGACCAGTTCGGTCGGCGGCTCGCGCACCGCGACCAGCGGGTACTCGGCCGCGTCGGCCGCGAACGCGAGCACCTCGCGGGCGCTGGCGTCGAGGCGGTAGTCCTGGAACGCCTCGACCACCGCCTCGTCGTACGTCTCGATGGGCCCGCGGAGGTCCTCGACCGGGGCGTCGAGGTCCGCCTCGCCGAGTTCCTGCAGTCGCTCGCACTCCGCGATGCGGTCCTTGACCGTCCCGAGCCGCCGCTTCGCGGCCTTCTCGGCCTCACGGTACGCCTCCCTGGCCTCGCGCTCGGCCTCGAGCAACTCGGCCGCCTCCTCGGCGGGTTCGAGGGCCTCGCGGGTCGCCTGGAAGTCGGACTCGCTCAGCCGTCGCTTGTCGGTCCGGTCCAGCGCCGTCTCGAAGGCGTCCCGGTGTGCCACGTCCTCCGGCAGGTCCTCGACCAGTGTCGCGAAGCGCTCCTGGAACTCGACGTAGGCCTGGAAGTCGCCCGACCCCGTCGCGGTGTCGACGTAGTTGTCGAGCAGTTTCGTCGCCTCGCCGTAGGCGTCGGCCACCTGTTCGAGGCCGTCGCGCCCGCGCTCCTCGACCGCCTGCCGGGCCTGCTGGTGCTCGCGTTCCGCCTCGCGGAGCCGGGCCGCGGCCTCACTCATAGACGTCGTCCGGGTCGAAGACACGCTCTCCCACCTCCTCGCCGTCGAGGGTCCGGTAGAAGCAGGAGTGGAAGCCGGTGTGACACGCCCCGCCCGTCTGGTCCACCCGGTAGAGCAGGGCGTCGCCGTCGCAGTCCACCCGCACCTCGGCGACTGCCTGGGTGTGCCCACTGGTCGCGCCCTTCTCCCACAGCTCGTCGCGCGACCGGGAGTAGTAGTGTGCCCGCCCGGTCTCGCGGGTCTTCGCGACCGCCTCCTCGTTCGCGTACGCGAGCATCACCACCTCGCCGCTCTCAACGTCCTGGGCGACCACGGGGACCAGCCCGTCCGCACCGAAATCGAGCGAGACTGCTGTCATTACCTCACACGTCGGCGGTTCGGGCTATGTGTCTTTTGCTGCCGACCGTCACCTGCTGTGGTCGGTCGGTCTCACTCGCCGCGTCAGACCGTGTCTGTGGCGACGCGCAGCGAACTCGCGCCGATGGCGATGAAAGACCGCGACCGCCCCGCACAGCACCGCACCACGCCCTCCCCGGCCGATTCCGTTCCTCGCCTCCGGCTGCGGTACTCGTCCCTCGCGCGGTCCGGCGGGCGGACAGGCCCGCCCGCCTGCACGCGCCAGACGGAAGGTTTCGGTCTATCGGTCGTCGACGCTCGGTGGGAACTTCACCTGGCGCGCGCGGACTCGCGTGCCGGAGGCCGCGAGTCGGCATCGCGCGAGGGACGACCGGAGCGATAGCGGAGGGAGTCGGCTGGGGAGGCTGTGGTGCGGTCGTGGACGCCAGCGCGAGTGGGCCGGTCGGCCTCACCGACACCACCGACACCGGGAACGCCACCCAACCCAACGCGAGACGACCCACGACTCACCAGCCGACACCAGCGACACGCCTAAGCCACCGGGCCGAACACCAAGAGACACGAATGGCAAGCATCGCAGAGCAGTTCTCGCAGGCCCCGGTCCTCGTCTCCCTCTCACTGGCGAGTCTCGTCGCCAGCGTCCTCATGTTCGGCGGGACCATCGCCCTGCTGCCCGGCGGCCTCTCGGAGTCGACCGAACCGTTCTGGCTGGCCATCGTCGTCGTCGGCGTGGCTATCACGGTCATCTGGAACGTGCTGTATCCGCTGTACGAGAATTTTATAGCTTAAATTAGCCCGAGTGCCCGCAGCGCCCCGATGAGGATATCGCCGTAGGCGAACGCGACGAGCAGGCCGAAGAACACGGGCACGAGGAACGGGATGCCGGGCGTGACCCACAGCTCCTCCTCGGTGACCAGCCGGTCCAACCCGTCGCGCAGGCGCTCCGGCGAGGTGCCGTAGGCGTCGCCCTCGATGTCGGCCATGAAGGCGGCGGCGCCCCACGGGTCCTCGACGGTGTCGTCGACTGCTGCGTGGTCTGCGGCAGCAGCTTCGTCGGGCCCTGCGTCTTCTGGCGACTCCGGCTCGTCCACGCCGCCGTCGGTCGCCACGTCCGCGTTCTCCGAGGCCCCCTCGTTCGCGAGGTGGACCGCGCCGTCGGTCGGGTCGTGGGTCTCCTCGGGCAGGCTCGCGGGGTCCCGGTAGTGCTCGGGGTCGGCCCGCAACTCGTCGAGGGTCGCGCCGCGCCAGCGCAGGTACATCCGGACCGCGTCGAGGTCCAGCCCGGACTGGCGGGGGTACAGCAGGCCCTTGAGGCGCTCGCCGATGCCGGCGTCGGAATCGGAGAGCAGTTTCCCGTGCGTGGTCGGGATGGCGTCCCACCGGACCGGGATGCCGACGAACATGCGCCTGCTCTGGTGGCCCATCGCGGTGTTTCGCAGGGCGAGCAGGCCCGGGTAGGCGATGCCCCAGACCACCGCGTTCGTGAGGATGGTGAACGAGAAGACCCGCATCGGGGCGGGGTCGGCGACCGGGAAGGTCGTCCCCGCGAGCGTGATGGCCGGCCACGTGGGATAGAGCACGGCCATCGTCATCAGCGCCCGGGCGTCCGCGCCGCCGAAGGCCCCGAGGAAGTGGAACAGGTACGCCATCGAGACGACGAAGCCGACGCTGATGGTCGTCGTGATGACGAACAGCCGCCACTCGCGGCCCCCGGCCGCCACCGCGTCCTGGTACTCCAGCGCGAGCAGGGCCACGCCGAGGGTCGTCAGCGGGACCCACGTCAGGTTGTCGACGCGGCGCGTCTGGATGTCGGTGTACGCCAGGTAGGCGAAGACGGGAACCGTCAGCAGGCGCAGCAGGTCCGGAATCGTCGCGGAGAGAGGGCCGACGTCTACCACTGGGAAGAGAGGCACCGGGAGACGAGGTAACAGTTACGGTCGGGTCAGGTCGCGATACGCGGTGCTGGGTCGGGTGGAAAACGGATGAAGGTGAGAGTCCGTTTCAGATGACGCGGTTCTGCAGGTAGTCGAGGTGCTTCGCGTTGTACACGATCTTGACCTCGTCGGCAGCCGGGCTGCCGATGCAGGTCAGACGGACGTTCTTCTCCTCGACCTCCTCGTCCGAGAGGATCTGCTGCATGTCCATGTCGATGTCACCCTCCGTGACGATCGCTGCGCAGTTCGCGCAGGCACCGGCACGGCAGGAGAAGGGCCAGTCGTAGCCCTGGGCCTCTGCGGCCTCGAGGATGTACTCGCCCTGGTTGACTTCGAGGGAGCCGTAGTCCTCGTCACCGAGGCCGGCGTCAGCAGCCTTCTCGAAGAGGTCGTCGTCGTCCATGTCCCAGCCCTGGTCGTCCAGCACTTCGTAATTGAGGTATTCTACCGTGGGCATCACCCGACGGTTCGACCCGCTTGCCAAAAGACCTTGCTGTTTTGTAAGGGGTGAAATCCCGAAACTCGCAGGAACAATCGGTATAGATTGGTCTGGGACGGTTGATACGTCCGGGCTGGTGAGACAGCGAGGCCCGGTAGCGGCCACCGAGACGGCGCCCCCCGAACAGACCTATCAGCCGTAGATAGGGAACACCGAGAACAGCAGGTACGAGGCCGTCGCGGAGAGGCTGGGTGTGATGATCCACAGGCCGATGACGCGGCCGGTCGTCCCGGGGTCGAACAGGTCGCTCGCGGCGAGTTCCTCGGGCTGCTCCTCGCCGATGGGAGCGACCGACTCGCCGGGTTTGTCCGCCTGGAGTGCGCCACCGACGGTCTTCTTCTGGGTCTGGTCGGCTTCGACCTGTTCGGTGGCCGTCCCGCCGTCGGCCTTGGTCGCGCCCTCGCCCTTGACGGCTTTTCCAGCCGCCTGCGTGATGGTGGTGGTACGGGTCGCCCGTCCCCAACCGAGGCCGACGATGGACATCGTCGCCGAGACGGCGAGCGAGGCCGGGATACCGATGAGCGACAGGAACGTGATGAGGCTCGCACTCACGACCTCGACGATGAGCGCCGCCAGCAGCGGCAGGTCGGTGAGGTCGTTGCCGACCGTATCCAGCGTCCGGCGGGCGATGGTGAACGCGCCGAGACCGATGGCGCCGCCACCCAGCGCGACGTAGACGATGAAGCCGTCACCGAAGGCGCTGATACTGTAGAGGGGCGCGACCGCGTTCGCGACGTTCGACGCGCCCGCCGAGAACGCCATGTAACAGCCGATGACGACCACGAGGACGGCGCTGATGGCCTCGCGGCGGGACGTGCCCTCCGCGATCCAGACCACCGGGATGGGGCCAAGGTGCCGGCGTTCGAACATCGACCCCGTCGATGTATCGACGCCGAACCGGGTCGCGAGCATCGGGTAGAAGTACCGGCCGATGACCGCACAGACCCAGAACGCCATCACGGGCGCGACGATCCACCACGAGACGATGCCGCCCATGACCTCCCAGCGGATGCTGTCGCTGGCGACGCCCATGCCGGCGATGGCGCCGACCGCGGTCATCGAGGTAGAGGCGGGGACGCCGAAGAGGTTGGAGACGAGCAGCGCCAGCCCGACGAACAGGAGGATGACGACGCTGGCGGCCAGCGTGAACTTCGTGGCCGGCACGATCTTGCCGCCCATCGTCTTGATGACCTCTCGACCGGCGGTCCAGCCACCGAGGAGTGCGAAGCCGGACATCAGGGTCGCCGCCCAGAACTTCGACACCGAGTTCGAGCCGACCGCGGGCCCGAACGCGACACCAGTGGAGGAACCGCCGATGTTGAAGCCGACGAACACGGCCACCGCGAGTCCGACGACGAGGAGCGCTTCGACCATACTGTTCGGCCCTATGACGACGACCGGTAAAAAGGCCGTCATCGGTGTCTTTACAGCCGCACGACACGCCCTTGCTGGTGTGACACCCTTCCCCGACTTCGCAGTGATTCCGGCCGTCGACATGCAGGACGGCGAGGTGGTACAGCTCGTCCAGGGCGAACGCGGCACCGAGAAGACCTACGGCGACCCCGTCGAGGCCGCCGAGGACTGGGTCGCACAGGGCGCGAGCACGCTCCACCTGGTCGACCTGGACGGCGCGTTCGAGGGCGAGCGCAAGAACGCCACCGCGGTCGCGGCCATCCGTGACGCCGTCGACGTCGACATCCAGCTCGGGGGCGGCATCCGGACGGTCGAGGACGCCGTCGGCCTGCTCGAGAGCGGCGTGGACCGGGTCATCCTCGGGACCGCCGCGGTCGAGAACCCCGACATCGTCGCCGACATCTCGGCGGAGTACCCCGGCAGCGTGATGGTCAGCCTCGACGCGAAAGACGGTGAGGTCGTCGTCTCGGGCTGGACCGAGGGCACGGGACTGGACCCCGCCGAGGCCGCCACGCGCTACGAGGACCTCGGTGCGGGCGCCATCCTCTTCACCGACGTCGACGTCGAGGGGAAACTCGAGGGCGTCCAGACCGGGCCGGTCCGCCGGGTCGCCGACGCCGTCGACATCCCCGTCGTCGCCAGCGGCGGCGTGGCGACCCTCGACGACGTGCGCGCGCTCCGGGACGCGGGCGCGGCCGCCGTGGTCGTCGGCACCGCCCTCTACGAGGACCGGTTCACGCTCGAAGAGGCACTGGCCGCGGTCGCGGAGTAGCCGCGGAACCGCCGGTTCTCGGGACGGTCTATCGTATCCGGCCTCTACACGTGCGTAGTCGTCACTGACGAATCGAGCACGCTGGGGAGATGAGTACGTGAGGAGAGCACGGCGCGGGAGCGCTGGTGTTGGTGTGGGAGTGGAGGGCTGGTCTGTGTGAGAGCTGGTGTGGGAGTGGAGGGCGTTCGTGGTGGTGTGGGAGTCACTCCGCCCCGTACCCGTGCCCGGCCACGAGCGCGAAGAGGTTCAGCGAGAGCAGGACGAGGAAGGCCTGCGTCTCCGCGGGCGATTCGATACCGGACGCGAGCAGTGACAGGTGCGCGAACGGGAGCGCGATGGCCAGCCAGAAGCTAGCCGTGCGCAGGGGGGTCAGGAGCCGGTCCGTGTCGAATCGCTCTGCGAGCGAGCCGGGGATCAAGGGGAGTTGTTGTGGCGTTGCGGGGGACATCGGGAACACCTCGTGGGCACTTCCAGCTACGACGGGGTACCCCATAAACCGGGGCGAGCCTTTGGTCGATTTCGAGACGTTTTACGAGTGGCGCCAGAACGTTTCACAACTGCTCAGATTCTTTTAGACCTTTTAGAACCACTTCTCAGCAAATAACCCAAATCATGCTAACGCGTGCCATCATCAATTCTGTGATGATTCGGTTCGGCGGTTCGACGCCCCACACCCCCCAGTGTCAACACGCACCGAGAGCGCAATCGCTTTGCACGCGGGGCCGCTGGATGGGAACATGACCGACCGAGCCGCCGCGGTCACGCGAGAGACCGGGGAGACGGACATCGAGGTGACCCTCGACGTCGACGGCGACGGCGAGAGCGAGGTCGACACCGGCGTCGGCTTCTTCGACCACATGCTCACCGCGTTCGCCAAGCACGGGCTGTTCGACCTCACCGTCAGGTGCGACGGCGACCTCGAGATCGACGACCACCACACCGTCGAGGACGTGGCCATCACGCTGGGCCAGGCGTTCGAGGAGGCACTGGACGACAAGCGCGGCATCGTCCGCTACGCCGACCGCAAGGTCCCGCTCGACGAGGCGGTCGCCGGCGTCGTCGTCGACGTCTCCGGCCGGCCGTACTTCGAGTTCGACGGCGAGTTCTCCCAGCCCTTCGTCGGCGAGTTCACCAGCCACATGGCCGAACACTTCGCGATGTCGCTGGCGATGAACGCCGGCCTCACCCTGCACTGCGAGGTCTCGGGCGACAACGCCCACCACGAGGTCGAGGCGCTGTTCAAGGCGCTGGCGCGCTCGCTGGACGACGCGACCCGCATCGACGACCGCCGGAGCGACACCCCGAGCACGAAGGGCCAGCTGTAGGGCTCCCCTAACCGGCAATCCACACCGATAAAACCACGGAGCGTCTCTGTCCGCGCAATGTTCGACGAGATCATGGAGAAGTTCGAGGGCTCCCCCAGCCAGCAGGCCGTCATCCGGCTGTTACTCGAACGCGGGTTCTCCGTGAACGACGACGGGCGGGTCGTCTCGGGGGGCATCGAGATTCCGAACACCGGCATCGCCCGCGAGATCGGGGTCGACCGCCGGGTGGTGGACTCGACCACCGACGCCATCCTCGCCGACGAGCAGCTCCGGCGCATCTTCCAGAACATCTCGCAGGTCCCGAGCCTGATGGACCTCGCACCGGTGCTCGACCTCACCGTCCTCACGGTCGAGGTGACCGACGCCGAACAGCAGGGCATCGTCGCGACCATCACCGGACTGCTGGCCGAACACGACATCTCCATCCGCCAGACCATCAGCGAGGACCCCGAGTTCACCGACGAGCCGAAGCTCCACCTCGTCACCGACCAGGAGCTGCCGGGCGACCTCATCAACGAGATACGGAACCTCGACTTCGTCCGGAAGATCGAGCTACAGTAGTCCCGAGGCCCGAACCGACGCGCTATTGGGGCCGGCTTCCCGAGTACGACCATGGACGAGAAGGTCGAGACCGCCCTTCGCTTCGTCGCCGCCCAGCTCGCGGTGGCGACCGCCGCCATCCACCTCTGGCTGGGGTGGCGCGCGCTCTTCGCCTACATCAACGCCGGGCGCCCCTTCACCGACCCCCGGATGGTCCTGTTCGTCCTCTCCGCCATCGCGGTCCCCGTCGGCCTCGCGCTGGCGGCCGCCGGGATGCGCCGCGACTACGTCTACAGCCTCGGTATCGGCCTCATGCTGTGTTACCTTGTCGGCTGGCTGCTGTTCGGCGGCCACCCGCAGCCGGGACAGCTACAGATCGCGCCGGCGTGGACGGCCACCGGCGAACACACCCACGGGTCGGTGCTCGCGACGCTCGTCGAGCACCTCTTCTCGCAGTGGGAACTGCTCGCGAGCAAGGTCATCGAGACGGTCCTGCTCGGCATCCTCGTCGTGTTGCTCCGCGAGGAGCGACGCGCTTCGGCCGGCAGTGAGGGCGACGCTGCCGACGCGGAGGCCACGGCGTGACCGAGACCTTCCAGACCGTCGCCGGCCCCGGCGAGGCACGCTTCGAGATTCGTGGCTCCGAGTTCATCGGCCACGTCAGACCGGTCGACAGCGTCGAAGCCGCCGAGGCGTTCATCGCGTCCGTCGCGGACGAGTACGCCGACGCGACCCACAACGTGCCTGCATATCGGGTCCGGGCCGACCCGCTCCGCGAGTGGTCGAGCGACGACGGCGAGCCGACGAGTTCTGCTGGAAAACCCGCCCTGAACGTGCTCACACAGCGCGAGGTCGAGAACGTCGTCGCGGTCGTCACGCGCTACTACGGCGGGACGAACCTCGGCGTCGGCGGCCTCGTCCGGGCGTACTCCCGCGCCGTCAAGGAGGCCGTCGACGACGCCGGCGTGGTCGAGGAGCGCCCCCACGAACGCTTCGCGATAACGGTCGATTACGACGACTCGGGGTCGGTCCGGGGCATCCTCGAATCCGAGGGCGTCGACTTCGAGGCCGACTACGAGGCCCGGGTCAGTTTCGACGTGCGCGTCGCGGTCGCCGACGGTGCGGCACTGCGGGACCGCATCCGGAGCGCGACGAGCGGGCGCGCCGAGATCTCGGACTGAGGCGCCACACCCACACGTTCTTTGTCCCCGCCAGCCGTGGTCGGGGCCATGCAGACCGTCGAACCAGCCGACTACCGCGACCTCGCGCTCCCGTCTTCTCCCGCCGTCTCCCCCGGGGGCGAGCGCGTCGCGTTCGTGCGGACCGTCCCGAGCGACGACGAGTCCTACGAGAGCACCGTGTACGTCGCCCCGGTCGGTGGCGACGAACCGGAGCAGTTCACCCTGACCGAGGGGCAGGACTCGGCCCCGACGTGGAGCCCCTCCGGCGACCGCCTCGCGTTCGCCAGCACCCGCGGCGAGGACGACGACCGCCAGCAGCTGTGGGTGATGGACACCGACGGTGGCGAGGCCCGGCAGGTCACGTCGGTCGTCGGCGGGGTCGACTCGCTAACGTGGAGCCCCGACGGCGACCGCGTCGCCTTCCTGCAGCAGGTCACCCAGCAGGACCGCGAGGCCGACCGCGACCGCGAGGTCGACCCGGAGTACGACGAGGAGGAACCGGACCCTCGCGTCATCGACCGCACCGTCTACCGCGCCGGCACGCAGTACATGGACGGCCGCCGGAGCCACGTCTACGTCGCCGACCTCGCGGACGACTCGGTCCGCCGGCTCACGACCGGTGACGTGGACCACGTCGGCGTCGACTGGGTCGACGGCGAGACGCTCTACTACAGCCGGAAGGTCGGCGACGACCCCGACGACTCGCTGACGTTCGAGATACTCGAACAGGACCTCGAGACCGGGACGGAGACGACCCTGACCACCGACACCGGCTGGGGCGCCCAGGTCCGCACGACAGGCGACGGCCGGGTCGCGTACTTCCACACGCCGAAGGAGCGGACGACGCTGCGCCAGACCGAGGTCCGGGTGTACGACCCCGCGAGCGACGAGACGTACACGCCCACCGCGGGTCTGGACCGGACGATGGCCTACGAGGCCGACGTGCGCTGGGGCGCCGACGAGGAACGCCTCTACTTCCCGACGCCGGAGGGCGGGTCGGTCGTGCTGCGCCGGGTGCGCTGGGACGAGGGCGAATCCAGCGACGACACCACCATCGTCGCCGGCAGCGGCATGCACCTGACCGACTTCGACGTGGGCCGTGACGTGGCCGCGTTCGTCGCCAGCGAGTGGGACCACCCCGGCGACCTGTTCCTCTCGACGCCCGGCGGCGGCGAGGGGACGCGGTGCACCCGGCTCAACGCCGACTACCTCGAGGACCGCGCGGTCTGCCAGCCCGAGGAACTCGCCTTCGAGAACCCCGACGGCGACGAGATACAGGGCTGGCTGTTGACCCCGCCGGACGTCGACCCCGACCGGAGCTACCCCCTCGTCGTCGAGGTCCACGGTGGCCCACACGTCATGTGGTCGCCCTCGGACACGATGTGGCACGAGTTCCAGTCGCTCGCGGCCGCCGGCTACTGCGTCTTCTTCTGCAATCCCCGGGGCTCCGCCGGCTACGGCGAGGCGTTCATGGCCGCCATCGAGCGCGACTGGGGCGCGGTCACGAGCGCCGACGTGCTCGCGGGCGTCGAGACGGTCTGTGCCCGCGACGGCGTGGACGCCGACGAGGTCTTCCTCACCGGCGGCTCCTTCGGCGGCTACATGACCGCCTGGCTGGCCGCCCACAGCGACCGCTTCCGGGCGACCGTCGCCCAGCGCGGCGTCTACGACCTGCTCGGGTTCTACGGGTCGACCGACGTGGCCTACAAACTGGTCGAGGGCGACTTCGGCGCGCTCCCGTGGGAGGACCCCGAGTTCCTCTGGGAGCACTCGCCGGCCGCCCACGCCGCCGACATCGACGCGCCGACGCTGGTGTTGCACGCCGAGAACGACTTCCGGGTGCCCGTCGACGGCGCAGAGATGCTGTTCCGGTTCCTCCGCCGGACGGGCACCCCGACGAGGTTCGTGCGCTACCCGCGCGAGGGCCACGAACTCTCGCGGTCGGGGGAACCGGCCCACGTGGTCGACCGCATCGAGCGCATCCAGCGCTGGTTCGACGGCTACTCCGACCACCGGGAGGTCCCACCCGCACTGGAGCGCGACCGCGACGCCGGCCTCTCGGCGGGCGAGGACGACGAGGAGTGAGGTGCCACAGTGTGAGAAACGTTGGCACATTGACGGTCGTTTCGTCCGGAACGACTCGACCCCGACCCCACCGCCCGCATGCGGTCTAGAGGTGAAACGAGGGGGTTCGCTCGGTGCCACACGTCCCCCAGCCGTCGGCGGTTCCCCAGCACTCGATAGAGCTACTGGGGTCGGGTTCGTGCGCAGCAGTTTAGCCCGCGAGCGTCGCGCCCGCGGGTGGTCTCGACCCGAAACGGGAGGGTCCGGTGTCTCGCCGGGGCCGGTGGCGGGCGTCGTCACGAACGATAGCGACAACTCGATACCACTCGATAGCAGTTCAGGGGTGTGTTTCGTCTGGTCGGCCGACGGCTCGACCACGCCCCAGTCGTGCGGTTCGCACCCGAAACCAGGGGGTTCACGCCGTCGGTGACACCAGCAAGAATCGACGGGACTGGCCGGTTATTCCCCGTCGCCGCTGGTCGGTCCGGTGCGCACACGATGCCACCCACGCTCGAGCTCCGCCGGTACCAGCCGGCCGACCAGGACCGCGTCCGCGAACTCCACGAGGCCGCCATGCGGGAGGTGGGCGCCTACGTCGCGGACGCCCCGGACACCGACCTGGAGACGATTCCCGAGACCTACCTCGCCGAGGGGACCTTCCTCGTCGGCGAGGTCGACGGGCGCATCGTCGCGATGGGGGCGCTCCGGCCCGCGACGGGCTACATCACCGAGTTCGTCGACGACCTGCCCGAGACGACCGCCGTACTGAAGCGCATGCGGGTCGACCCCGCCCACCAGCGCCAGGGGTACGGGAGTCGCCTGCTCGCGGCGCTCGAGGACAGGGCGCGCGAGCTGGGCTTCACCGAGCTGGTGCTCGATACGACGCCCACCCAGGTCGCGGCAAAGCGGCTCTACGAGTCACACGGGTACGAGCAGGTACAGCGAGAACAGGTACGACTGGCGGGCGAGGAACTCGTGTTGCTGTGCTACCGGAAGTCGCTCGAGTGAGTCAGTCGACGATGATGTCGTCGTCCTCGATGACCGGGCCCTCCTTCTGGGGCTGCATCTCCTGCTGGTAGCGGTCGATCCACGTCGCGAAGCACTCGGGGCAGAGCCGCTGGGCGTCTATCTGGGTCCGGTCGACCGCGAGTTGGACCGTCCGGGACAGCGCGTCCGAGACCGGTTCCCCACAGTCGTCGCACGGGTCGTCGCTCATGGGGCAACCGTTGCGGTCCTGCGTTAAAGGCGTTCAGGTCGGTCCGAAGGGTGACGGCCGGCTCAGGTAGTCCGGAACGCCCGGTCCCCGGCGTCGCCGAGGCCGGGCACGATGAAGCCGTCGTCGTCGAGGTGGTCGTCGATGGCGACCGTCAGCAGGTCGGCCGCGGGGACCTCCTCGCCGACGCGGAGCAGGCCGTCGGGGGCGCTCACGGCCGAGAGCACGATGAGGTGCTCCGGGTCGGGCGCCTGCTCCTGGACGTGCTCGAGGACGGCGCACATCGTCGAGCCGGTCGCGAGCATCGGGTCGGCGACGATGACGGTGTCCTCCTCGTGGATCTCGGGGAGCTTCACGTAGTCGATGGTGATGGGGAACTGGCCGTCCTCGTCGCGCCCGGCCTCCTCGTCGCGCGAGGCCGAGATGACGCCCTGGCGCGCCCGCGGGAACGCCTTGAGCAGCCCCTCGACGAACGGGGTCGCGGCCCGGAGGACGTTGATGATGACGACGTCGTCGAGCCCCTTGACGCGCTCGCCCATCGTCGTCTCCAGGGGCGTCTCGATCTCGACGTACTCGGTCTCCATCCGGCCGTCGATGATCTCGTACCCGCAGATGCGGCCCAGTTTGACCAGGCCCTTGCGGAACGCGACCTGTTCGGTCTCGATGCTTCGGAGCTTCGACAGCGTGTCCTTCGCGAGGGCGTGCGTGACGAGGTACGCGTCGCCCCGGTCCTCGATGGTCATACGTAGACGACCAGCGGGAGCGAGTATAAAGTCCCTGAAAGTCGTGTGCGCGCCCCGGTAACACGACCGCTGGAAGGTTTATGGCGCATGGTGGCTTAGGGGCCAACGACCGATGGAAGAGAGCATCTCCGGGTTCAAGGTGCGTGGTGAGTGGCACGACGTCGTCGAACACGGCGAACGTGTGACACGCGCGCTCAGGGACCTCGACGCGAACACCGGGGAGTACACGGACGCGTTCGACGAGTGGGACGAGTGGCGCCCGAAGGCGACCGAGACGATCGAGAAGGACGTCCCGGCGAAGACGGCAGAGCAGGCCAGCGTGGGCGAAGGACAGGGCGAGAAGGCGGGCAAGGACCCCAACGAGGACGTCCAGACCGCCGGTGAACGACTCAGCGAGTCCTACGAGAGACTCGAGGAGGGCGACACCGACGACGCGGTGGACAAGTGGAACGAGTCCATCGAGTACGTCGCGCGGGCGGCCGACTCCGCGGGTCGGAAGGCCCTGCGGAAGGTCGAGAGCACCGTCTACCAGCGCGTGATGACCCAGCTCGCCCCGTACTACTTCGACAACGAACTCGTCTCCGCGAACCTCCAGCAGACCGGCAGCCGCGAGGAGGCGTTCATCTTCGAGGTGAACGTCAACGACGACGACCTCAAGCCGGAGGTCGCCGACCGTCTGTACGAGTACGAGGACACCGTCGACCGCTGGCACGTCGACGTCGAGAAGGAGACGTCCCAGATAGAGGCCGCAGAGGGTGTCGAGCCGCCGAAGTCCGAGGACCGCTCGAAGCCCTCGACCAACTGATTCTCCGGCCTAGCGCTGCTCCGGGTCGAGCCAGTGGGCCGACGGCGACTCGCGGTCGCCACCCTCCGCGCCGACGAGCTCTTCGACGAACAGCATGGTCGCCGCGTTCGCCGCGACCGCGAGCGGCGCCGTCAGGAGGATGCCGAGCGCGACGCCGACGATGCCGATGTTGTAGACGACCAGCGAGAGCGGGAACGAGACCGCCGCGGTGAACAGCAGGTACTGGACCGCGAACGAGAGGTACTCGCCACCGTCGGTGCCGAGGTCGTAGCTGCGACCCAGCGCCGCGATGGCGCCGCGGCCCTCGACCACGACGAGGTAGGGCGCGGCGTAGAACAGGTAGCCGAACAGCAGGACCAGCGGGACGGCGAGCAGGCCGAGGCCGCCGAGTGCGAGCCCGGCGACCAGCAGCCCGACGCCGGTGACGTACGTGAACACGACGACGCCGAGCATGGGGACGAGGTGCTCGCGGGCCGCGGCGACCGGGTCGACCTCGCGCCCGTGGAGCTGTCCCCGCATCCGGCCGAGGTAGGCCGCGGTCAGGGCCGCGTCGGCCGCCAGCGCGACCGGCGTCAGGAAGAACAGCGGCGAGACGGTGATGCCCTCCGTGACGGGGACGTTCACGAACGCCGAGATGCTGCCGAGTCCGGTCGGCAGGCCGAACCGGAGCGAGAGCACGTCGTTCGTGGTGAGGAGGCGGCGGAGGCGGTCCACGTACAGCAGTGACGCGAGCAGGGGGAAGGCGTAGAGGAGCCGGTCACCGGAGACGTGCGGCCAGCTCCGGCGGAAGTAGGTGGTGAGCAGCCGGGAAGCCATGCGCGGGAGTACCCCGTACCCGGGCAAAGGGTTTGGGGAGTCGAGACGACACCGACTTATAGCCGCCAGCCGACGTGGCCGACAATGGTGGGCACCGCGACGATCGCGACGTTCCTGGTGGCGGGAGCAGCCAGTCTCTTCATGGCGTGGTCCATCGGCGCCGGGTCGTCCGGGTCGACCCCCTTCGCCCCCGCCGTCGGCGCGAACGCCATCTCGGTGATGCGGGCAGGGTTCTTCGTCGGCATCCTCGGGTTCGCCGGCGCGGTGTTACAGGGCCAGGGCGTCACCGACGCGGTCGGGAAGGAACTCGTCCTGTTCTCGGCGGGCAACGGTCTGACCGCACTGGCCGCGACCGTCGGCCTGCTCATCGCGGGCGTCCTCGTCGCCATCGGCATCTTCGCGGGCTACCCCATCGCGACCGCCTTCACCGTCACCGGCGCGGTCGTCGGCGTCGGACTGGCACTCGGTGGCCAGCCCGCCTACGAGAAGTACCAGGTCATCGTCTCGATGTGGGTCCTCGTCCCCTTCGTCGGCGGGGGCGTCGCCTACACCGTCGCCCGGTTGCTCCGGGCCGAGGGCGTCAGCGAACGCCTCGTCGTCCCGCTGCTGGCGGGCATCGTCGGGGTCATCATCGCGAACGTGAATTTCGTCCTGCTCGGGCCGGCCGGCGAGAGCCAGTCCATCGCCCGGACCGTCGCCGCCTCGATGCCCGGCTCGACGCTGGTCGACATGGCCATCGTCTCGGTCGTCATCGGGGCCGTCGCGGCCATCGTGCTCGAACGGGACATGGCGGCCGACGAGACCGCCGGCCAGCGCCACTTCCTGCTGGTGCTCGGCGCGCTCGTCGCCTTCTCCGCCGGCGGCAGCCAGGTCGGGCTGGCGGTCGGCCCGCTGGCGCCACTCCTCTCCGACTTCCAGATCCCGACCGTCGCCCTCCTGCTCGGCGGCGGGCTGGGGCTGCTGGCAGGCTCGTGGACCGGTGCGCCCCGGATGATAAAGGCGCTCTCGCAGGACTACTCCTCGCTCGGGCCGCGCCGGTCCATCGCCGCGCTCATCCCGAGTTTCGCCATCGCCCAGACCGCCATCTTCCTCGGCGTCCCCATCTCGTTCAACGAGATCATCGTCAGCGCCATCGTCGGCTCGGGCTACGCCGCCGGCGGCGCGGGCGTCAGCCGCAAGAAGATGGTCTACACCGTGCTCGCGTGGGTGGGGTCGCTGGTGCTCGCGTTCGCGGTGAGCTACGTCGCGTTCCTCGGCGTCGACGCGGTGTTCTAGCGCTCGAACTGGCGGTCGAGCCCGACGGAGGCGACGTGGTGTGCGAGGACGACGAGCCCGTTCTCCAGCCCCTCGCCCCAGATGGCGCGTTCGGCCGGCGGGTCACCACTGACCGACGAGAGCAACAGCGTCTCGCCGTCGACGAGCACCGCACGACCGATGGATACCCCGTACTCCTCCGGTGACGGGATGAACCACTCCGGCCCCGACTCGAAGACGACCGCGTCGGGAACGCGTCGTTCGAATTCCGCCTCGACCGTCTCGGAGAGGGTTCCGACGTACGTGTCGACGCCCCGGTCCGTCGCGTCGACGAGCGCCTCGACGAACGCATCCATCACCTCGTCCTGCGACCCGAGGATGATGATTATCTCGTCGGTCGACTCGGCGACGAAACTCCGTACTCGTGCCGCGATCGCGTCGCGTCCGGAGAGCGACCAGACGTTCGCGATCTCGGACTGGTTGTCGGTGTTCCAGGGTTCGAGGTCTCGAAGCGTCTCGTCCAGTTCGTCGAGGCGAGCCACGTACTCGCTCCGGAGTATCTGGACCGCGTCGGAGACGGGGACCGCCCGGAACTGCTGTGGGTTCGAGTTCTGCGTCGCGACCAGACCCCTCGATTCGAGCTGTCGAACCGCCTCGTACACGCGTGTCCGGGGGACCTCCGAGATGTCGCTCACCTCCTTTGCGGTCCCGGTCGGCAGTCGTGTGAGTGCGACGTAACACCGTGCTTCGTACTCCTTGAGGCCGAGGTCTTCGAGCAGGGTCACCGCCTTCGCAGTTGGGTCTGGGTCGCTCATGGGTGGGCGACAGCAGGAGGCGGTCGACGCATCTCCCCCGGCTGATATCTCAACTTACATCAGGTGGCGGGCATACAAAAACGGGGCGCTTCGTAACGACGAGAGTGACAACAGGTCGCGGACCCCGTCGCTGTTACTCGGTTCCTCACAAAAGGTTCATCACCGTGAACAGGTAAGTGTCTGTTACCCTGGAGCTGATCAATGAGGAACGCAGACGAGGTAGATTCCGCGGTGACACGCTCGGTCAGTATCCTCTCCAGACTCGGACTGACCGAGTACAGCGCGCGGACCTACGTCGCACTCCTCCGCCTCGGGAGCGCCACGGCCCGCGAGGTCAGCGAGATCTCCGAGGTCCCCCGGACCAAGGTCTACGAGGAGATGGAACGTCTCCGTGACCGCGGGCTCGTCGACGTCCAGAACGGGAAGCCGAAGCAGTTCGTCCCGCTCACGAAGCAGGCGACGACGGCACGGTTCAGGCGGCTGCTCGAACGTGACATCAACTCACTGAGTGCCGCACTCGACGAACTCGAGACGACCCGGACCGAAGAAGAACCGACGGGGGTCTGGGCCACGACCGGCACCACGACCGTCGACGAGCGCCTGGCGCTGGTCATCGAGGACGCCGCGAGTAACGTCCGGTTCTGTTGCAGGTCTGAATACGCCTCCGAGTCGGTGCTCACCCAGTTGACCGCGGCGCGTGAACGCGGTGTCGACCTGGCCGTCGGAACCATCGGGAACACGACGACCGACCGCCTCGAAGACCGATTCGCTGACGCTCATCACATCGGTATCCACGACGACCTCGTCGACGACCTTCCGACGCGGCTACTCCTCGTCGACGACGAGGCCGCCCTGGTCGCGACGAACGACCACGACGACGAACAGGCGGTCTGGTCGACCGACCCCCAGAACCCACTCGTGGTCCTCACCAGAGCGATATTCGACGACTGAGACCGCCATCCGCCCGGTCGGCGAACCGTCACCACTCTCGGCACCTGCTGACAGCACGAAGACAGAGTCTGTCACTCACCGCGTAACATGCAATGTTTTGTACCAAACGATGGAAAATCGGGACATACCGGGGCACCATCTCGACCGAACGTAGCATGATCGAATCACAGGACGACGGACCAGAGACGGCCGACGAGTTCAGACAGGAAATCCGGCGTTTAGTCCGCCTCGCTTCGGAAAACGGTCTCGAAATCGAGGGCGGAATCACCTGCCGAAACGGGGACACGTTCCCGGAC
The DNA here is from genome assembly GCF_026616195.1 of Haloarchaeobius amylolyticus. Lineage (NCBI taxonomy): Archaea > Methanobacteriati > Methanobacteriota > Halobacteria > Halobacteriales > Halorubellaceae > Haloarchaeobius > Haloarchaeobius amylolyticus. The sequence goes on from NZ_JANHDH010000001.1 coordinate 1,917,077, forward strand.
TACGAGGTCCACGTCACCGAGATCGCCAAACGACGAAAGTAGTCGATATCGAGTGTAAATCATCTGTTACTATCACCGGGATTTGACAGTCCATGGTGGTCGTTTATCCCACGATGTGCCGTACCTTCTCACGGAGATGGTCACTGCCCCATGTCATCGACGGTGGCAACAGACGAAACGAACAGGAAGATGACGGTCTCGCTCGCACTCGGCGTGGACGTCTCGACCGTACTACCGGGGAAAGAGACGCTTCTCGAACCGGGCCAGACCGGGACCTTCGAGCGCATGCATCCGTTCCTGCCGGCGGAACGGACCACGCTCTGGGTCTCCGGTCCGGACCACGAGTCCGTCACGGACGAACTGCTCGCACATCCAGCGATCCGGCACGCCGACCGCCTCGACGAGGGCGACGAACGGTCGCTGTACGAACTCGAACTCGCGCCGGACCTCGGCCCCGTCGCCACCGCCATCGAGCGGACCGGCGCGATGGCGACCCGCGCGGAGGTCATCGACGCCACGATCCGGCTCACGCTCCGGTTCCGTGATCAGGACGAACTCCAGACGTTCGTCGACGACCTCGAGACGGCCGGCGTCCAGTTCGAGGTCACGTGGAAAGGCAACGGCGGCGTCACGGGAGACGGGGGGACCGAGTCCCTGACGCAGTGCCAGCGCCAGACCCTCTGGCTGGCGTACGAGCGTGGCTACTTCAACATCCCGCGAGACACGTCGCTCTCGGAGCTCGCGGACGAACTGGGCGTCTCCAGTCAGGCGGTCTCCGAGCGACTCCGGCGGGCGATGGGGTCGTACCTCGCGACGACGATGCTGACCGAATGACCGGGGGGACACCCGGCGCGACAGCGGTCGTTTCTTACCGACGATATACGCGAAAAGCAGCGACAGCAGGATATCCGACTGGGCCCGCAGTTACTCGTTCGACGTGACCTCGCTGGCCTCGGCCTCGGGCGTCTCGTCGTCCTCGGGGTCGTTGCGTTCGACGCGCGTGAGGCGCGCTTTCATGATGCGGGTGTTCTCGACCGCCTCGACGGTGATGCGGATGTCGCCGTAGTCGATCTCCTCACCTTCCTCGACCAGCCGGCCGGCCCGGTTGAAGATGAAGCCCGCGATGGTCTCGAACTCCTCGCCCTCCGGGAGTTCGATCTCCATCGCCTCGTTGACGACCTCGATGTTCACCTCGCCCTTGACGATGTAGGTGTCCTCGTCGATGGCCTCGATGGGCTCTTCCTCCTCGCCCTCGAGGATCTCGCCGACGATCTCCTCGATCATGTCCTCCATCGTCACCAGCCCCTCGGTGGTGCCGAACTCGTCGATGACGATGACCATGTGCATCCGGTTCTCGCGCATCTCGGCCATCAGCTCGTCGGCGTTCTTCGACTCGGGGACGTGCAGCGTCGGGTGGATGAGGTCGCTCAGTTTGATGTCCTCGGGGGCGCTCTCGCCGTAGTTCAGGTCGCGGACGAGGTCGCGGATGTGGACCACGCCGATGACGTTGTCGAGGCTGCCCTCGTACACGGGGATGCGGGCGTGGCTCGACTGGATACACTTCTCGATGGCCTCCTCGATGGGGGCGTCCTTGGGCACCGCCTGCATGTCGAGTCGCGGCGTCATCACCTCCTTGGCGATGGTGTTGTTGAACCGGAAGATGCGCTGGAGCATCTCGTGTTCCTCCTCCTCGATGACGCCCTCGCGCTCCCCGGTCTCGATCATGTCCTGGATCTCGTCGCGGGTGACGTAGGAGGTCTCGATGGCCGAGCGGCCGCCCGTGACGCTGTTGACCACCCGGGTGAGGTAGTCGAACAGGACGATGAGCGGCATCAGGACGTACTCGGAGACCTTCAGGGGTTTCGCGATGCGGAGCGACCAGGATTCGGTGTTCTCGACCGCGTAGCTCTTCGGGGCGGACTCGCCGAACAGCAGGACGAGCGCGGTGATACCGAAGGTCGCGGCGAGCACCGCCTGCCCGTCGCTCATGTAGAGCCCGAACAGGCCGGTCGCGATGGAGGACATCGCGATGTTCACCAGGTTGTTCCCGACCAGGATGGTGACCAGCAGCCGGTGCGGGTCGTTCTTCAGCTCGGCGACCGTCTCGGCGCCCGGCGTGCCGTCCTCGACGAGTGCCTCGACGCGGTGCTTCGCGAGCGAGAACATCGCGATCTCCGAGGAGGAGAAGAACGCGGACAGCACGATGAGGAGCATGATGGCGACAGCACCGAGGGCTGCCACGAAACCCTTCGACACCTCGAGCCCCAGAATGGGGACGACGATGTCGCTCTGGAGGACCACGGCCGCAATACTAGACGATGAGCCCATTCAACAGTGACCCTTGGTGGCCGCCGGGATTAACTCTTTTCTCTTTCGCTGACCAGTCTGGAGGGATATTGACACGCCCACGCCCTGCCGGGAGCAACACCTTTTCCGACTTCGCCGGCGAAACCGGACGTATGTCAGCAAGCGACCCGGCCATCACGCTCTACCGGCTGCAGGCGTGCCCGTTCTGCGAGCGGGTCGTCCGCGTCCTCGACGAGTACGACCTCGCGTACGAGTCGCGGTTCGTCGAACCGATGCACTCCGACCGGAACGTCGTCAAGCGCATCTCCGGCAAGCGGACCGTGCCGGCGCTCGTCGACGAGAACACGGGCGTCACGATGTCCGAGAGCGCGAACATCGTGGAGTACCTCGAGAACACCTACGGGGGTGCGAACTGATGGACCTCGACTTCGACGTGGTCGACCTGCCCGAGACCGACCACGTGGCGTCTGGCGACGAGGCCCCCGATTTCACCCGCCCGCTGGTGAACGAGGAGTACTGGGCCGACGCGTCGCTGTCGGACCTCACGGCCGAAGGACCCGTCCTGCTCGTCTTCTACACGATGGACGGCGCGTTCCCCGCGACGTACATCTGGAACGAGATCCGCGACCGCGAATGGGGCGAGCGCTTCGACGCGCAGGTCGTCGGGGTCTCCATCTCGGACCCCTACGCCCACAAGCAGCTCATCGAGGAGCGCGGCATCGACCACGACCTGTTCTCGGACCCCGGCAACGGCGTCGCCGAGGCCTACGGTATCGAGAACCCGCTGGACGGGATGACCGGCGTCTCGGAGCCCCGGCCCGCGGTGTTCCTCGTCGACGAGGACCGGACCGTCGAGTACGCCTGGGTCGCCGAGCAGTGGCCGGACTTCCCGGACTACGACGCCGTCGAGGACGCACTGGCGTCGCACTGAGGCGCCGCCCCGCAACGTCACCGTTTTTTCCGGCTGTCGCGAACCTGTCCCCATGAGCGACAGCGACGTCGAACGGGCCGGGCAGGCCATCCGGGACGGCGACCTGGTGGTCTACCCGACCGAGACGGTGTACGGCCTCGGCGCGGCGGCCCTCGACGCCGACGCGGTCGAGCGCGTGTTCGAGGCGAAAGGACGCAGCCGCGACAAGCCCGTCTCGCTGGGCGTGCCGACGGTCGAGGACGCCCTCGACCACGTCCACGCCAGCGACCACGAGGAGCGGTTCATGCGCGAGTTCCTGCCGGGGCCGGTCACGGTGCTGTGCGAGCGCCGCGACCACGTCCCGGACGTGCTCACCGCCGGCCGCGACCGCGTCGGTATCCGGGTGCCGGACCACGACCTCGCGCTCGACCTCTACCGGGCCGCCGGGACCCCGGTGACGGCGACCAGCGCGAACGTGAGCGGGAGCCCGAGCGTCACCGACCCGGCCGACCTCGACCCCACCTTCCTCGAACAGGTCGCGGTCACCCTCGACGGGGGCGTCACGGCGGGCACCGAGAGCACGGTCGTGAACGTCGAGGCTGGCGAGATACACCGCCCGGGCGCGCTCGGTGACCGCATCGAGGCGTGGCTGGCCGAGCACGACTGACTACCCGAACCCGAGCAGCGACCGCAGACTGCGCGTCTTCACCCCGCACTCGCTCGCGTACTCGCAGGAGTCGCACTTCGGACTGTTGCGCAGCCGCGGCGGGGGCCCTTCGATACTTTCGACGGTCCGCATCGCTCGCCGGAAGGCGGCCTTCCGACCGCCGGTCATCCGGACCTCGCGTATCTCCCCGACCGCGGGGTACTCGACGAACGCGCGTGCCACCGGTTCCTGCTGCTCCCACGCGAGGGCCTTCGCGGCCGCGACCGCCCAGACGCTGTGGGGTTCCCAGACCCCGTTCTTCGGGGGCGTCCCGGGCGAGACGAGTACGGGTTCGGGTGGCCCGGTGAGGACCTTCTGTGCGATGCCGCGACAGTCCTGCCCGGTCAGCAACGCGTCGCGCTCGGCCGGGTCGCAGAGGTCCTCGAACCGGTCGAGTCGCTCCCGGGTCCGGCGGAGGGTCTGGCGATACTCGGCGGGCGACAGGTCGAGAGGGAGCGCCCGAAGCTCGGCGTCACCTGCGTCGAGCAGTTCCGGGTACCGGAACGCGAGGTCGCGGACCGCGGCGACCGCGGCGGGTGGCTCGCGGTCGCCCTGTCTGGCGTAGTAGAGCTTGCGCGGACAGTAGGTGGCCAGCCGGAGGTCGCTGAAGGCGAACACGGCCCCTCTGGCCGCGGGTTCGTACTTAAAACTGGACGTTCGACTCGGGTTCGGCGTCCTCGGTGGCGTCCTGCAGGCCGGTCTGTTTCACCTGCTCGGTCAGCGTCCCGGTGATGTCGGCGTCGCCGAGGATGCTCGCGAACTCGTCGCGGTAGCGGTCGTTGGCGGCGCGGGACTCGTCCCTGGCCGCGACGGCGTCGCGGTAGCGCCGGACGGTCGAGGCGCTCACGTCGAGGTCGTCGGCCACCTCGGCGACGGCCTCGCCGCGTTCGAGCCGGTCGCGGAGTTGCGGCAGGTCGAACGGGGCGTCGAGGTCCGCGTCGCGCAGGAGGTGCAGGTCCATGCGCGCCCGGAAGACGGTGTGTCTGGACACGTCGAGCGCCTCGGCGATGTCGGTGTCGGTCTCCCCCGCGTGGAACCGCCGGACGAGCGTGCACAGCGCCTCGTCGTCGAGGTCGGTGCGGAAGTCGTAGCGCTCGCGCAACTGCTGGACGACCCCGGCCAGCCGGTCGGCCACGTCGCCCCGGTCGGCGAGGGACCCCCGCGAGGCCTCCTGTTCCTCCGTGACCGTCTCCCCGTCGGCCACGTCCATGAAGATGTCCCGGAGCTCCTCGGTCTTCTCGTCCATCGTAAGCCGAACTGTAGGCGATTTTCGGTGAAAAGGACTGCGGTGGTCCCGCCACACCACTCAGTGGACGGACACGAATCGGCCGACCACCGCGGCGGCACGCGATTCCAACTGGTGGGTCGCCCGACGGATAAATTAGAAACCCGTTCGTGATTCCCGCAAGACGGGAGCGGGGTACCCCGAACCGGGTGTGGCAAGATTTAAGCCCTGTTCGTCCGGGTGATAGACTATGACAGTTCCGCTCGCGACGGGCCAGACGCGAGAGACGTTCTGGCAGATCAGCCACGTGGAGGAGGTCGTCTTCTACTTCTTCGCGTTCGCGGCCGTGCTGGCCTTCGGCTGGGGCGTCTACCAGCGTTTCGCCCGGTACACGCAGGGGACCGATGACTGGTTCGAGCGCACGGACCAGCTCGGCACCCGGATCGTCGAGGCGGCGAAGATCGTCGCCTCCAACGAGAAACAGTTCAACCGCGACCTCTACGGCGGGTTGATGCACACGTTCATCATGTGGGGGTTCCTGACGCTGCTCATCGGGACCACCATCATCGGCATCGACATCGACCTCTGGCAGAAGGCGCTGGGGAACGAACCGTTCCTCTCCGGCCCCTTCTACCTCTCGTACTCGCTGGTGATGGACGCCATGGGCCTGCTGTTCGTCGTGGGCATCGGCATGGCCATCTATCGCCGCTACTGGGTCCGGAACGAGCGCCTGTGGGGCAAGCACACCTCGGCGGAGGACGACCTGTTCATCTGGACGCTGTTCCTGCTGGGCGTGGGCGGCTACATGGTCGAGGGGCTGCGCATCCTCGGCCGCGGCGGCGGGAGCGAGTCCTTCCCGAGCTTCGAGATCGTGAGCTTCGTCGGCTGGTTCACCGCCCGCGTGTTCCAGGCCATCGGCATCTCGCCCGACCTCGCGGCCGACATCTACCCCGCGATGTGGTGGAGCCACGCCCTGCTCGCGTTCGGCTTCATCGCGCTCATCCCCTACGCGAAGCCGTTCCACATGATCTCGAGCTTCGCGAACGTGGTCACCCGCGACGAGAAGGCCGGCGTGCGCCTGCCCTCCGTCCCGGCCGACCTCGACGCCGACTCCGGCGCCGAGAGCATCGACCACTTCTCGTGGAAGGAGATCCTCGACCAGGACGCCTGTACCAAGTGCGGGCGGTGTTCCTCGGTCTGCCCGGCGAAGGCGTCCGGACGCCCGCTCGACCCGCGTGACGTCATCCTCGACCTGAAGCAGTACCGCGAGAACCTCGATTCGGGCGGCGACGAGAAGACCATCGTCGCCGACGGCGGCTCCTCGGTCATCCAGGCCGAGACGATGGAGTCCTGCATGTCCTGTATGGCCTGCATGGACGCCTGTCCGGTCGAGATCGAGCACCTCAAGAGCTTCACGCGGATGAACCGCCAGCTCACCGACATGGGCGAGATCCAGCCCCCGCTGCAGGACGTCTTCCAGAACGTCATGCAGAAGGGCAACACCTTCGGCGACCCGAACCGCAAGCGCGGCGACTGGACCGAGGACGTGGACGTCGAGGTCGCGGACGCCCGCGAAGAGGAGGTCGAGTACCTCTGGTACGTCGGCGACTACCCGAGCTTCGACGAGCGCAACAAGAAGGTCGCCCGGTCGCTCGCGACCATCCTGGACGCCGCCGACGTGAGCTTCGGCATCCTGTTCGACGACGAGAAGTACGACGGCAACGACATCCGCCGCGTCGGCGAGGAGTTCCTGTTCATCGAACTCGCCGGCCACCACGTCGAGTCCTTCCAGGACTGCGACTTCGAGAAGATCATCTGCACCGACCCGCACTCGTACAACACGTTCAAGAACGAGTACCCGGAGGTCGACTTCGAGGAGTTCGCCGACGACCCGATGATGCCCTTCGAGATCGAGGAGGGCTGGAACCAGGACGGCGAGGTCGACGTGCTGCACTGGACGCAGGCCGTCGAGGAACTCGTGCCCCAGCTCGGCCTCTCCGGGAACGAACTCGACTACACCGTCACCTACCACGACCCGTGCCACCTCGGCCGGTACAACGACGAGTACGAGGCCCCGCGCGAACTCGTGACGGCGACGGGGTGTGACCTCCACGAGATGCCGCGCAACCGCGCCAACTCCTTCTGCTGTGGCGGCGGTGGCGGCGGCCTCTGGATGGAACTGGAGGAGGAGACCAAGCCCAGCGAGGAGCGCCTGCGCGAGGCGCTGGAGGACACCGCGGCCGGGTCCGAGATCGAGAAGTTCGTCGTCGCCTGCCCGATGTGCATGACGATGTACGAGGACGGCCGCAAGACCGGCGGCTTCGAGGACGACATCGAGATCGTCGACGTGGCCGAACTGGTCGTCGAGGCCATCGGCGAGCAGGAGACGGCCGGGCTGTAGGCGGGCGGTTTCTCACACCACCACAAGGGTTTCAGCCTCGCTTCGAGCACGTCCAGCCATGCGCACCGTCAGAACCGCCCGGTCCGACGAACCCGGCGCGCTCCTCGCCTTCGTCCGCGAGTACGTCGGCCACGAGGAGTCCCACGACTCGTTCCAGCGGAAGTACGAGCAGTGGCCCGACCTCTTCGTCGTCGCCCGGGAGGACGGCGACCTCGTCGGCGGTGCCTCGGGGTCGGTGGACGACGGCGTCGCTCGACTGGAGGCCATCGGGGCGACGGCGGGCCGCCGCGGCGAGGGCATCGGGACCGCGGTCATCGACCAGTTCCACCAGGGCGCGGCCCGGTACGCCGACGCGGTCACGGTTGCCTCGGCGGAGAACGTCGAGTGGTTCTACGAGGCTGCTGGATACGAACCGGCGAAGATACTGTTGCAGGTCGAAGACGACGCGCTTCCCGCGGACTACCGGCGCCACGAGCACTACCTCGGCGAGCGCAGTCCCGAGGAGGGCGTGACCTTCTGCTACGTCGGCTTCGAGGCGTACAGCCAGCGGCTGCGCGACGAACTGAAGGACGAGTTCGGGGCGTTCGAGGTCAACACCATCTTCAGGAAGCGGCTGCCCGACTGAGCGGCTGCTGGACGGGCGAAAACACGAAAACCGGGTCGAAACGAACCACCAGCCCCGGCGAGCCAGGAAACGAACTCACCGAAGCCGGTCTGTCAGAGCCGCTCTTTCAGGTACAACACGGTCGCGACGGCGGTTCCCACACCGAGAACCGTCGCGACCGGGAGTCCCACCAGCATCGTGGTGCGCGTCCCACTGGCGACCACGACGAGAAGCCCGAAGACGAGAACGCCGGCGAGCAGCCCGACCGTCAGTATCGAGACGGGTCGAACGCTGGCCCGCGTCCGGGTGGCCATCTCAGGCGGTGACTTCCTCGACGTCCTCGAGTTCGATCTCGGCGGACTCGTCGTCGCCGCCGGCGAGCTTGCGGGCGATGGTGGCCACGGCGACCGAGAGCGCCACGCTGAGCACGGCGAGTTTCAGGGCGCGGCCGGCGCCCGACCCCGAGGACTCGGTCTCCGTCTCCGCCTCGGCTTCGCGCTCGACCTCCACCGGAATCTCGACGCCCTCGCCGCCGCCGAACTTCGCGCCGTCCATCCGGATCTCGAACAATGTGAGCTTCTCGAATACCATACTTCTCAATACGCCGATAAAGTATTTAGTCGTTGTGCGCCACGTGCTATCTCTGGAGAGGAGTGTACGAGACGTAGGCTCGCGTGGGTATATCAGTACAGCCCTTCACACGAAAGGCGAAGACCACTCGACTGCGTGATACCACCCTGCCGGCTCAGGCGTCCAGCCCGTCCCACTCGTCTTCGAGCAGGCCGAAGTACCGCATCCCGACGTGCTCGCCGTCGATGAACTCCGACTCGCGGAGGGTCCCCTCGTGGGTGAACCCGAGCTTCTCCCAGATGCGGGCGGAGGCCTCGTTCGTGGTGAGGACGCGCGCGAGCACGCGGTGCAGACGACGCTGGTCGAACGCGTGGTCGACCAGCAACGCGGCGGCCTCGGTGCCGTAGCCGTTGCCGTGGTAGTCGGGGTGGAGCCAGATGCCGATCTCGGCGCTGCCGCGGCGGTCGTCGATGTCGAACATGATGACCATCCCGGCGGGTTCGTCGTCGTCCACGCAGACGAGGAGGTTCACGCTCTCGTCGTCGGAGATGTTCTCCTCGAAGTGGTGCTCGCTCGCGGCCATCGGGGCGGGCCCGGCCATCGTCATCCCGAGGCGGACCTGCCGGATGTTGACGGTCTCGTTGACGAAGTCGAGGTCCTCCTCCTCGACGGTCCGGAGGGTCACGTCGTCGCCGTCGAGGTACAGCGCGCCCGGCATCTACGCGTCCTCCGCGCGCCACTCGTCCTCGAGGATGCTGTACAGGTGGGTGTCGACGTACTCGCCGTCGACGAACTTCGCGTCGCGCATGACGCCCTCCTCGGTGAAGCCGAGCTTCTCCAGCAGGGCGCGCGAGCCGTCGTTCCACGTGAGGACGCGGGCGCGGATCCGATGGAGACGGAGCTGGCCGAACGCGTGGTCGAGCGCGAGCGAGACGGCCTCGGACATGTAGCCCTCGCCGTGGGCCGGCGGGGTCAGCCAGTAGGCGATCTCGAAGTCGCCGGCGGTCTCCTCGCGCGGCCAGCAGAAGACGACACCGACGGGTTCGACCGTCGTGTCGCCGTCCTCCGCGACGTACTGCTCGTTGTAGCCGGTCTGTTCGCCCTCGACGCAGACGAGGACGGAGAAACCGGGGCCGTCGTCGTCGCCGTCGGGCATGTGTTCGCGCTGCTGTTCGAGGTTCGTCGGACCCGTCATCGTCATCGGTCGGCGGATGCGCGGGTCGTTGGAGTGGTCGCGGAGGAACACAGCGTCGTCCTCCTCCATCGTCCGGAGTGTCACGGTCTCGCCGTGGAGGAACGGGGCACCAGGCATGGCTACGTGTGTGGAACCCATCACAAAAGACTTTCTGGGGCACTGTGAGGCCCTGTCACGGTCGAACCGGCTACAGGAAGCCGAGTTCGAGGATGCCCATCGCGAGGAGCGCGAGGACGACCTCGAACGAGAGTGTCCCGAGCGCCGAGAGCGCGACGAAGTGGCGGTCCTTCATCTCGGAGAGGCCCGCCGGCACCGTGAGCATCCCGCGGGTGAACAGGAGCGTGTTGCTCATCGGCACGGCGAGCAGGCCCCACTTGCCGAACCAGCCCTCGAACCGGGCGAGCTGGTCGTCGCTGACCCGGAACCACGGGCGTTCGAGCAGGCGCTCGCGCCCCCAGCGCTTGGCCAGCAGGAACAGCAGGTACTGGCCGATGGTCGCACCGACGACCGAGGTCGCGATGATGAGCGCGAACACGGGGAGGGTGTTCGGCGCGATGTCGGTCTCGATGGCGAGGCCGATGGCGACCGGGACGAGCGACTCGCTGGGCGCGAAGTACAGCAGCATCGCCCCTTCGAGGATGAAGATGGCGAACAGGGCCGCGAGCCAGTACCGCTGGAGCAACACCTCGAAGAAGGCCGCGTCGCGGTTCAGGAACAACCAGACGCCGAGGATGGCGAAGAAGCCGAACAGCACGAACACGCCGTAGTCGAGCGCGAGGCGACGGGTCGAGTCCCGGAAGTCCTCGGAGAGCACAGAGGCGACGCCGAGGGGCAGTAGCGCCGCGAGCACGACGAGGGGGAGGGGGAGTGTGGCGGCGACCGTCATCGTTCCACACGACCGGGTCGCGAGGCATATGTGTTCTGTTCGGGCGTGGCCAGCGATGGCCCCCGCCCGGGCCGTGCCGAGCGACGGGACTTTGGGCCGACCCGTCGAAGGTACGGACATGGACCTTACCGACAGACCACGCCGCCTGCGCGGCGACGGCATCCGGGGGCTCGTCAGCGAGACGAGCCTCTCGGCGAGCGACCTCATCGCGCCCGTGTTCGTCGACGCGACGACCGATTCGCGACAGGCCATCGAGTCGATGCCGGGTCACGAGCGCGTCCCCGTCGAGGAGGCCGTCGCCCGCGTCGAGGAGGTGCTGGCGACGGGCGTCGAGGCCGTCATGCTGTTCGGCATCCCCGAGGAGAAGGACGAACGCGGGTCGCGCGCCTGGGCCACCGGCGGGGTCGTCCAGGAGGCGACGCGGCGCATCACCGCGGAGACCGACGCCTACGTCATCACCGACGTCTGCCTCTGTGAGTACACCGAGCACGGCCACTGCGGCGTCCTCGAGGAGCACGCCCACGAGGACCCCGACCTCACCGTCGACAACGACGCGACGCTCCCCCTGCTGGGGAACATCGCCGTCTCGCACGCCCGCGCCGGCGCCGACATGGTCGCGCCCTCCGGCATGATGGACGGGATGGTGGGCGCCATCCGCGAGGCACTCGACGAGGACGGCCACGAGGACGTCCCCGTCATGAGCTACGCGGCGAAGTTCGAGTCGGCCTTCTACGGGCCCTTCCGGGACGCCGCCGACGGCGCGCCCGCGTTCGGGAACCGCCGGCACTACCAGATGGACCCCGCGAACCGCCGCGAGGCGATGCGCGAGGTCGCCCTCGACGTGGAGCAGGGCGCGGACGTGCTGATGGTCAAGCCGGCGCTGCCGTACCTCGACGTCGTGGCGGACGTGCGCCGCGAGTTCGACCACCCGGTCGCCGCCTACAACGTCTCGGGCGAGTACGCCATGCTCCACGCCGCCGCGGAGAAGGGCTGGCTCGACCTCGAGGCGGTCGCCCACGAGTCGCTGCTCTCCATCAAGCGCGCCGGTGCGGACCTGGTCCTCACCTACTTCGCCGAGGACATCGCCGACCGGCTCTGAGTCGGCGCCTGCCTGCGGATTAATCGGAGGATTCTGGAACGACGGGTGCCGGTACGTTGCGCATAACAATCACAAAAATTCGTGATAGATATGCGTGTCATGGCACGAGAGACACACCGCCGATGGGTCCTGCGCTCCCTGGCGCTCGGCGCGGGCGTCGGACTGGCCGGATGCAACACCGGCCAGCAGACCGAGACGGAGCCCGGGACGGGGACAGACACGGCGACCGACACGGGGACGGCCACCGACACCGGAACCGAGACGCAGACCGACGAGGACATGGCAGGCGTCGTCGAGGACCTCACGTACCTCCCGGTCCGCGACGCCGCCTCGCCCGACGAACTGGTCCAGACGCGGAAGGAGGCCGCCCTGAAGCAGCTGTTCGCGGTCGACGAGGTGACGACGCTGGTCGAGGACGCCGTCTCCGCGACGGCGTACCACCGCATCTTCGAGGACGTCGACTTCGTCGAGATACTCGCGCCCCACGAGATGGACGTGCAGGGGTCGCTCGACTCTGGGCACACCATCGAGTACCGCGACATCAAGCAGGTCCGCGCGCTCGTCCACCGCGAGACGGACGACCTGCTCGCCGTCGACGTCCGGACCCGCGAGCCACACACCATCGAGCAGAACTACGACAACATGAACATGGCCACGGTGGAGGCGGCGATGCAGAACGACCAGATACAGCAGGCCCTGGAGGGCAAGGACTGGTTCGTCGCGGCCTCGGACTACTCCATCATCACGGCGTACTCCGAGGAGTACCCCATCGGGGTCGTCACCCCGGTCCTGTTCAACTGGAACAACGACGAGGGCGACCTCGTGGCCATCAGCGCGGCGGTGACGACCGGCGACACGAACGAGGTCCTCGGCGTCCAGCGGCCGACGCGCGAGACGACCACCCCGCTGACGGGGGTCGCGGCGGAGGCCGAGGGCACCGACCCCGGCGAGTACGCGGAGGCCGAGATCGACCCGCCGGGCGACATGGAGCACGAGGACTGGGCCATCAACCGGCCGGCACAGACCATCGAGCAGGCCGGGTGGACCGTCGAGTGGGAGAACACGCTCCACGACGCCTACCGTGTGATGGCCTCCTACAACGGGAAGCCGGTGTTCGGCACCGAGACGAAGGTCCCCTGGATGTTCTCGGACTACGAACCGTTCGGGCTACAGGCGCCGGGCGTCCCGGAGGGACAGGCGAACTGGCACTTCTGGGACACCCTCGGGTTCACCGGGCCGGGCGTCATCGAGAAGCACGACTTCGACGGCGGCTTCCGCATCCGCGGGAGCTACCACACCGGGTCGCTCGACCACTGGGAGTGGCGCTTCGGCCAGAGCTGGGGCCCGTACCGCTACCTCATCGACTGGAACTTCCACGACGACGGCGTCGTGACGGTCACCTCCCGACACCCGACGACCGGCTTCCGGACGACGAACGGCTACCCGAAGTACACGTTCCACCTCTGCATCGAACCGGGGTACGAGGCCGCGACGATGGCGACCAGCGACGGGAGCGAGTGGTCGCCCGTCACCGAGGAGACCCGCGTCGACCGGGGCGACGTAGAGGCGTTCCGGGTCGAACGACAGGACGGCCCGGAGCGCCTCGTGTTCGAGCGCCCGGGCGACCAGAACTACCTGCTCCAGTACGACCCCGAACTGGTCGAGTACGACCAGACGCTCCAGGGCGTCGTCAAGGAGATGCTGGAACACCAGGAGTACCTCGACCCCGAGAACTACCTCCGCGGGAACTCGGTCGAGGGCGAGAAACCGCTGGTCCGGCTGTACTCCTCGCGCGACACCGGGCAGGGGCTGCACGCGACCACGAACCCGTTCATGTTCCGGTTCCGGATGCGCGCGGAGAACTACTGACGATGCGCGAGGACAGCCAGACACCGTCGAGGCGGGCCGCGCTGCGGCGGGTCGCCGGGCTCGCGACCGGGACGCTCCTCGCCGGGTGTCTCGGCGGCGAGGTCGGGACGACGGCCACGGAGTCGCCGGACACCGGGACGACGACGGAGACCGAACAGCCCACCGATACGACGGCGGAGACGGGGACGACCACGACGAGTGCCGACCACACCGTCGGGCTCTACACCGACCTCTACTTCGACCCCATCGGGCTCCACGTCGAGCCCGGCGACACCATCGCCTTCGAGCTGGTCTCCGGCGCCCACTCGGCGACCGCGTACCACCCCGACAACGAGGCCGTCCTGGAGCGCCGCGTCCCGCAGGCCGCGAAGGCGTGGGACACCGGCACCTGGAGCGAGACGGGGACGGTCAGGACGGCCACGCTGGCGGCCGAGGGCACGCACGACTACTTCTGCATCCCGCACAAGGGAGTCGAGATGATCGGCCGTATCGTCGTCGGCAGCCCGGGCGGCCCCGCGACCGAGTCGGGGAACCCCGACGGGACGCTCCCGGCGTCGGACCGCATCGTCTCCGAGGGGTCTGTCCCCTACGACGAGTGGTCGTCGGAGTCGGAGTGACGACCGCGCCGGTGTCCCCGGCGGAGACGGCGCTGCACCACCAGCGCGCCACCACGGCGCGCGCGATTCTTGCCACACAGAGAATCGCAGGAAGGCGACGACCCGGATGCGTGGGAACACGACCCATGCGAGAGACCATCATCGTTCTACACGCTGGACACGCGTCCGGGAATCGCGTGGACGAGCACCCACTTTCTGGACGCTAAACAACCTTATATTGACTTGATTCGATTTTAGTTTGGACATACGCCCATTAGGTAGCGAAATTCTGGACGCTCGTCAACGCTAACTACTAAATAGTAATCTCCCTACGCCATCGACCGGAGAAAACAGTCACAAACATGGTCGAAATAGCTGAAAACGTGGACGGTCGTATGGGTATCTCGGGTATCGGGTTCGGATTCGACGGGGTGAACTGCTGATGTTGCCACTGCAGGCGGACGCGGCGGCCATCGCGAACAGCATCAACTACGTGTGGGTGCTCGTGGTGTCGTTCCTCATCTTCTTCATGCAGCCGGGCTTCGCGCTGCTGGAGGCGGGGCAGGTCCGTGCGAAGAACGTCGGGAACGTCCTGATGAAGAACATGACCGACTGGGGCCTGGGTGTCCTGGTCTACTTCCTCGTGGGAGCTGGGGTCGCCGGCATCGTCGGCAGCCTGACCTCCTCGAGCGCGCTCGACATCATGGGGGCGTTCTCGTACATCGGTGAACCCGGCGCGACCGGGTGGATCAACTGGGTGTTCGGCGCGGTGTTCGCCATGACGGCGGCCACCATCGTCTCCGGGGCAGTCGCGGAACGCATGGACTTCCGTGCGTACGTGGTCTTCGCTGGGGTCATCACGGGCATCATCTACCCGGTCGTCCAGGGGCTGACCTGGTCCGGCGGCCTGCTCGCCGGACCGTCCGCTGGCGGGTACCTCGGGAGCGCACTCGGCGTCGGCTACCTCGACTTCGCCGGCGCGACCGTCGTCCACATGGTGGGCGGCATCGCGGGCCTCGTCGCCGCGAAGATGGTCGGCCCGCGCAAGGGTCGCTTCGACGAGGACGGCAACAGCCAGCCCATCCCGGGCCACTCGATGCTGCTCGCCGTGCTCGGCACGCTCATCCTCGCGTTCGGCTGGTACGGCTTCAACGTCGGCACGCAGGCGACGGTCCTGTCGGTCGCCGACGACGGCTCGGTCGCCTTCATGGGCGCTGCACTCGGACGCGTCGTGCTCGTCACCACGCTCGGCATGGGTGCCGGCGCGGTGGCCGCGATGCTCGTCTCGACGTTCTGGCAGGGCAAGCCGGACCCGCTCTGGATGGCGAACGGCCTGCTGGCCGGCCTCGTGGCGGTCACGGGCGCGGTCCCGCACGTCACCTGGTGGGGCGGCCTCATCCTCGGTGCCCTCGGCGGCGCCATCGTGCTGCCGGCGTACCGCTGGACGGTCGACTCGCTGAAGATCGACGACGTGTGTGGCGTCTTCGCGGTCCACGGCGCGGCCGGCGCGCTGGGGACGGTCCTCATCCCGGTGTTCGGGGCGTCCAGCTCGGGCGTCGCCATCCTGGGTGACGGCTACGCCTTCATGGGCGTGACCCAGCTCGTCATGCAGGTCCTCGGCGTCGCCATCATCGCGCTGTGGACGGTCGCGGCGACCGCGGTCACGTTCAAGGTGCTCGACTCGGTGTTCGGGCTGCGTGTCTCCGAGGAGGAGGAGGTCGCCGGCCTCGACGCAGGCGAACACGGCATCTCGACGTACCCCGAGTTCGTCGGCGACAGCGGCCCGGACTCGCCCCGTGCCACGCTGAGCACGGACGGCGGCGTCCGCACCGACGGCGGCGAGACGGTCCCGGAGTCCGGAGGTGAGACCGATGACTGATGTCGAGGCCATCGACACCGACATCAAGATGGTCGTCGCGATCATCCGGCCCGACCGCCTGACCGACGTCAAGCGTGCCCTGGCCGAGACCGGTGCGCCGTCGCTGACCGTGACGGACGTCTCCGGTCGCGGGTCACAGCCCGCCAAGAAGAGCCAGTGGCGCGGCGAGGAGTACGTCGTCGACCTCCACCAGAAGGTCAAGGTCGAGACCGTCGTCGCCGACGTCCCGGCCGAGGACGTGGTCTCCGCCATCGCCGAGGCCGCCCACACGGGCGAGAAAGGCGACGGCAAGATATTCGTCCTTCCCGTCGAGGGCGCCTACCAGGTCCGCACCGGGAAGGAGGGGGTGGAAGCAGTGTAGGCGAGCGCCGACGGCAGGTGCCGCCCTCCCTGTGCCACCACTACTGACTTCCGGTCCCTAGCATTCGCAGGCAAGACACCGCGGGCCACGCGCGACATGGTGAACGGCCCGCATCCCTCCTCATTCTGACACGACATCCGTCTGGTTCTGTGGCAACATTTGTCCAGAGCGTGGCGGTGTTACAACCTTATACACACTGTATCCGATTATAATCTGGACGCTCGAATTATTACAGGCGAAAAACTGGACACCTGCAGTACGTAGCTTTATGTGATACAGTTCCGTGAGCGTTTAACCGAAGTGAGCATGACGGAATTCACGAATTCCAGCCACTCGGTGCACGAACGTCCAGCAAGTATCGACGCGACCGCGGAGGTGGGAAGATGGTACTGACCCCCCTCCAGACCGACGTCGCCACCCTCGTCGAGGGCCTGAACCTCATGTGGGTGCTCGTCGTCACCTTCCTCATCTTCTTCATGCACGCCGGCTTCGCCATGCTGGAGGCCGGACAGGTGCGCTCGAAGAACGTCGCGAACCAGTTGACCAAGAACATGCTGACCTGGAGCGTCGGCGTGATGCTGTACTTCGCGCTGGGTGCGGGTATCGCGACGCTGGTCGGTGCATGGACCGGTCCCAACACCGCCACGGTCGGCGGGGCATTCGGCTACATCAACGACGGCTCCGGCGCGTGGGTCAGCTGGCTCTTCGGCGCGGTGTTCGCCATGACCGCGGCCACCATCGTCTCCGGCGCGGTCGCCGGGCGCGCCAAGCTCCGTGCCTACGTCGGCTACACCATCCTCCTCGCGGGCGTCATCTACCCCGTCGTGGTCGGGTTCACGTGGGGCGAGGGCATCCTCTACCAGCTCGGCTTCCACGACTTCGCGGGCGGCATGATCGTCCACGGGATGGGCGGCGTCGCCGGCCTCACCGCCGCGTGGGTCATCGGCCCGCGCATCGACCGCTACAACCCGGACGGCAGCACGAACGTCATCCCGGGCCACTCCCTGACGTTCGCCGTGCTCGGCACGCTCATCCTCGCGTTCGGCTGGTACGGCTTCAACGTCGGGACCGCCGCGACCGTGTTCTCGCCGGCCCAGGCCGCCGAGGGCACCCTCGCACTCGGTGACTTCGCCTACGTCGGCCGCGTCGCGCTCGTCACCACCCTCGGGATGACCGCGGGGGCCATCGGCGCCGCGACCGTCTCGCTGGTCAAGACCCAGAAGGTCGACACCCTCTACGTCGCGAACGGCCTGCTCGCCGGCCTCGTCGGCATCACGGGCATCGCGGACGCCATCGTCTGGCCCGGTGCCATCGCGGTCGGCCTCCTGGCCGGGGCACAGCTCCCGGTCGTCTTCGAGTTCGTCGAGAAGCGCCTCAAGATCGACGACGTGTGTGCGGTCTTCCCGGTCCACGGCTCGGCGGGCATCCTCGGCGCGCTCGCGTTCCCGCTGGTCGCGGTTCCCGGTGCCGAAGCGAGCTTCGTCGCCCAGATCGCGGGCGTCGTGCTCATCGTCGGCTGGACCGTCCTCGCGACCGGCCTCGTCTTCGGCGCCGCGAAGGCACTCGGCCAGGCTCGCGTCTCCGAATCCCACGAGCGCGAGGGCCTCGACGTCAGCGAACACGGCGTCGACACCTACCCCGAGTTCGGCCAGCCCGACGTCGTCACCGACGGCGGCATGGACGTGTTCCGCACCGACGGCGGCCACCCCGACGCCATCAAGATGGTCGTCGCGTACATCCGCCCGGACAAGCTCGGTGACGTCAAGCAGTCGCTCGCGGCCACCGGCGCACCGTCGCTGACCGTGACGAACGTCTCCGGCCGCGGCTCCCAGCCCGCCAAGAAGGGCCAGTGGCGCGGCGAGGAGTACGTCGTCGACCTCCACCAGAAGGTCAAGGTCGAGACCGTCGTCGCCGACATCCCGGCCGACGACGTGGTCGAGGCCATCGCGGACGCGGCCCACACCGGCGAGAAGGGCGACGGCAAGGTGTTCGTCATGCCGGTCGACGACGCCTACCAGGTCCGCACCGGCAACCGCGGTCCGGACGCGGTCTAGACACCCCTACTTTGCTCTTACGGCCAGAGAGCATCTGACACGGGCGAATCGGCCAGTGCGTTTTTTATGATACCAGTCGCTGTTCCTACCGAGACATGGCGGGGGGACCGAAACCAGTCGTCGAGAGCGCCATCATGGAGGCCACACGGGAGGCACTGGCCGAGGAGGGGTACCGCGAGCTCTCGTTCGAGACGGTCGCGACGGGGTGTGAGTACGACGAGGGCACCCTCGACCGGTACTACGACGACACCACGCATCTCGTCGCATCGTTCCTCGAGTACGAGAGCGACCGGTTCGCCGAGCTGGTGATGCTCGCACCCGAGGAGCCACATCTCCGGCTCCGGGTGCTGCTGGAGGCGCTGGTCGGGCTCGACACGCTCGACGCCGACGGCCTGCTCGAACCCTACCTCGAGCTGTACGTCCAGGCCCTGCGCGACGAGCGCATCCAGGCCAGCCTCGACAGCCTCCACTCGGTGATGTACGACTCCCTGGTCGAGACCATCGAAGCGGGCGTCGAGGTCGGCTGCTTCGACCCCGTCGACCCGGACCTCGCCGCCTCGGCCATCTTCTCGGTCCACGAGGCCGCACTCCGACAGGAGGCGCTGGGCAACGACTCCGCCCGGCTGCGGGACGCACTGGACCAGTTCGTCCTCGCCGACATCCGGAGCGCCTGACACCTCGTCCGGGTGGGACTTGGAATGCGAGAGCGAAGAGGCATGTAGCCTCGTGTGGTACTTGTTCACACAGATGTTCCAGAACAGGACGGAGGCAGCCGAGCGACTGTTCGAGGTCATCGACGCGCGCGACCTGGAGAACGAGGTCGACCTCGTCGTCGCCGTACCGCGGGGCGGACTCCCGCTGGGGCGCGTCGTCGCCGACGAACTCGAGGTCCCGCTCGACATCGTCGCCGCCAAGAAACTGGGCGCGCCGGGCAACTCGGAACTGGCCATCGGGGCGGTCGCGGCCGACGGGAGCCTGTGGCGCAACGAACCACTCATCGCCCGTCTCGGCGTCGACGAGGCGTACATCGACGAGGAGCGCGAGCGCGTGGCCCAGTTGGCCCGCGAGAAGGCCGAGCGCTACCGGGTCGACGGGCCGGAGACCGTCGCTGGCAGGCGGGTGCTGATCGTCGACGACGGCGTCGCGACCGGCGCGACCATGTTCGCCTGCGTGGAGTCGCTGCGGAACGCCGACGCCGCCTCGGTCGTCGTCGCCGTCCCGGTCGGGCCGCCGAACACGCTCGAACAGCTCCGGCAGGTCGCGGACGACGTGGTCGTGGTCGAGGCACCGCCGCACTTCGCCGCCGTCGGGCAGTTCTACGAGCGCTTCGAGCAGGTCTCCGACGAGGAGGCTATCGCGATGCTGCACGGAGAGCGCCCTGGAGCGCCCGGCGTTTGACCAGCGCGAAGCCCACGCAGATGACGACGAAGCCCGCGACGGTCCCGCCGGAGACCACCTCGTCCAGCCAGAGCCAGCCGACCAGCGTCGCGAACACGGGCGCGACGTAGCCGACGAGATTGATCTCGACCGGGCCGAGCCGGTCCAGCAGCGCGAAGTAGAGCAGGTAGCCGACCACGCCGGCCGCGAGCACCAGGTAGCCGAAGGCGACGACGACGCGGGAGGTGACCGCGACCGTCTGTGCCTCGCCCGCGAGGACGCTGCCGACGTGGAGGAGCGGCCCGCCGACGAGCATCATCCAGCCCTGCCTGGCGGCGACCCCGAGCTGTGGGCTCTCGCGGCGCAGGCCGACGGCGGCGAGCGCGAAGGCGACCGCCGAGGCCAGCAGGAGCGCGACCCCGACCGGGTCCGGGGCGTCGACCGCAGTCGGCCCGGGGACGGCGAGGACAGCGGTCCCGACGAGGCCGAGGCAGACGCCGGCCACCCGGGAGGGAGTCGGCTGTGCGGTGTCGAGGAACGCGGCCGCGAAGCCGACGCTCCAGATGGGGACGGTCGCGAGCACGACCGCGCCGACCGCGCCGGAGACCCGCGCCTGGCCGGCGAACAGCAGGCCGTTGTGTATCGCGATGATACCGACGCCGCCGACGAGGACGGTCCGGGCGTCCCCCGCACTCGGCCAGATGCGCTGGCCGCGGGCGACCGCGTAGGCGAGCACGACGAGCCCGATGGCGTCGAAGCGGAGCGCGGCCATGAGGAGGGGTTCGACGCCGGCTCTCGCGGCGCGGATGGCCGGGTACGACGCACCCCACAGGGCGGCGAGTGCGACGAAGCCGAACAGGTTCTCGTGTCGCGTCACGGGTCGACCGACGACGGGTCCCACATTAGGAGTTGCGTGGTGGCAACGCTCAACACGATCCGCGGTCAGTGAGTCAACCCTTTTAGGACCGACTCCGAACGCCCAGCCATGCACGAGGAGAACTCGCGGAACCTGTACGACCGGGCACTCTCCGTCATGCCCGGTGGCGTCAACTCTGCGGTCCGTGCCGCCATCGAGCCGTACCCCTTCTTCGTCGAACGCGGCGACGGCGGCCACGTCATCGACGCCGACGGCAACCGCTACATCGACTGGGTGATGGGCCTCGGGCCGCTCCTGCTCGGTCACGACCTGCCCCAGCCGGTCCAGTCCGCGGTCCAGAAGCACGCGAGCAACGGTCCGATGTTCGGCGCCCCCGCCGAGATCGAGGTCGAACACGCCGAGTTCGTCACCCGGCACGTCCCGAGCGTCGAGATGATCCGGTTCGTGAATTCGGGGACCGAGGCGACCGTCTCCGCGGTGCGCCTCGCCCGCGCCTACACCGGCCGCGACAAGATCGTCGTGATGCAGGGCAGCTACCACGGCGCGAACGATTCCACGCTCGTCGAAGGCGAAGGCGGCGACCTCCACCCCTCCAGCCCGGGCATCCCCGACGACTTCGCCGAGCACACCATCGCCATCCCGTTCAACGACCACGAGGCCGCCCACAACGTCTTCGAGAAGCACGGCGACGACATCGCGGGCGTCCTCGTCGAGCCCATCCTCGCGAACTACGGCATCGTCTCCCCGACCGACGAGTACCACGAGACGCTCGAAGACCTGTGTGAGGACCACGGCTCCCTGCTCATCTTCGACGAGGTCATCACCGGCTTCCGCGTCGGCGGCCTCCAGTGCGCCCAGGGCAAGTTCGACATCGACCCCGACATCACCACGTTCGGGAAGATCATCGGCGGCGGCTTCCCCGTCGGCGCCATCGGCGGCAAGTCCGATATCATCCGGAACTTCACGCCCTCGGGCGACGTGTTCCAGGCCGGCACCTTCTCGGGCCACCCCGTGACGATGGCCGCCGGGCTGGAGACCCTCAAGTTCGCCGCCGAGAACGACGTGTACGACCACGTGAACTCCCTCGGTGAGAAGCTCCGGCGTGGCCTCACCGAGCTCTGTGCCGACTACGCCCCCGAGTACACCGTCGTCGGGACCGACTCGATGTTCAAGGTCATCTTCACGCGCGAGGGGCCGGCAGACCTCGAAGGCCAGTGTGAAGACGGCTGCCGGCAGCGCCAGGAGTGCCCGCGCTTCGCGTACTGCCCGAAGAACGGCGGCGACGTGGCCTCGGCCGAGACCGACCGCTGGCGGCGGCTCTTCTGGCCCAAGATGAAAGAACAGGGCGTCTTCCTCAGCCAGAACCAGTTCGAGTCCCAGTTCGTGAGCTACGGCCACACCGAGGAGGACGTCGAGGAGACGCTGGACGCGTACAGGGAAGCGCTGTAGCGACCGACCGCATTTCTCCCTCCGCTCCCTACTCCCATCCGATGCCAGACGACCCGGTCCTCTCCGAGGCGGACCGTCAGAAGCTCGATTCGGGCCCCGACGACGCGTTCTACGACCAGCCGCGCTTCGTCCACCACGTCGACAGGGGGTTCAGGAGGCGGCTCACGGACCTGTACCGCGAGCACCTCGACGACGGCGACGAGGTACTGGACGCGATGTCGAGCTGGGTGTCGCACCTGCCCGACGGGACGAATTTCGAGCGCGTGGTCGGCCACGGTCTGAACGAGGCCGAACTCGCGGAGAACCCGCGACTCGACGCGTACGTCGTCCAGAACCTGAACCGGAAGCAGGACCTGCCGTTCGACGACGATAGCTTCGACGCGGTGCTGTGTGCCGTCTCGGTGCAGTACCTTCAGTATCCCGTACCTGTCTTCCGCGAGTTCGCGCGGGTCCTCCGCCCCGGTGGAATCCTCGTCGTCTCGTTCTCGAACCGAACGTTCTGGCAGAAGGCCATCCGGGCGTGGCGCGAGGGGTCGATGGACGACCGGGCCGACCTCGTGGTGCGGTACTGCGAGGCGGCCGGGTTCACCGCGGTCGAGACGGTCCGCGAGTCGCGACAGTCGGTGCTGCCCGGAATGGGCGGGGACCCCTTCTTCGCGGTGGTGGCCCGGACCGCGGACTGAGCTGGGACGTACCGCCGCAAGCCACTCCGGGCCCAACACCGAAGTCGATACATCACGTACTCGATAGCATGGCGAACCCGCTGTCCTCGTTCCGGGGCTCGCGTCGCGCCAACCTCCTCGCCGCCGTCCTGTTCCTCGTGGCGGCCGCCGTGGTCTGGACGACCGCCACGAGCATGCCCCAGGCCGGGCTGGCCGTGTTCTTCGCGCTCGTCGGCGTCCTCGGGCTGTACGAACAGCTCTGGGGCGACGCACAGGACGGGTAGCGCTGTTTCCCGTCGGTCGCTACAGCACCGTCTCTCGCGCCGCGAGTCCGATTTGATATAGCAGTATACGATACATCCCGACAGATTGGAGGAACATCGGTGTCGACCGCGGAACAGCGGTTCGGCCCCTCAGGTTCGCGAATTCGCCCGGTTCGAGCGCGAGCGCCCTGCAGACCGGCGGCGAATCCACTCGACGCGACCGCCAGCGACAAACTGGAGGGCTTTTCACCCTCGGCCGCCGATTCCCGACCATGCGAACACGTGGGACCATCCGACTCGCCACGCGAGGCTCCGACCTCGCGTTGCGACAGGCGGCGACGGTCCGGGAGACCCTCGAAGACCAGCGCTACGAGGTCGAGCTGGTCGAGGTCGAGACCGAGGGTGACCGGATACGCGACGAGTTGATACAGGACCTCGGGAAGACGGGGGCGTTCGTCCGGTCGCTGGACGAGGAGATCCTCGACGGGAACGTCGACGCGGCCGTCCACTCGATGAAGGACATGCCGACCGAGATGCCCGACGAACTGGTCGTCGCGGGCGTCCCCGAGCGCGCGGCGGCGGGCGACGTGCTCGTCACGCCCGCAGGGACCAGCCTCGACGACCTCGAACCGGGCGCCGTCGTCGGCACCTCCTCGATGCGTCGGCAGGCGCAGATAGAGAACTACCGCGACGACCTCGTGGTCGAACCCCTCCGCGGGAACGTCGACACCCGGGTCGAGAAGCTCCTCGCGCCCGCCCTCCAGCGCGAACACGAGCGCCGGAACGAGGCGGACAAGGAGCGGAAGGGCAACGTCGGCGACGAGGACTTCGAGCCCGAGTTCGACCGGACCGTCGACGAGTGGTTCGAGTCGCTCTCGGAGATCCGCAAGCGGGCACTGGGTCGCGAGGTCGAGACCGACTACGACGCCATCGTGCTCGCCGAGGCGGGGCTGCGCCGTGCCGGCCTCCTCCACCACATCGAGTACGAACAGCTCCCGACGGCGGAGTTCGTCCCGGCCGCCGGTCAGGGCGCACTGGCCATCACGGCCCGCGACGGCGAGACCGCCGAGACCATCTTCAAGGCGCTCGACCACCCCCGGACGCGGGTCGAGACGACGGTCGAACGGACGGTCCTGGCGGGCCTCAACGGCGGCTGTGTCGCCCCCATCGGCGTCCACGCCATGATACAGGGCGAGTACGTGCGGACGACCGCGCAGATCCTGCATCCCGACGGCGACGGCGTCGTCCAGGAACGACGGGACCTGCCGGTCGAGACCCACGCCGACGCCGCCCGCGAGTTCGCCGCGGACCTGAACGAGGCGGGCGCCGCCGAGTACGTCGAGGCCGCCCGCCAGCGATGACGGGCAAGGTCTACCTCGTCGGGAGCGGTCCCGGCGACCCGGAACTCCTGACGGTGAAGGCGAAGCGCCTGCTGGAGGAGGCCGACGTGGTCCTGCACGACAAACTCCCCGGCCCGGAGATACTGGGCCAGATACCCGAGGAGAAACGCGAGGACGTCGGCAAGCGCGCCGGCGGCGAGTGGACGCCACAGGAGTACACCAACAAGCGGTTGGTCGAACTCGCCGAGGAGGGCAAGACCGTCGTCCGGCTGAAGGGCGGCGACCCCTTCGTCTTCGGCCGCGGCGGCGAGGAGGCCGAACACCTCGCCGCGAACGGCATCGAGTTCGAGTACGTCCCCGGCATCACCTCCGCCATCGCGGGGGCCGGCATCGCGGGCATCCCGGTCACGCACCGCGACCACGCCTCCTCCGTCTCCTTCGTCACGGGCCACGAGGACCCCACGAAGGAGGAGTCCGCAGTGAACTGGGAGGCGCTGGCAGCCACCGGCGGCACCATCGTCGTCCTGATGGGCGTCGGCAAGTTGCCGGAGTACACGAAGGCGCTCCGGGAGGCCGGCATGGACCCCGAGACGCCCGTCGCGCTGGTCGAGCGCGCCACCTGGCCTGACATGCAGGTCGCGACCGGGACGCTCGACACCATCGTCGAGGTCCGGGATTCTGAAGGCATCGAACCGCCCGCCATCACCGTCATCGGTGACGTCGCGGGCACGCGCGAGGAGGTGCTCTCGTTCCTCGCATGACGACCAGAGACACCACCGTCGCCGTCTTCCGCCCCGACGACGAGCGACTCGCGAACGCGGTCGAACTCGTCGAATCGCTCGGTGCGACCCCGGTCCCGGACCCGATGCTGGCGGTCCGGTCGAGTGGCCGGAGCCCGAAGCCGGGCGCCGACTACACCATCCTGACGAGCAAGACCGGCGCGGAACTCGCCCGCGAGGCCGGCTGGGAGCCCGGCGAGACCACGGTCTGTGCCATCGGTCCCTCGACCGCCGAGGCCCTTCGACAGGAGGGCTACGACGTGGACCGGGTCCCCGACGAGTACACGTCGAGCGGGCTGGTCGCGGAACTGGCAGAGGATGTCGACGGCGCGACGGTCGAGGTCGCCCGGAGCGACCACGGGAGCGACGTGCTCATCGAGGGCCTCTGGGAGGCCGGCGCGTTCGTCCACGAGACGGTACTCTACGAACTCGTCAGGCCCGACGGCGCCGGGTCGTCCGTCGAACTGGCCGCCGCGGGGGAGCTGGACGCCGCCGCGTTCACCTCCTCGCTGACGGTCGAGAACTTCCTCGCGACCGCCGAGGAACTCGGGGTTCGAGAGGAGGCACTCGCCGGGCTGAACGACGCCGTCGTCGGCGTCATCGGCCCGCCGACGCGCGAGACGGCCGAATCGCTCGGTATCGCCGTCGACGTGGTCCCCCAACACGCCGACTTCGAGGAGCTGGCGTGTCTGGTCGTCGAGGAAGCGGCCCCGACGTACCACGACTGAGTCCGGAATCCGATTTTCGGCAGCATCCGGCATCGAGGACCCGATTCTCGAGTGATTTCAGTGTCCGCTGGCTGTGGCCCCGGGCAATAGCGATAAACTACATACCACGATATCAAATCCGGTTCGCACAGGAACCCCTGTCCTTCGGAAACGGGCGAGAGGAAGCGTCTCCGGTGTGTTCTCGGGGGGTCGGCGGGTCCGGGACGGTCCAGCCAGCCGAGTCCGGTCAGTTCACGCCGCCGACGCCCGACGACGCGTCGGGCAGGTCGTAGGGCGTCGCGTCCAGTCCGAGTTCCTCGAGGGCGGCCGCCATGTGCTCGTCCTTGGCGTACTCGGCCCCGTCCTCCTCGCGGATGCGCTGGGTCGTCGCCAGCACCTCGGCGCGGCGGTCGTCCGGAATGTCGTACTTGTCGGCCGAGAGTTCGATGACGAGCCCGTTGTTGTCCTTGGTGTAGATGGAGTGGAAGATACCCCGGTCGAACACGTTGTAGTGGTGCCCGGCCTCGTCCAGCGCGTCCATGACCGCCTCGTAGCGCTCCGGGTCGACGCTGAAGCAGAGGTGGTGGACCGCGCCGACGCCACCGCGAACCCCCTGGGCCGAGGGCCGGTCGTCGCTCACGAAGAAGGTGAGGATGCGGCCGTCGCCGGTGTCGAAGAACAGGTGGGTCTGGGACGGGTCGTCGAGGTTCGGCTGCCGGAGCACGAGTGGCATCCCGAGCAGGTCGCGGTAGAACTCGATGGTGTCCGCCTCGTTGCTGCCCCAGATGGTGATGTGGTCGGTGCCTGTCGTGTGGAAGGGGCTGTCGGGCAGTTCGTCGGTGACGGGTGCTTGCTGCTGGTCGCTCATACGAGGACGGTACGGGCTCTCGCCCGATAAGCGCTCGCGGACACCGCCGTCACCCGGTGACAGGCGTGTCCCTGGCCTGGGCAGGCGCTACGACCGGGGCTCGTCGGTATCTTCGTCCTCGGCGTCGGCGTCGTCCTCCTCCATCACGGACTCGACGGCCTCCTGTTCGGCGGCGTCCATCACCTCGCGCTCGGCCTCCGCCTCCTCGGCCGCCTCCACCACCTCGTCCGGTTCTGGCTCGCGCGGCCGCCGGACGACCAGCACCGGCCCGACCGACAGTTCGGCGATCTGGTCGACCTCCTCGCCGAAGACGACCGACCGGAGCGACGGGGCGCGCTCGCCCATCACGACGAGGTCGAACTCGGTCGCGGCGGTCGCGGTCGCCCGGACCGGGGCGTCGGTCAGCTCCAGGCGGCTGTCGAGGCGCTCCGACGCGACGCCGTGGTCGCGGAAGCGGTCGATGGCGGCCCGGACGAGTTCCTCGCGCTCGGCCTCGGTCTCGTCGTCGTCGGCCGTCGCGAAGACGGTGATGCTCGCGTCCTGGTCCGCGAGGAGGGCCACCGCGTAGTCGACGACGCGGTCGACCGCCACCTTCGGGTGGACCGGGACGAGCACCTTCTCGACCTGCGGGGTCGGGTTCGGGAGCAGGTACGCGTCACAGTGGGCCTCGTCGGCGACGCGGTCGATGGTCTTCTCCGCGTCGTGGGTGAAGACGATGCGCGTCTCGAGGCTCGCGTCGTACTCCTCGAACAGTTCGACGACGTCCTCGAGCTTGTTCTGTGCCTGTTCCTCGAACTCCAGTTTCCCCTGCCCGGGCGGGGTCTGCTCGGGGAGGACGTGGTAGCCAAGCAGGACGACCGGCACGTCCGCGAGGACCTCGGCCACCCCTGGCGAGACGGTCTCCCCTTTCAACACCTGCACCGGGACGAGCACGCGTCGGGTCATACGGCACCTCGCAGGTTCACGTCGCGGGCATAATACAGGTACCATCCACCGGACAGCAGCATGACGGCGAGCCCGATGAGCTGCGAGGCCGGCTTCATGAAGTAGATGAGGCCGAAGCTCGCGACCGCGCCGAGGACCGGAATCACGGGACCGAACGGTACCTCGAAGTCCGGCTGGTACCACTCCGGCGGCGACCGCCGGATGACGACCAGCGCGACGCACATCAGCCCGTACATCACGAGGTGGAGGAACGAGGCGACCTCCGCGAGGACCTCGACCTGCCCGGTCGCGACCAGCACGAGCACCGGCCCACCCGCCGAGAGCAGGGCGATGTGCGGGGTGCCGTACTTCAGGTTCAGGCGGCGGAACCGCTCGGGGACGAGGGCGTCACGGCTCAACGCGTAGATGGCACGCGAGGACGAGAGGATGCTCGCGTTCGCCGACGAGAGCGTCGCGAGCAGCCCGGCGAGGAGGATGGCGACCGCGCCACCCAGCCCGAAGAAGTCGCGGGCGACCTCGACCATCGCGGTCTCCCCGAACTGCTCCAGCCGGGGGCTGCCGAACGCGCTGGTCGCCACGAAGATGGTCGCGACGTAGAACACGCCCACGAGCAGCACCGAGCCGACCATCGCCAGCGGGAGGTTCCGCGCCGGGTCCTTCACCTCGCCCGCGACGGTCGCGACCTGTGCGAACCCCAGATACGAGGTGAACACGAGCGCCGCGGTCGAGAACACCGGCCCGACGCCGAACCGGAAGAACTCCTCGGGGGTCGAGGACCGCCCGAACACCCCGAGGGCGTCGAGGCCACCGTACGTGAGGAACCCGGTGAGGATGACGAGCAACAGGCCGACGACGACGTTCTGGAGCTTCGTCGCGTTCTCGGTCCCCGTCAGCGAGAGGGCCGTGAGCAGGACGGCGAAGGCGAGGCCGAGTGGGATCACGAGCCCGCCGGCGTTCACGCCCACCTCCGCGAGGACGGCCGCGGCGTAGTTCCCGAAGCCGACGAGGTAGAACGCCGACGCGAACACGAGACCGAGCCACACCGAGAGGCCGACGACGGCCCCGAACAGCGTCCCGAGCCCGCGGGAGATGAAGTAGTAGCCACCGCCCGACTTCGGCATCGCGGTGGCCAGCTCCGCCGTCGGGACCGCCACCAGCAGGGCGATGACCGCCCCGATGGCGAACGACAGGGCGGCGGCCGGGCCGGCCTGCCCCGCCGCCAGCCCCGGGAAGACGAAGATGCCCGCACCGATCATCGTCCCGACGCCGATGGCCATCGCGCCGCGCAACCCGATGGTCCGCTCCAGTTCGACACCCTCCTCGTGGACGGTCGCCTCCTCTGTGACCGCGCCGGCGTCGGTCTCCGGCTCCGGTCTGGCGGCTGGGTCGACTGACATGCGGAGAGGTAGCACGGTGGCGTTGAAAAAGGACGGCCATGATTGCCACCCGACAGGCACCCGCTGCCCTCCGTCGCCTGCGAGTCGGTCGTCGCCCGCGAGTCGGCCGTCGCCGACGAATCAGTCCACGTCGAGCGCGTCGCGGCGGCCGGCCGGGACGTACTCCGGGTAGACGTGGTCGTAGCCGAGGAGGCGGGCGATCGGTGCGAGGGCGCGGACGCCGAGGCGCTGGAGCCAGACCGGGAGGGCAGCGAGGAAGAGGAGGTCGTCGAACTCGTCGACGACCGGGGCCAGCCGCAGGGGGTTGAGCGGCATCCCGGACGAGGTGGCCGGGAAATCACGGCCGAGGCCGTACGTGACGTACATGAACAGCTCCGTGTCGAGTGCGGGCCGGACCTCCCCGACCAGGTGCAGTTCGTCCTCGCCCGCGTTCCAGAACCGGTGCGGGTCGCCCGCCGGAATCGTCACGTCCTCCCCCGGCCCGAGGCGCCGGGACGTCCCGTCGTGCCAGACGCCCAGCGTCCCCGCCTCGACCGCCAGGTACTCGTCCTGTTCGGGGTGGACGTGCCGCATCGGCCCGTGGGAGTTCGGTGGTGGCTCCAGCCACATCTCGAACCGGGCGTACTCCCCGTCCGTCTCCTCGGCGGTGGCCAGGTACCGGACACGCTTCCCGCTCCGCGGGGCCTCGACGGTCGGTCTCGCGACGGAATCCGGCTGCATCGGTGCAGCATACGGCGATGGCCCGTTTAGTTGTTCGCCCCTCGATACGACGGGGCGGGCCGGGGCCGCGCCTCCGGCGCGGCGCAACCGAGACTTTATCCACCAGACCGACCCACTACCCGACGAATGCCAGCCGACGCCCCCGTTCCCGAGATGGCAGACCGCGCCGCCGCGTGCGCCGAGCGCTTACGCGGTGCCGACGAGGTGTTGCTCTCCTCGCACATCGACGCCGACGGCCTGACCAGCGCCGGCGTCGCCGCCAGCGCGCTGGAACGCGCCGGCATCCCCTTCGAGGTGAACTTCGAGAAACAGCTCGACGAGGAGGCCATCGCGGCCATCGCGGCGACCGACTACGACACCGTGCTGTTCACCGACTTCGGGAGCGGGCAACTGGACGTCATCGCCCCATACGAGGACGCGGGCGACTTCACGCCGGTCATCGCGGACCACCACCAGCCGGCCGACGCCGACACCGAGTACCACCTCAACCCCCTGCTGTTCGGCATCGACGGCGGGTCCGAACTCTCGGGAGCCGGTGCGGCGTACGTCCTCGCGCGGGCGCTGGAGGGCGACGGCGACAACCGCGACCTGGCCCGCCTCGCCGTGGTCGGGGCGGTCGGCGACATGCAGGACACCGACGGCGAACTCCACGGGGCGAACGCGGGCCTGGTCGAGGACGGTGTCGCGGCGGGCGTCCTCGAGGAGGGGACCGACCTCGCGGTGTACGGCAAGCAGACGCGCGAACTCCCCAAGCTCCTCGAATACGCCAGCGACGTGGTCATCCCGGGCATCACGAACGACCGGAACGGGGCGGTCCAGTTCCTGAACGACCTCGACATCGAGGTCAGAGACGGCGACGACTGGAAGCGCTGGGTCGACCTCGACGCGGCGGAGCGCCAGACCGTCGCCAGCGGCCTGGTCCAGCGCGCGGTGCGCTCGGGCGTCCCCGCGGACCGCATCGACCGGCTCGTCGGGACGAGCTACACGCTCCTCGCGGAACCCGAGGGCACCGAACTGCGCGACGCCAGCGAGTTCTCGACGCTGCTCAACGCGACCGCCCGGTACGAACGCGCCGACGTGGGCCTCGCGGTCTGTCTCGGTGACCGGGGCGAGGCGCTCACCGCGGCCCGCGAGCTGCTGCGCAACCACCGCAAGAACCTCTCGGAGGGCCTCCAGTTCGTCAAGAACGAGGGCACGACGAAGGAGGACCACGTCCAGTGGTTCCACGCCGACGACCGCATCCGCGAGACCATCGTCGGCATCGTCGCCGGGATGTCCCTCGGCGCGAGCGGTATCGACCGCAGCAGGCCCATCATCGCGTTCGCGAACGAGAGCGCCGAGGAGGTGAAGGTCTCCGCGCGCGGGACCGGCCACCTCGTCCGCGACGGCCTGGACCTCTCGGTCGTGATGCGCGAGGCGTCACAGGCCGTCGGCGGCGACGGGGGCGGGCACGTCGTCGCGGCCGGCGCGACGATTCCACGCGGGCAGGAAGACGAGTTCATCGCAGAGTGCGACCGGGTGGTCGGGGAGCAGTTGGGCGACGGATAGTTTCAAGACCGTCCTGCGAGAGCGTAACCCATGAACGACCGTCTCCTCGACGACATCGTCCACGACCTGGACAAGGACCGGGCAGACAGCGAGTACATCAGGGACCGCTTCGTCGACGTCGGGCGCGAGTACGTCGAGAACGCCGACGACCCGACGACGGAGCAGGTCACGGTGCTCGTCGAGCACTTCGAGGACCGCGACCCCGACGATATCGACGAGGAAACCCTCTCGTTGCTGTGGACGATGTGTGGCGTCTTCCGATGGATGGTCGACGGACTCCCGCTGCAGGGACAGACCTCCGACCCGGAATGGCTGCTAGAGAAGCTAGAGTTCTGGGCGGCTATCAAGGGCGGAACGGACAAGTCGGACGAATCGTGAGGGGCTCGACGGCCCCGTCCTACTCGTAGAACCGCTCGGGCACGTGTCGCCGCAGTTCCGGCGGGAGCGCCCGGGCCAGGTCGGACCACAGCGTCGCGAGCCGCTTTCGCAGGGCGACGTACACCCCGCCGACCACGATCGTCACGACGACCAGCGGCGGCACCGGTTCCGGGAGCGTCAGGGCGGGCACGCCCAGCGCGCCGGCCAGCGCGAGGTCGCGCGGCGAGCCGTCGTAGGGGACGAGCCGGCGCGGCGCGAGCCAGCGGCCGTGGTAGTGGCTGTACACCGCCTTCTCGGACCGGCCCTCCCACGGGCGGAGTTCGAGGCCGCCGCCGTAGAGGTCCATCACGGGGTGCAGCGCCGCCGCGACGAGGAACGTCGCGAGCGCGAGCGTCCCCGTCGTCGGGATGGCGAGCGCGAGCACGACCGCGAGGCCGGCCGGGAACCAGCCGAAGACGGGGAAGTGAAGCGTCTTGCGGTGGCCCGCGTAGATGTCCAGGTCGGGGAACACGCTACCGGCGACCGCCGCCGCGACGACCGCGGCGGGGTCGCCACCGCCCAGTTGGACCACGAGCGTCGCGAGCAGGAGGCCCGCGAGCGCGTGGGTCATGGCCATCATCGTGGAATCGCATACGTCTCGGAGGTATACAAGGTTGTCCCGAGTGATGGTACTCTGTGACACGGTGGAGCGCGGGGGTTTTTCGCGGGGCGCTCCTATACACGACCATGCGACCCCACGGGGCGTGGCGGCGAAACGCCACGCTGCTCACGCGGACGGCACAGGTCGGACTCGTCGGCGTGTTCGTCGTCGGGATGACCATCCGCAACGTGAGCGTCGTGCTCAACGCCCTGTTAGCCCTCGGCGTGACGTTCCTCCCCGCCGTGCTCGAACGCGACCTCCGCATCGAGCTCGACCCGCGCTTCAGCGTCTACCTCGGCTTCGCGGTCTTCCTCCACGCCGTCGGCATGTTCCAGTTCTACGACGAGGTGTGGTGGTGGGACCACCTCACCCACACGCTGTCGGCGAGCATCGTCGCCGTCGTCGGCTACGCGACCGTCTGGGCCATCGATTCCCACAGCGACCGGCTCTACCTCCCCCGGCCGTTCGTCATGGTGTTCGTCCTCGCGTTCACGCTGGCGATGGGCGTCTTCTGGGAGGTCCTGGAGTTCGTCGGGCGCGAACTCGCCATCGCGCTCGACCTCGACCCCGTCCTCGTGCTGTACGGCCTCGACGACACGATGCTCGACCTCGTGTTCAACCTCGCGGGCGCGCTCGTCGTGACGCTGTTCGGCACCGACGCGGTGCGCGAACAGGGCGAAGAGCTGGCGGCGTGGCTGGACCGGCGCCGGCGTGAAACCAGCTAAGGGGCTCGGGGGTGAACCGGCGAGCGTGCGACCGGAACGCTTCCTCGCGGCCGACGCGGACCGGCGACAGCTGCTCGTCGTGCTGGTGCTGGTCGCCGCCGGCCTCGTCCTCGGGACCGTCCTGACCGGCCGGTACCTCTGGTTCCTGCGCGACCCCGACGCCCTCCGGGACGTGGTCGCTGGGTTCGGCTCGCTCGCGCCACTGGCGTTCGTCGTGCTCCAGACCCTGCAGGTCGTGCTCGCGCCGGTGCCGGGGCAGGTACTCGCGTTCGCCGCGGGCTACCTGTTCGGGGCGGGCCCCGGCTTCGTCTACAGTATGCTCGGTGCGACCGTCGGGACCTACATCGCCCTCCGGCTGGCCCGACGCTACGGCCGACCCTGGGTGGAGCGGGTCGTCGCGGCCGACGCGCTCGCCCGCTTCGACCAGTTCCTCGCCGAGTACGGCCTCGCGGGCGTGTTCGTGGTCTTCCTGCTGCCCGGCTTCCCCGACGACGTCATCTGCCTCGCGGCCGGGATGAGCGACCTCGACGTGCGCAAACTGGTGCTCGTCTCGGTGGCCGGCCGGACGCCCGGCTACCTGGTGCTGACGCTCTCGGGCGCGGGTCTGGCGCAGGAACAGGTGTACGTCTCGGTCGGGTTGCTGGTCGCCGCGGGCGTCGTCGGCGCCGGGCTGTACTGGCGTCGAGAGGCCCTGCTGGCCCGGCTCGCAGGGCTTTCGGGGCGGTAGCCGCCGGTCAGTCGTCCCAGACCGCGACGTCCTCCTCGCGGAGTTCGCCCTTCGCCTTCCAGGTGCGGGGCCGGAGCGCGATGACGACGAGGGTGACGTAGGCGAGCCCGACCATCACGGTGACGACCTCGCCGGAGAGCCGGCCGACGGCGGCCGTCTCGGGCCACGGGCGCTCGGTCGGGACGACGAACACCCGCGCCAGCCACGCCACGCCGAGGATGGTGAACAGCGGGAGGTACACCCGGCGGAGCCGGTGGGCCAGGGCCTCCTCGAAGGAGATCTTGATGACCGGCGTGCGGTAGTCCCGGGCGAGCTTTCGGCGCCACTCGGGGTCCGCGACCGGCACCGACGGGTCCAGCCCCTTCGCGAAGACGTTCTCCTGGAGGACCCGGACCCGCGAGCGCCACATGTCGTAGCCGCGGTAGCGCCGGGCCTCCATCACGAGGAACGTCGAGAGCATCACGCCCGCGATGAGGATGAGGTAGTGGGGGTGGTCGGGACTGGCGAACGCGAAGGTCAGGATGGCCGCGAGGGTGGTGACCGCCCAGTTCGTGGTGCGGTCCAGTCGCTCGCGCCAGAACTTCATCCGGTGTATCTCGCCACGGTAGAGGTGCGCCAGCGACGAACTCGGCCCCATGTCCGCCTCGAGCAGGCCGGCACCGATGTCGCGAGCCTCCTCGCTGCTCGGGTCGAAGGGCTCGTCGTCCGCCGTCATCGTGTTCCCACCCCTCGCGGTGTCACTACTCGGCCGCCTGCTGGAGCTGGGCGGTCTCGTCGTACTTCTCGCGGAACTCCCCGATGAGGTTGCCCATCTTGGCGTACCAGTCGTTGAGCATGCGCTGCATGTCGTCGGCGATCTGGTCGGGGTCGACCGGCTGGTAGACGTGGTAGTAGCCGCCCTGCTCGTAGTTCACCTGTTCCTGCTGGACGAAGCCCGACTGCTGCAGGCGCTTGATCGCCCGGTAGGCGGTCGAGCGCTCGCGGTCGACGCGGTCTGCGATCTCGTCGACGGTCAGCGCCTCGGGGCTCTCGACGATGGTCGAGAACACCTCCTTGTCCAGTTCCTTGAGTCCGTGGATACACTCCAGCAGGCCCTCGCACTCCATGTCCTGCTGCAGGTACTCCCGCATCGAGTTGGCCATCTCGTCCTGAACCTATGTGGTACGGAGGTAAAAGCCTTGTTCGATTCGTGCAACACCGCGCACGGGCGGCGAGAGGGCTCGCGGGACGGGGACGATTGCGGACCACGACGTCAGTCCGAGGCCCCCTCCGAGGCCCCCTCACTGGCCGCCTCCGCGTACTTCTCGCGGAACTCGCCGACCAGCATGCCCATCTTGGCGTACCAGTCGTTGAGCATGCGCTGCATGTCGTCTGCGACCCGTTCCGGGTCGGCCGCGTGGTAGACGTGGTAGTAGCCACCGTCGGCGTAGTTGACCTGCTGCTTCTGGACGAAGCCGGCGTCGACGAGCCGCTGGATGGCCCGGTAGGCGGTCGAGCGTTCGCGGTCGGTCGCGACCGCGACCTCGTCGATAGAGAGCGGCTCCGGGCTCTCGGCGAGCGTCCGGAACACCGCCAGGTCGAGGTCGCCGAGACCGTGACCACACTCCAGTAACCCTTCGCACTCCATGTCCTGTTCCAGGTATTCGCGCATCGAATCGGGCATCGTTGGTCGAGATGACGGGCCGTACGGCCAAAAGTATTGTGCAATATACGAAATACTATTCCAGCGAACTGTCGTCGCGACGTTACTGGAACCGGCCACGTTGTCGGGCGTCGGTCGGCCCGCCCGATGGCCGTGGTCGTGATTATTGGGAAGTGTAGTGAATCTTCCACACGAACGGTGACTGCGGCCGGGTGCAAGCGACCGGCCGCAGGTGACCGAGTGCGAGCGACACGCACGAGGCGGTCAGGCACCCGTGCGCGAGTGGTGAGGAGTGGGAGTGGTCAGCGGCGGAGTGTGAGGTCGGTGGCGGACCGGTGGGGTCGGTCTCAGTCGCTGGTGAGCGCGTCCTGGCTGGCCGCGCAGTTGTTCGGGCCGAGTTCGAGTTCGAACGCCTCCTCGTCGCTGGCGTCTTGCTGCCCGAGGTTCGTCTCGATGATGTCCACGTAGTTCGCCGGGCGCGGGGGCATGTCCGAGAGGACGAGGTCGACGAAGTCGTCCTCGTCCATGGTCAGGGCGTCCATCGTCTCGACGAGTTCGCCGATGGGCGCGGTGTAGGTCCCGTCGTCGGCGGGCGTCGCGGCGTCGCTGAAGTGCGCGCCACCGATGAGGACGTCGTCGTCCTGCGTGAGGACCTTGGTCTGCAGCGTGTCGTAGAGCTGCTTCGCGGCGTCGGGGGCGCCCTCGTCGCCCTCCTCGAGGTCGGGCCGGGCGACGCTCTCGGTGAACAGGCCGTCGCCGGTCGCGAGCAGGCTGTCGCCGACGAGGTAGGAGGTCATCCCGCTCGTGTGGCCGGGCGTGTAGACCGTCTCGATCTCGGCCGCGCCGACCTCGAGGACGTCGCCGTCCCCGGCGGTCTCCATCTCGTCGGCGTAGGTGACGCCGCGCGGGACCGCGTTCGCCGGGATGACGCCCGTGACGCCCTCGTCGGCGAGGTTTCGCACGCCGCTGATGTGGTCGGCGTGGATGTGCGTGTCGATGGCGTAGCGGAGGTCCGCGTCGAGGTCTGCGGCGTCAGCGAGGTAGCGGTCGGTGAACTCGCGCAGCGGGTCGATGACCGCGGCCTCCCCGACGGAGACGAGCATGTAGGCGAGGCAGCCACTGGACGGGCGCTGGTACTGGTAGAGCTTCCCGGGGCCGTCGTAGCGCGACACCTCGACGCGCTCGTAGATGCGGGCCCAGCCGTTCATGCCCTCCTCGAGGTGGACCACGTCGCGGCCGTCCTCGGCAAGCTTGCCGGCGACGAACTCGCTCGCGCCGCCCTTCGCGCACAGGACGACCAGCGGGTCGCCCTCGGGGACGCGGTCGAGCACGTCCTCGGGGACCTCGTCCTCGAGGAACTCGAAGTACGGCACGTTGGCGATGTCGACGTTCTCGCCCTCGATGTGCCACTCGGAGAAGTCGCTCTCCATGCGGGCGTCGAGGATGGTCACGTCCTCCCCCGCGTCGATGCGGGCCTTCAGTTCGTCGGGACTCAGTTCGTCGACGTCGATGTCTGTCGTGGGTAACGCGTCAGGGTCCATGCGTCACTCCACGCTTGGAGGTGGGTTGCAATAAGTATTGTGGATATTGCGCAAGACACTCAGAATAATTTGCATCGCCACGCGATGAGATAGCCAGAACAGAGCGATAATCTGCCTCGAAAACCAGAATACAGCCGCCAGAAGCGCTCCGTTGCCGGTATCGGTGAGACTAGCGCTTCTACTATTGTGCAATACACACAAATCTATATGGGCTGCAGACCCGGCCGAAAAAGCGTCGCTACAGCAAGGTCGTCAGTCCGCGGTGGGGTGGGTGGTGGTCGACTCGGCGCGCAGCTCCTTGATGCTGCTGTAGACGACGGCACCGCTGACGAGCAGCGCCGCGCCGAGGATGATCGCCAGGCTGATCGTGTCCGCGACGGGGACGTCCATGACGTTCCCGGCCTTGCGGATGGCGACCGCGATGGCGCCCAGCAGGAGCATCACACCGAAGTACACCTTGATCTCCTCCTCGTCGACCAGGCTGGTCGAGGCCGCGCCCATGCGGGCCCCGAGCGCGCTCCCGGCGAGCAGGGGGACGACGATGCTGAGGTCGACCGCGCCGGACTGGGCGTAGAGGAAGCTCCCGATACCGCCCGAGAACACGATCTCGAACAGGTCGGTCCCGACCGCGACGGGCACCGGCACCCCGATGAGGTAGAACAGCGCGGGCATACGGATGAACCCGCCACCGACGCCGAGGAAGCCCGACAGCAGGCCGGTCAGGAACGCGACCAGCAGTATCATCCACAGGGAGACGCTGACGCCCCCACGGAGACGGATCATCGGCGGGACGCGGTAGGACTGTATCTTCTTCGCGATGTCGGGGATGTCGTCGGCCGACACCTCCGCGTCCTCCTCGACGTCGTGGCTGATGCCGCCGTCACCGCCTTTCAGGGCGGTCCAGGTGACGAACACGCCGATGCCACCGAGCAGGAGGACGTACGCGACGCTGACGACGCTGTCCGCGTACCCCATGTGCTGGAGCCACTCGAGGCCGAGCTTCCCGACCTCGATACCGGCGGTCGTCCCGGCGATCATCAACACGCCGAGCTTGTAGTCGACCTGCCCGAGGTCGCGGTGTTTCAGCGTCGCGATGACGGAGGTCCCGAAGACGAACGCGAGGCCGGACGCGACCGCCACGTCCGTCTCGTACCCCATCACCAGCAGTGCCGGCGTGACGAGGAACGACCCGCCCATGCCGAAGAACCCGAACAGGATGCCGATGAGCACCCCGAAGCCCACGAACGTCGTGAGCAACAGGACGCTCATGCCGAGTACCTCCATGGTCAGGCACCCCGGATGGCGTCACGGATGATGGGGCCGAGGACGCGCTCGAGGAGGCCGTACCCCACGTAGAGGATGGCCGCCTCGACGAGCACGATCCCGATCAGTGCCGCCGCCTGTGCGTTCCCGCTGAGTGATTCAATCCCGAACATCGTGCACCTCGAACCGTAGTCTTGTACACTTCATGAGTTTCTGTACACGACACCGTAGCCGGCAGGACGTAATAACGGTTTTGGGAACACTGTGCAATACTATATCCCCATACCTCATACATGGTGATGCATAAGTTATCGATAGCTACAGCAGATATAGTAGTCAGTCTCCAGATACGTATCCGGACCATCCCAGCAGCCCGTAGCGCGCGCCAGCGACTGCCGGAAGGTAACTGTCGGAGAACAGGTCAGCTCGAAGTTACATCGTCGTGGTAGGTCGCCGGCGAGACGAGGCAGCAGTCGCCGAGCGTCCTGGCGGAGGTCGAGGTGCAGGAGCAGGGACCTGACGAGCGCAGGTGGCCTGTGCGGACGGCCGGGACGGATCAGCGACGCGACTGGGCGAACTGCGACAGTCCCGTCGGTCGTCCCGGGTGAGAGAATGGTGAGAACCGCGGTTGCACAACGCGTGCGTCGCGCGTGAGAATCGTGGTCGGCGAACCGCGGTCAGTCGGCGGAGGTGGGCGCCGAGCTGGCCTCGTCGTCGCGCGAGCGCCAGACGCCCTGGACGTACGCGCCGAGGAACATCCCGCCGATGCCCCAGAGGATGGTCAGGTTCCCGACGCCGAGGCTGGCGTAGGCCGCCCCCGGACAGATGCCGGAGAGGCCCCAGCCGACGCCGAAGACGGTCCCGCCGATGAGGACGTTGCTGTCGTAGTCCTTCAGGCGGCGCTTGTACTCCTCGCCCGTGAGGGGCGCGCGCCGGCCGGACCTGCTCATCAGCCAGAAGAAGAGGCCCGCGGTGACGCTCGCACCACCCATGACGAGCAGGAGGCCGAAGTCCTCGAGCTGGAGGAACCGCAGGACGACCTCAGGCCGGGCCATCTCGCTGTGGGCGAGGCCCACGCCGAAGATCAGTCCGCCGAGGGCGACGAGCCCGTAGAACGGCAGGCCCCGTCCCTGTGCCTGGCTCATATTCCCACCCCGAAGAACACGATGGCGTTCGCGGTGAGGATGGCGACGACGACGAAGGTCGCGACGTTGACCAGCGAGGTCTCCGAGAGCGACCCGACGCCACAGACGCCGTGGCCGGACGTACAGCCCTTCCCGACGCGGGTCCCGATGCCGACGAGGAACCCGCCGAGGAGGAGCCGCCACGGGGCGACCTCCGTGGTGAACCAGTCGCCACCCGTCGCGAGCGTGTAGAGTGCGGCACCCGACACGATGCTCAGGGTGAAGACGACGCGCCAGTCGCGCGAACTCGTGAAGCGGAACTGCTGGAACCGCGAGCGGTTGGAGACGTACGACCACGTCGACTCGAGGAACGTGCTCGCCCCCGCGATGATCCCCGTGCCGAGGTAGATGATCGCGGTGCCGAGCCCGATGAGGAAGCCCCCGAGCGCGTAGTGGGCGACGCCGTTGGGGAACAGCTCGATCATCGCTCGGTCAGCGACCCCCTGCAGCCGTGGTTGCGGTCGGCGCGACGCCGACCGTCGGTGCCTCTCGCCCGGCCGGGACCCCGGCCCGGGTGCGGGCGGTACTGTCGACCGACGCTGTGACGTCGGAGAAAGCGTGTTCGCTCATCTTCAGTCCAAGGTATCTGGTGTGCGCACTTAAGCGTTTGCATAGAATATCGCAATACATGCAAGACTGTCGCAGTTACCGACTGCTCACCTACGCGGTCTCGCACGCGATAACAGAGATATAGCCCGAATCGAGCCGCCCTCGAACAGCGACAGATATTTATTGTATAGCCCAATATTGTGGAGTACACGCAACAATGAGCACAGACATCAGCGCTACCGAGACCCTCGACGTGAAAGGAGAGAACTGCCCGATGCCCGTCGTCAAGACCAAGCAGGCCATCGACGGCCTCGACGCGGACGACGTGCTCGAAGTGGTCGCGACCGACTCCGGCAGCATGAGCGACATCAAGGGCTGGGCCGACACCACCGACGGCGTCGAGCTCGTCGGCCAGGAGGAGGGCGACGGCGTCTACCTGCACTACGTGCGCAAGACGGAGTGAATCATGAGCACCGACACGCCCGCATCGCAGGACGCCGACGCCGCCGTCGACGCCGAGGACGCAGCAGCCCTGCGTGCCCGCATCGACGACCTGGAAGCACAACTCGCCGACCTCGAGACCGAGGTCGCCGACGACCAGCAGAAGATGGTCATCATCGCCACGAAGGGGACCCTCGACATGGCCTACCCGCCACTCATCCTGGCGAGCACGGCGGCCGCCTTCGGCTGGGACGTGACCGTCTTCCACACGTTCTGGGGACTGGACATCCTGCACGAGAAGCACTCGAAGAACCTCTCGCTCAGCGCGGTCGGCAACCCCAACATGCCGATGCCCA
The DNA here is from genome assembly GCF_026616195.1 of Haloarchaeobius amylolyticus. Classification (NCBI taxonomy): domain Archaea; kingdom Methanobacteriati; phylum Methanobacteriota; class Halobacteria; order Halobacteriales; family Halorubellaceae; genus Haloarchaeobius; species Haloarchaeobius amylolyticus. Next base: position 1,958,117 of record NZ_JANHDH010000001.1, read on the forward strand.
ACGCCATCGCGGCCCTCCCAGGGATGGACCGCATGGCGACGAAGATGATGGAAAAGCGCATCGCGGACAACGACACCGCGACCATCGAGGAGCTCATCGAGACGAGCCTGGACATGGGTGTGGAGTTCCAGGCCTGCCAGATGACCATCGACCTGATGGACTACGACGAGGACGACTTCTTCGACGGTGTCACCACCGGCGTCGGCGCGGCCAGCGCCCTCAGCGAGATGGGCGAGGCCGACATCCAGCTACTGGTCTGAGACCGTAGCTTGCGAGTCCCTTTCTCCGGCCGACCCCCGACTCAGGAGCCGAGCGTGAGCTCGCCCGCCACCTCGGGGAAGACGACCGTCCCGTAGTTGACCAGCACCACGACCACGAGCGGGCCGAGGAACAGCCCGTACCAGCCGAACACCAGCGACCCGAGGACGTAGCCGAGCAGTATCAGCCCCATGTGGAGGCCGCTGCGCGAGGCGAGGAACGACCGGACGAAGAAGTCCGGAATCGTGTCCACCAGCACGACCGCGACGCCGAGGAACAGGACCGGGTAGAAGCCCGGCACCGTCCCCAGCAGCGCCGCGACCGCGAGGTAGGCCCCGTAGGGCAGGTAGACGATCTTCATGCCGACGACCGGGACCAGCATCCCGATGCCCGTGAGCAGCCCGAGCAGGATGGGCGTCGTCACGACCGCCGGCCCCGGCACCAGCAGGTTCAACAGCAGGTAGGTCACGGTCGCGATGACCGCCGAGACGGCGACCGTCGCGAGGTTGCCGAAGAACACCGTCTCGAGGTCCCCATCGACCGTATCGAGGAACTCCTGGGTGTCCTCGCCCAGGTCGACGGACTCGCAGAACCACGCACGGAGCCGGTAGTCGTCCCGCAGCAGGTAGAACAGGAACACGGTCAGGAGGAACACCCGCGAGAGGACGCCGAAGAGCACGGTCGTCACCGCGGCGACCCGCCGCAGTGCGGTCTCCAGCAGGGCCCTGTGCCCGGAGACGGCGGTCGACCCGCCCTGCAGGCGTCCCCACAGGCGTTCGAGTTTCCCCTCGCGCGCGAGGTCGAGGTAGGGCTGGAACGCGGGCCGGTACTGCCGTAGTTCGGGGGCCGCCAGCACCGTCCTGAGTTCCTGTAACCCGAGGACGGCGGCGTAGCCACAGACCAGCAGTATCGGGACCGCGACCGCGAGCACGGTCACGGTGACGCGGACGTTCGCGTGCGAGATGCGGTCGTCGAGCCGCCGGCGGATCGGCCGCATCGCGTAGTAGAGGAAGACCGCGAACACCAGCGAGCCGAGGTACTGGAACAGGGTGAGTGCGACCACGGCAGCCAGTGCGACGCCGAGGCCGACCCAGACCAGCCGGTCGTCCGCGCGGTCGGCGAGCAGGGGCATACCGGGACGAGTCGCTCGCCGCGGAAAAACGACCGACCCACGTATCTGGCCCGCCCCGTCAGCGGTCGATGACGGTCATGACGGCGAAGGCCGCCCCCGCGAGCACCAGCAGCGCCTGGAGATTGGCGGTGACCGCGCGGAACAGCGGGCTGCCGAGGAGCGCCTGGAACAGCAGGACGTACGCGATACCCACCGCACAGGCCAGCGACAGCAGTGCCCGTCGGCCGAGGTCGCTCCGGTGACCGACGTACAGCAGGGCCGTGAGGAACAGCGACAGCACGGCTTCGGGGGCAGGGGACGACATCGTCTCGATACCGCATTGTTCGCCCACTGTTTTCAATCAACTGACCGACTCAGTCTTCGATTCGTGGTACCGTGGGACGTGGTAGACGGCTTTCGACCGCGCCGGGCCCCGGCTAGTCGAGCGTCACGTCGTCGGCGAGCAATCGCTCCTCGACGTAGGCGTCGACCTCGGCCATGGCGGCTTCCCGGTCGAACGTCGACGTGGCGCCCCGGAAGATGGTCCCCATCCCGATGGTGACCAGCATGTCCGCGACCTGCGTGGCGTCCACCTCGCGGAAGACCCCCTCGATGATGCCGCGCTCGATGATGTCCGCGAAGGTCCCGCGGAAGGCCGCGTCGATATCGGTGAAGCGCTCGCGGAACGCGGGTTCGTTGACGCCCTGGGCCCGGACCTCGACGAGCGGCCCGCGCTCCATCGCGTTCTTCTCGCGGATCGGTGCGTCGGGTGGGACCTCGCCCGGGACCGTATCGATGATATCGCCCGCGACGTCCTCGTCCATCGGGCCAGCGACCATCAGCTGGGCGTGGCGGCGCAGGTCCTCGACCGGGTCGTCGCTGAAACGGATGTCGAAGCCCGACCCGAACTGCCCGTACATGAACTCCATGAACGAGAGCAGGAGGTCGTCTTTCCCGTCGTAGAAGTGGTAGAAGGAGGACTTGCTGAGGCCGGCCTCGTCGGCGATTCGCTGGATGGAGAGCCCGGCGTACCCGTACTCGCGCAGCGCCCGGAACGTCGCGTGCATGATCTTCTCGCGGGTGTCGGTCGGTTCGGCGGTGAAGGGCCCGTCGCTCATACCGACCGAATATTCGGTCGGTCCGTAAAAGCGTGCCGCGCGGGCCTGCCACGGCGGAGACGCCGAAAGATTGATTACTTACCGAACGTTCGTTCGACACATGCCTACCGAACGTTCGTTCAGTACCCGGCGAGCAGGGAGGGCCGGCAGATGAGCCGCCCCGACGTCCCCGACCTCGTCACCGCGTACAGCAAGCACGCCATCGCCGTGATGCTCGTCCTGACGCTGGTCGTCGGGGCCGGGGTCCCGGCGATGGAGCAATCGACCTCCCTCGAACAGTACCAGGGCGGCACGACCGAGGGCGACGCGCTGGACTACCTCGACGCGAACTTCTCGGGGGGCGAAGGGAACACGACGGTCGCACAGATCGTCGTCCGAGACGACGACGTGCTCGCGAAGGACAGCCTCGTCGAGACGCTCTCGTACCAGCAGGCCCTGCGCGCGAACGAGACGGTCGACGAGAGCGTCGGCGAGGACGGTATCCGGAGCGTCGCGAACGTCGTCGCCACGACCGCCATCGCCGAGGAGCGCGCGGCCGACCTGCAGGACCGCCAGCACGAGGTGAACGAGACGAACACCGCGCTTCAGGAAGCACTCGCCGGACTCGAAGCGAACCCCAACGCCAGCGCGAGCGCCGCGTTCGCGGACGTCCGGGCGAACAGTTCGGTGACCCTCTCGGCGGCGGACGAGCAGACCTTCGAGAACGCGACCCGGCAGCTCCGCACCGCCGAGAACGAGAGCCAGCGACAGGCGGCCTACCGCCTCGGGACGCAGGGCGTCCTCGCCGAGGAGTACGAGGACCTGGAGGACGACCGGGAGGTGCTCGAATCGGGTATCGACCCGACGCTCGCCGCCCAGCAGGCCCAGCTCGAATCGATGAACGAGAGTGCGGTCGACGACGTGGTGTCGCGGGTCCTCGGGGGCGAGGGCGGTGGGAACGGTCAGAGTGGCGAGGGCGACGACGGTCCGGAAGCGGTCAGCGGCCCGGGAACCGCCCGGATGCTCCGGTTCATGCCGGCGGAGTACGAGCCGGGAAGCACGGAGGCGAACGCGACGCTGGTGCTCGTGACCCAGCAGACCGACGCCGCGTCCTTCGCACCCGGTGACGCCCCGGAGGCGGTCATCGACGCCGAGCTGGCGATGCAGGACCTCGCGGCGTCGCAGGACAGCGAGCTGACCTACCTCGTCTTCGGGAGCGGCATCGTCGCCGACGAGATCTCGGCCTCGATGAGCGACAGCATCGCCATCGTCGGGCCGCTGGCGTTCGCGTTCGTGCTGGTCGTGCTCGCCATCGCCTACCGCGACCTGCTCGACGTGGTGCTCGGGCTGGCCGGCGTCGTCACCGTGCTCGTCTGGACGTTCGGCGTGATGGGCTGGACCGGCATCGCGTTCAACCAGATGTTCATCATGATACTGGTGTTGCTCATCGGCCTCTCCATCGACTACGCCATCCACGTCGTGATGCGCTACCGCGAGGAGCGGGATGCCGACACCAGCCCGCTCGCCGCGATGCGGACCAGCCTCGCGACGGTCGGGGGCGCACTCGTCCTCGTGACGACGACCACGGTCGTCGGCTTCCTCTCGAACCTCACCAGCCCCATCGGGACCTTTCGAACGGTCGGCGTGGTCGCCGCGGTCGGCATCGGCTCGGCGCTGCTCGTCTTCGGCGTGCTCGTGCCCGCGGTGAAGCTCGAACTCGACGCCTGGCTCGAATCGCGGGGGTGGAACCGCCAGCTCCCCGCCTTCGGCACCGGCGGCGGCCGCTTCACCGAGGCTCTCCGCGTCGGCGAGGCGGCTGCCCGCAGGGCACCGGCGGCCATCCTCGTCGTGGCCCTCCTCCTCACCGCGGCCGGGGCCTACGGCGGGACGCAGGTCGGCACGAGCTTCAGCCAGGAGGACTTCCTCGCGGACGACCCGAGCGAGTGGATGCAGGACCTGCCCGACCCGCTCGCGCCCGGCGACTACCAGGCCCAGGAGGCGATGTCGGTGCTGAACGACCGCTTCGTCCGCGAGGACTCGCAGGCCCAGATACTCGTCACCGACGACGTGACCGACCCGGCCACCCTCGACCGGTTGCACGCGGCCACCGACGCCGCCGCGGAGAAGGACACCACGAGCCGGCTCTCGAACGGCGAGGCGGCCATCGACAGCCCCGTCGCCACGTTCGAGCGCGTCGCCGCCGAGAACGAGTCGTTCGCGGCGACCCTCGCCGCCGCCGACACCGACGACGACGGCGTCCCCGAGGAGAACGTCACCCGCGTCTACGACGACCTGTACGCGGCCGCACCCGACCAGGCCGGCGAGACCGTCTACCGGAGCGATTCCGGCGAGTACGAGGCGCTCAGGCTGGTCGTCTCGGTCGACGGCGGTGCCGACGGCGAGACGGTGCTGGAGGAGATGCGCGACGTGGCCAGCATCGTCGACGGGGACGGCGACGGCGACGACGGGTCCGAGGCGGTCGCGACCGGGCAGGTCATCGTCGACCAGCTCACGCAGGAACAGCTCCTGACGACCGTCCTCCGGGGGCTCGTCATCTCGCTCGTGGTCGTGACCGTCATCCTGATGCTCGCGTACCGGGTCACCGAGGGGAGCGCCTCACTCGGGGCGGTCACGGTGCTCCCGGTCGTGTTCACGCTGGCGTGGATACTCGGGACGATGCACCTGCTCGACATCTCGTTCAACGTCGTCACCGGGCTGATCACCAGCCTGACCATCGGGATGGGCGTGGACTACAGCGTCCACGTCAGCGAGCGCTACAACCACGAACTGGCCGAACTCGGGTCGGCGTGGGACGCGCTGGCGGCCGCGGTCACGGGGACCGGTGGTGCACTGGCGAGCAGCGCCGCGACGACGGCCGGCGGGTTCGGCGTCCTCACGGTCGCCATCCTGCCGTTCCTCCAGCAGTTCGGGCTCATCACGGCGCTGACAATCGCATACGCCTTCGTCGCCAGCGTGGTCGTGCTCCCGAGCCTGCTCGTGCTCTGGACGCGGTTCGCCCACCCCGAGACGCTCGGCGTCGATGACGAAGAGCCCGGACGGTCCGACCCCGCGGAATCCGCGGTGGCGACCGGGCTGGAGACGGTCGCCGACGAACCTGCCGACGACGGCGAACTCGCCAGCCCCACTGCGACGCGCACCCTCGAACAGACCCACGTCCGGCCGGGACAGACGCTCCGGGTCCACCTCGCGGTCGAAGGTGGGGACGGCCGGCTCGTCCTCCGCGACCGCGCGGTCGGGACCGAGACCGGTCTGGTCGAGGTCTCCCCCGAACCAGCGCAGGCGATGGCCACCGACGGCGTCGTGTTCGTGGCCTGGGACGGCGACGCGGGTGAGGACCGGCGCTGCACCTACGAGACGACCATCCCCCAGAACGCGACAGACGGCGATACCGCCCGGTTCGCCGGAACGGTCGAGACGGCCGCCAGCGAGACGCGCGTCGCGGGCGAGGACAGCGTCCAGGTCGTCGCGGACCTGTTCGAGCGCGTGGTGTCCCAGGGCTACGCGACCGACGCGGACCTCGCGGTCGCCGCGACCGCGTTCGAGCAGGGGGAACTCACCGCGGCGCAGTTCGAGCGACTCACCCGGGCCTGGCTCCGGGTCGAGGACGGAACGGCCGAGAGACCGGCGGTCGGGCGGCTTCCGGCGTCGGCCGACTGAGTCGGCCTCGACGCTGCAGATTCTCGTCGAGGAGCCGGCTCGCCAAGTCGCGGGCGCGTTCGTAGCCGAAGTTCCCTCGCAAAACCCGATTTCGTATCGTCGTATGCAGTTTATCGTGGTAGATGCGTGGATTCCAGTAAACCGGTCGAATCTGGGAGCAAGACGCCTCTGGAGTTCCCTCTCGATGGAATCCAGCTGGACTGGTCCTGCACCGCGGTCGGGGTCAGTTCGGGTCGGTGGTTCCTGGCCAGCCTGAGGAGTACGGCAGTCTCCCGGCGCCACGAGATCGACTAACGCACCGACGCTGGAGTGGAGTGTCGTCGTGCCCGGCGAAACCCAGCAACGTTACTGGAGCCCGGTTTCCAGCACTGCAACCCCCACAGTATCGCTCCCAATCTGTGGTGGTCCCGCGTGCCCGCGACCTCGGCGAATTTGGGCCGGTTCCACCCGAAACCACGCCACTCGCAGACCCTACGTCGACTCCGAGGACTCCCCGGGACGCTCGAGGTCGCCCCACGAACGCACACTCCCCGGGGAGATCCGGATGAGCGGCCGGTTCTCGAGGGCGTGTTCGGTGTACTGCTCGTACTTCTCCCGGAGCGCGACGACGCCAGCACTGTGGGAATCGTCGTCGGGCGCACAGTGGCTCGCCGTCCCGCGAACCTGCACCCAGCCGAGTCTGCCCCAGTCCTCGGTGTAGTGGTCGACGACCAGGGTGACGTACGGGTTCTCGCTGATATCTCGACTCCGCCGGAGCGCACCCGGAGCGACACGCTGTGGTTTCTCGTCGATCGGCGTCACGACGGTTCCGTCGACGAGGGCGAAGCACACCGGAATCGCACTGGGGCGACCCCTGGCGTCGGCGGTCGCCAGCCGACCGACCCGCGCCGTCTCGAGGTACCGGCGTTCGGCCTCCTGGAACATACCGTGACGAAGGCAGCAGAGCCAGAAAGAGGTTCGTCGGAGCGAAGGTGCGCGAGGGCTGGTTCCGAAGGCTGGTGAAGACAGTGCGCCGAAACGGTTTCCGACCGGTTCTGCCAGCTCAGACACCCAGTTCCGGTTCGAGAGCGGCGAGGGCGCTTCGAATCGGTGGGTGCCTCGGTTCACCCCGACCCACGCCATGAATCCCATTCCACTATACAGAATCGGGTCGAGTCGTGACGAGCCTCGCTGCGAAGCGGTGCTCGGCGGCAGGTATCGGCTGGCGAGAGCGGAGAACCAAAGTTCAGCGGTCGGGACCAGCCCGGTCGCCTGCCCGTCTGGCCCGGCGACTCGACAGCTCGACCATATCGACACGGGTGCAGAGAGAGAGACAGTAGTTACTGTCGTCCGCAGCCGGACTCTCTTCTGTGGAGAGAGTCGGGGAACAATTGCCGAGTGGCGCGAGAAGACGTGTTCGTGTTGTGGGGCTTACGGGAGCGACCGGGACGACAGCACCCCGGCCAGCCGCGTAGCCGTCGCCTCGCCCGCCAGCTCCCGGAGCACGTCGAGTTCCTGTTGCAGGGTCTCGTCGCCGAGCGCGGTCATCTCGGACTCGAAGTGGTCGGTGAACGTGGCGAAGCGCTGGCGGTACTCGCTGGAGACGGTGAGCGGGTCGGACTGGCGCTCCCACTTCCCGAGGTCCTCACCGGGGACCTCGATACCCTCGGCGGGCGGGTCGCCACCGGACTCGCGCTCGGCGACCATCCAGTTCTTCAGCAGGTCGGCGTAGCGGGTGAGGAGGACGGCCTTGCGGACACCGGAGTTGGCGAAGTACTCCGGGTCGCTGGCCGGGAACTCGATGGTCGTCTCGGTCTGGCCCGCCTTGCCGGTGCGGTCCTCCCAGCTGGCACGGAGGCGAAGTTGGCCCGACCCGCCGTTCCCTGTTCGCGTCACCTTCACGAGCACGACCCCGCCCTTCGTCTTGCCCTCGGAGGTGGGTGAGGCGAACAGCGTGTTCACCTGCATGAGCTGACCGGTGGCCTCCTCGGCGGCGCTCGACCCATAGACCTTCTCGATGTCGTACCCCTCGGCGTCGAGTTCGAGCGAGAGGTCGAAGACCAGCGGCGTGACCATGTACTCGAAGCCGTCGGTGACGCGCTCTTCGAACTGCTTCGCCGAGTGGACCGAGTAGTAGTTCGCGCCGCGGACGCTGGTGATCTGGTCGACGATGTCGGAGTTGAAGTCGACGCCGATGCCGACGAAGGTGCTGTGGACGTTGTTCTCGGCCTCGCGCGCGAGACGGTCTTCGAGGCTGTCCGCGCTGGTGTCGCCGATGTTCGGCATCGCGTCCGTGAGGACGATCATCCGGTTCTCGTAGGTCGTCTGGTCGGCGTCGCGGTACTCCTCGAGCAGCCCCGAGGCGGCGTCGAGGCCGGCCGAGAGGTGGGTGCCACCGGTGGCCTCGATGTCCTCGCGGATGTGCCCCCGGATGGCGTCCATGTCGGTCCGTTCGACGGGGTTCATCGGCTTCGCGACCGCGGCCTCGCTGTTGTAGAGGACGACGCCGAAGCGGTCGCCCGGGCGGAGTTGCTTCGTCAGGCTGGCGAGGGCGTCCTTCGCGACCGCGATCTTCGAGCGGTCGCCCGCGTCCTCGACCTCCTGCCTGTTGCCGTACTGGTCGTAGTAGTACTGGCTGAAGGGCGACCCCATCGACCCGGAGATGTCGAGGACGACGACGAGGTTCAGGCGCTTGCGGTCGAAGTCTTCGGCGTCGAGGCCGGAGTTCAGCCCGACCGAGAGGTAGCGCTCGGTCTCGCCGGAGAGCGGGTCGGCGGTGACCGCCGGCGAGTAGGAGGGACAGAACAGCGACTCGCACGATTTCTTCGAACCGGTGTCGAAGTAGTAGTCGTAGAACAGCCCCTCGTAGGAGAGGTCCGAGGGGATGGGGAGGTAGTCCTCCTCGATGTTCTGGCGGAAGTTGTTCACGTCCTTCGCGCCGCCGGCAGAGAGGCCGACGGAGGTGCTCGCGGTGGTCTGGGTCGCCATGGCGGTACTCCCTCCGCCGGCGCCGCCCGAGGCGTTGGAACTGCCGCCACTGTCGCCCTGGTGCTGGCTCGGGTCGTACTGCCAGTCGTCGACGAGCTCGCCGGGTGGGGCAGTCGTCGGCAGGTCGTCGTCGCCGTCGGTTCGCGGGCTCGTGCCGGGGAGGACCTGCGAGCAGCCGGCGAGACCGGTGGCTGCCGCGGTCGTCGCGAGCGAGAGGAACGCTCTGCGGTTTCGCGGGGACATAGGCGTACAGAGGCGAAGCAGCCACATTACGTGTGGGCTAGCTGAAACGAGACTTTCACCGTGGCGCGGCGAAACGCCCCACTTTTGTCGGGGCTGACCCTTCGACCGGGTATGGAAGACCTCGATCCGGAGACCTTCGAGGAGGAGAAGTACGTGGAGTACTTCCCACGCCTCCAGCAGGCGTACAAGAACGCGTTCAACACGCTCAACGAGAAGTACGACTCACAACTCATCCACGGCATCGACCAGCAGGTGCTCAACGAGTCCGAGCCGCACTACGAGGGCGACGGCGAGTTCACCATCGAGTTGCCCGACGAACCCTACGACCGGCTCACGGGGGTCGTCGTCGCCGAGGAGAAGTTCGACGCCATCCTCTCGGAGTACACCGACGAGATAGAGTCGGAACTCCGGCGCGTCTTCAACATCCGCTGACGCCGGGGGTCGACCCGTCGGTCAGAAGTCCCGGCCGGTGGCCTCCTCCGCGACCTCTTCGACGCCCTCGGAGAGCGCCTCTTCGGTGCCGCCCTCCATGTACCCCTCCAGCATCTCCATCAGTACGTTGAGTAGTCCCATAGTTACAGGCAGATTGACGCCCGCCCGCTTAAGTGTTCGGTGGGCGTGAACGTCCCGCATACCGGGGAGAACAGCCGTGTCTGCGGTGGGTTCGACCGACGGAGCCGCGAATCCGACCCGGTGCGCAAGGTTTAGGGACGGTGACTCCCAAGCCCTATCCATGAGTACCGACGCTCAGAAGGGCGACGACCTCGAGGAACGCGTCACGAACTTCCTCCGTCGCAACTTCCCACAGATCCAGATGCACGGGGGCAGTGCGGCCATCCAGGACCTCGACCGCGAGTCGGGCGAGGTCACCATCCTGCTCGGTGGTGCCTGTTCCGGCTGTGGCATCTCCCCGATGACCATCCAGGCGATCAAGTCCCGCATGGTCAAGGAGATACCCGAGATCAACGAGGTCCACGCCGAGACCGGTATGGGCGGCGAGGGCGGCCAGGGCGGCAGCGGTGGCGGCATGTCCCCCTCGTTCCCCGGTGAGACGGTCGACGACGACGGCGAGGACGACGAAGGCCCGCAGGCCCCGTTCTGAGAAGTTCACTTCCGTTTTCATCTGCTCAGGGAAAACAACAGTACTTAGTCTCCGGTCCCCCCGAGCACCAGTATGGAACGCACCGACACGGCCGGCCAGAACGTCCTCTTCGTCGTCATGGACACGGTGCGCAAGGACCACCTGTCCGTCTACGGGTACGACCGCCCGACGACGCCGGGGCTGGAGGCGTTCGCCGAGGAGGCAGCCGTCTACGAGCAGGCAGTCGCGCCCGCGCCGTGGACGCTGCCGGTTCACGCCTCGCTGTTCACCGGCCTGTACCCGAGTCAGCACGGTGCCAGCCAGGAGAACCCGTACCTAGAGGGGGCGACGACGCTCGCCCAGACGCTCTCGGACACCCACCGGAGCGCGTGTTACTCCTCGAACGCCTGGATCACCCCGTACACCCACCTGACCGACGGCTTCGACGACCAGGACAACTTCTTCGAAGTCATGCCCGGCGACTTCCTCTCCGGGCCGATGGCGAAGGCCTGGAAGACGATGAACGACAACGAGAAGCTCCGCAAGATCGCGGACTGGCTCGTCTCCGTCGGCAACAAGGCCCACGAGTACCTCGCCTCCGGCGAGGGGGCCGACTCGAAGACCCCGCAGGTCATCGACCAGACGCAGGACTTCATCGACTCCGCGGACGACAACTGGTTCCAGTTCATCAACCTGATGGACGCACACCTGCCGTACCACCCGCCCGAGGAGTACCGCGAGGAGTTCGCACCCGGCGCGGACCCCCAGGAGGTCTGCCAGAACTCCAAGGAGTACAACTGCGGCGCCCGCGACATCGACGACGACGAGTGGGCGGACATCCAGGGCCTCTACGACGCCGAGATCCGGCACATCGACGCCGAACTCCAGCGGCTGTTCGACTGGATGCAGGCCGAGGGGCACTGGGAGGACACCCTCGTCGTGGTCTGTGCGGACCACGGCGAACTGTTCGGCGAGCACGACCTGTACGGCCACGAGTTCTGTATCTACGACCCGCTCGTGAACGTCCCGTGTATGGTCAAGCACCCGGACCTCGAACCCGGGCGCTACGACCAGCAGCTCGAACTCGTCGACCTCTACCACACCGTGCTGGACCACGCGGGCGTCGAGTCCGGTGACGCGCAGGCGGTCGACCTCGACCCCTCGCGCTCGCTGCTCTCGGACTCCCACCGCGAGGGCGTCGTCCCGCCCCGGACCGACGCCGACGACGTCGACTTCGGCGAGTACGCCTTCGTGGAGTACTACCGGCCGGTCGTCGAACTCAAGCAGCTCGAGCAGAAGGCCAGCAACGCCGGCATCACGCTCGACACCGACTCGCGGTTCTACTCGCGGATGCGCGCCGCCCGTCGCCTCGACGGGAAGTACATCCGGAACGAGCGCATCACCGACGAGTTCTACCGGCTCGACGAGGACCCCGGCGAGACCGACGACCGCATCGCGGCCGACGACCCCGTCAAGGAGGAGGTCGAGGCGACCCTCTCCGAGTTCGAGGACCTCGTCGGCGGCGAGTGGAAGGAGGTCGACGACGACGACGTCCTCGGCGACATGAGCGACGACGCGAAAGACAGACTCCAGGACCTCGGGTACATCGAGTAACGTGACGGGACAGAAGGGCGGGTCCTTCGCGGAGATGTTCGGCCGCCAGACCCTCGTGAAGATGGGCGTGGGCTTCGTCATCGCCCTCGTCCTGGTCTACCTGCTCGGCACCGTCGTCGGGTGGGAGAAGACCATCGCAGAGCTGCGGGAAGCAGACCCGACGTGGATCGCGCTCGGCTGTCTCTCGACCCTGCTCTGCCTGATGATGTGGGGTCGCGCCTGGCAGATCGTCCTCGGCGTGGGCGGCATCGAGGTGCCGTACCACAAGCTCGTCGTGACGTACTTCGCGGCGACGTTCGCCAACTACGTCACGCCACTGGGGCAGGCCGGCGGCGAGCCCTTCATCGCGTACGTCCTCTCGCGGGACACCGACGCCGACTACGAGCAGAGCCTCGCGAGCGTCGTCACCGCCGACCTGTTGAACCTGCTGCCGTTCTTCAACTTCGCGGCGGTCGGGGTCGCCTACCTCGTGTTACAGACCTCCTTCGGGGGGTCGGACACCGTCGACAACCTCGTCCTCGGCCTCGGCGCGCTCGCCGTGGGCGTCCCGGCCGTCGTCTGGGCCGGCTGGCGCCACCGGACCGGCGTCGAGGAGGCGGTCGTCCGCATCGTCAGACCGCTCTCGCGGCTCACCAGCCGCATCAGCGCGGACGGTATCCGCCACCGCATCGAGCGGTTCTACACGGCCATCGAGCGCATCACGGCCGAGCCCCAGGCACTGGCGCGGGCGCTCGGCTACTCCTACCTCGGCTGGTTCCTCTTCACCATCCCGATGTACACCGCGGTCCGGGCGACCGGGGCGGACATGAACGCCATCCTCGTCTTCTTCATCGTGCCCGCCTCGACCATCGCGGGACTGGTCCCGACGCCCGGCGGCCTCGGCGCGGTCGAGGGCGCGCTCACCGTGTTGCTCTCGCAGGTCGGCGGGCTCCCGACCAGCAGTTCGCTCGCCGTCGCGACGCTCTACCGCGTCGAGAGCTACCTGTTCGCGCTCCTCGTGGGTGGCATCGCGGCGCTGTGGGTGACGATCCGCGCCTGAGAAAAGACGTCCGGCGCGGCGTCAGGCCGGCCGCAGCCCGCGCCCGTCCTCCCACGCCCGGAGCAGCCGGGTCACCGTCTCACAGACGGGGACCGAGACGTGTGCGTCCGGAATCTCGTCGGCCTGCTCGACCACGTAGCCGGTGATGGCGTCGACCTCGGTTCGCTTCCCGTCGTGGACGTCCTGGCGCATCGAGGAGGTGTTCATCGCGGTGGCCGTGGCGACCGACTCGACCGCCGCGACCGCCGTCCGGTTCGACAGCGACACGTCGTGGCCGCGGGCGACCCGGGCTGTCTCCCTGGCCGCGGTCGTCGCCAGCTCGTGGGCCTCGCCCGACAGCAGGTCCCCGTTGTCCACGTCGGCGAGGGCGGTCACCGTGTTGATGCCCGCGTTCACCGCGAGCTTCTGCCAGAGCCGGCGGGGCATGTCGGCCGTGAGTTCGGCGACGAGGCCACCGTCGGTGAAGGCCGTCTCGAGGGCGGCGTCGAGGGGGCCCTCGCCGCCCTCGTGGGGGCCGAAGACGACCTCGCCGACGCCGGTGCATTCGACCGTGCCGGCCTCGCGGAGGACCGCGCCGTAGGTGACCGTCCCGGCGTACACCGGGCAGTCGAGGTGTGCGGCGAGCGTCGCCTCGTTGCCCATGCCGTTCTGGAACGAGCAGACGGCGTCGAGGTCGCAGTCGGCGAGGTCCCGGGCCGCGGCCGCGGTGTCGAACGCCTTCACCGTCACGATGGCGAGGTCGGCCCCCTCGCAGTCGTGGACGTCCGTGGTGGCCCCCACGTCGACCGTGAACGCGTCGTCGGGCGTGACGACCCGGAGTCCCGACTCGCGGACCGCGGCGACGTGGGACTCGCGGCCGACGAGCGTCACGTCGTGGCCGTGGTGGCCGAGGAGCCCGCCGACGAGGCTCCCCAGGCTCCCCGCCCCGTAGATACAGATTCGCATATCCGCCCCTGCGCGGGGCGGCGGCAAAAACAGCTAGTCTTCCGTCCAGTAGTAGATGTCCTCCTTGCTGGTGCCACAGCTCGGGCACTCGTCCGGGATGTCGCTGTCCAGGCGGCCCATCTCGCCACACTCCCAGCAGCGCCACATCAGTTCGCCCTCGCCGAACTCGTGGCCCGCGCGGATGTGCTCGATGCTCATCCCCTCGAGGCCCTCGTCGGCGGTGACGTAGAACCCGTGTTCGTCGAAGCCGCGGATGGTCCCGACCTTCGTGCCGTCCTCTGTGTAGATGTCGGTGCCGAACCGGAGCTTCGTCTGCTGGCTCTCGCTCATACTGTGGTAAACGGTCGCAAGGGGCTTAAAACAGTGTGCTAACACGGGGCAAGGACACCGCATGCCAGCGGTCCCGGGAGCGTCGTGACGGTTTCCCGAAACGAAGCCATTCAGGGCCGGATGACCGGGTTGACGTACACCTCGTACACGAGCCAGGCCGCGACCATGACGAACCCGAGGACCGCCGCCACGTCTGTCCCGTACCTGACGAACGCCGAGAACACCACGAGCGCGATGCCGACGAGGGTGACCAGCCCCGTGAGCGCGGGGACGATGGGGTTCGGTCGGCCGTCGCCCCGCGGGTTCGGGTCCGACCCCGGCGTGGACTCGATGACGAAGTCGAACCCCTCGACGCCGAGTCGCTCGGCGGTGTACTTCCGCTTCAGGATGCGCCACCGGTTGACGAGCGCGCTTGAGCCGTGGACGTAGACGATGAGGTACTGGTGCTGGCTGGCGTACGCCTGGAGCGACCGCGAGAGTCGCAGCAGGTCGCCCTTCGAGAACTCGTGGACGAACTTGACGCCGATGACGCCGTTGACGATGACGTCGCAGGTGTCCCGGCCGTTGCGCGTCTCGACCACGTCGCGCTCCCACATCGTCTCGACGTCGTCGTTGAGTCCCCGGTCGAGGTCGGTCCGGAGTTTGGTGGCGTAGGTCCGGTTCTGTGACTCCGGGGGCTCCCACTGGTCGACCAGCGACCGGACCTCGGCGTACTTCGCGGCCGGCCCCTCCAGTTCCTCCTCGTCCTCGAAGACCTCCTCCGCGGTGCCGCGCCACCACAGGAGGAGCGCCAGCAACGACCGGAGCCGTCCCGGGCCGGCGTCGCCGCCGGCAGCCTCCCGTGCGTCGTCGGTCGCGGTGTCGGTATCGGACGCCTCGCTGGCGGCGGTCGCCGCCTCGTACTGCTGCACCGCCGACTTCGCCTGCTCCAGCGCCTCCTGCTCGACGGCCTCGCTCAGTGCGTCACGGACCTCGTCGTCCGCCATCGCCGCCGCGAGCGCGTCGCGGGCCTCCTCGTCGTCGACGGCCCCCGTGATGGCGTCGATGAGCTTCTCGTCATCCATCGGCTCCGTCACCACCGAGCGCCTCGACCGAGGCCGATAGCGAGCCGTCCGGCCCGGCCGTGAGGCTGACGTCGTGGTCGAAGAGCCGCCTGAGCGTCCGGACGTCGCGGTCGTCGTGCCGGCTCTCGTCCAGCGTCAGGACCGCGGTCGCCCCGGCGTTCCGGAGCCGGGTCGTCAGGATGTGGACGAACCGGTACACCATCTGGACGTCCTCGGCCGCGAGCAGGTCCGAGAGGGAGTCGACGCCGACGATGACGGGGGCTCCCTCGCCGCCCGCGAGGCCGTCCACGAGCGAGAGCGCCCCCTCGCCGAGGTCGGGGACCCCGGGTGACGGCGGCGTCGGCCGGTAGTGGACGCCATCGGGGAAGTCGACCTGCGCCCCCTCGCCCTCGAGTGCGCCGACGAACCCGACCGGGTCCACCCCCGCGGCGAGCAGGCGGTCACAGGCCGCCTTCGAGGCCTCGACGTCCGCGCCGGTCGTCACGAAGACGGCCCCGCTCGCCGTCGGTGCCCGGCAGCAGAACTCGAGCAACATCGCTCGCTGGGCGCGAGCCGTCCCGCCGGTGAGGAGGACGACCCTCCCCGCCCGGAGGAAGGAGAGGTTCATCGAATCGGTCAGCGTGTCGTAGTGCTGGTCGGAGATCGTCATGTGGTGTCGTCGTGGTAGCGTCGTGCGCTCGCCCGCCGGGCTCACCCGCGGAACAGCATCGCGACCTCGTCGGTCTCCATCGCGTCGAGCGCCGCCGTGAGTTCGCCGTCGAGTGCTGCGAGTTCGTCCTTCAACTGCTGGTACTCCTCGCTCTCCGCGAGTGCCGCCGGGTCCTTGTACGCCTCCAGCGTCGCCGCCTTCGCCGCGAGCGCGAAGTGGCGCTGGAACCGCTCGTCGTAGTCCGCCCGGCGGAGCAGCCGGTCGACGAGGTCGCGCAACCCGTCCCGGCCGGCGGGCTTGACGAGGTAGTCGTCGAAGCCGAGTTCGAGCACGTCGAAGTCCGGCTCGACCGCGGTGACCATCGCGACGCGGCAGTCGTACGCCGCCTCGCGGATCGCCCCGAGCACCTCGTCGCCCGACTGCCCGGGCATCCGGCGGTCGAGCAGGACCACGTCCACGGTCTCGTCGAGCAGGTCGAACGTCTCGGCGCCACTGTAGGCGGTGCGAACGTCGTAGTCGGAATCGAGGAACGCGGTGTGCAGGTCCGCGATCTCCGGTTCGTCGTCGACGATGAGCACCGTGGGTCTGGATTCGCGTTTCATGATGACTGGACCCCTGCCCGGGACACGCCCGCGTCCACCGATGACTGTCCCACGACAGATTGCTATAGAGAGGTATCTCCCGGGTACGAAAATATAGTTTATCGCCGTTTACGGCACTACTATCAACTATTAATAACTTCTGAGAGGAATTAAATCCGCATCGACACGGGGATTTCCAGTGGGTATCTCCGCCACCACGACAGAACATATTCGCATCGTGGTAGGTGAGAGCCAGTCGCGAACGACTACATGAAGTCCGCGATACCCGACTGCTTGTTCTTGTCGTTCTCGAAGATGGAGTTCAACGCCTTCTCCAGTTTCTCGAGACGCTGTTTCGTGTAGTCCCGGCAGCCGAAGTCGTCGGCGACGTTGATGGCCGTCTGCATGTACTTGTTCACCGACCCCTGGTGGACCGTGAGGTTCACCCGGCCGCCACACTCCCGGCAGTCGCCCGTGAGGGGCATCCGCCGGTACTTCTCGCCGCAGTCCAGACACCGCGTCTCCTGTCGCGAGAACGCCCGCAGGTTCCCGATGAGGTCCGGCAGGAAGTGCCCCTCGATGATGCGCTCTGCCACGTCGGTCTCGTCGACCGACCGGAGCTTCCGGGAGAGGAGGAGCTGGGCGTCCATCTTGTCCTGCATCGACCCGAGCGTCTTGTACGCCGACAGCGACGGCCCCAGATGGATGTTCGTCGTGTCGTGGGTGTGCGCGAACTCGGTGTACTCGCGGTCCGTTCCGAGGGTCTCCTCGGCGATCTTCATGATGTCCTCGACGTCGTCCGGGTCGACCATCTCCCGGGTCGCCTCGTAGAACTCGCGGGGGTACTCCCACATGATGTCCATGTTGTGCGCCTCGTCGTCGATCTCCGAGGGGTCGATGCGGCTGGACATGACGAGCGGGGCGTCCATCTTCCCGCCGCGCTTGTCCGGGAGGAAGGACTTGCTGAAGTTCAACAGGCCGTCGAGCAGGAGCATGACGCAGTCTTCGTCGCCGTCGCACTGCGCCGCCGCGATGCCATTCGCGAACAGCGAGTGGGTATCGGTGACCGTGAGACAGTAGACGTGTTCGGTCTCAGTGGACACCGGTTCGACCGATTCGACAGTATCGAGTTCGGTGAGACCTCCGTCGGTGGCGAGTGCTTCCGCATTGGCCACCTCCGGCGTGTCGTTCGTGATGATGAGCGACTCGCCACCATCCAAATTTCTCGCCTCGACGCGGGTGACGCGACCAGACTCCCAGCAGAGAACCTCGTGGTCGGGTGTCACCGTCAACTCTCTACCGTGTTGGGTCTCGATGTGCACCATGTGGTCGGGCGCGACGTGCTTCGACACAGCCTCGACCGACTTCCTGACGACGTTGCCCTCATCATCGACACTCGGGACGAACACGTCGCCGTCGAGTTCCTGCACGAGCGTCCCGAAGTCGTCCTCCTCGGCTGTCTCGGGGTCCAGTCGCTCCTCGACAAAGCTCTGAATCTCGTCGTAGTGTGTCTCGCCGGATTCGTCCTCGAACCAGACCTTGGTCTCGGGATGGAAGCAGTTCCGGCGCTTCGCCGCGTGGAAGTACGGATGCGCGTACCCGACGGCCGCACTCGTGAACCCGACGACCCGACCGACGGTCGCGGCGGACGTGTGGGGGGCCATCCCGAAGACGAGTTCCCCGATCAACTCCTCGCGGTCGTCCATCTCGTAGAAGGGTTCGACGCCGTAGTAGGATTCGAGCAGGTCGTCGACGAAGTCGGCGGTCTTGAGCATGTGCTCGGCGGCGCCGTCGGAGAGGACGATGTCCTGCACCTTGAGCTCGACCAGCTGGTCGTCGTGCTGGAGAGGTTCGCCGTGGATGTCCTCCTCGTAGCCGAGGCCGCGGAACTGGTCGGCGGTGGCGTCGAGTTCGACGGGGCGGACCGACGTGACGGGCAGGTCGGTCATGTCGTAGCGGACGGTGCCGTCCTTGAACGACGAGACGCCGTGTTTCGCCCGGAGGACGCCCTTCTCCATCGGTTCGGGGGTCTTGTGCCGCGAGGAGAGGCCCTTGACGCCCTTGAGTATCTGGAAGGCGTTCTCGCGCTCGCCGACCGCGTCGAGGGCGTCCCAGTACTCGGCCTTGATGTCTATCTCGGTGGTGTCGACGCTGGTGCCGTCGCGCTCGCAGCGGTCGCAGTAGACGCGGCCGGCCTCGTCGGGTTCGAGTTCCTGCTCGCAGTCGGGACACCAGTAGTAGGGTTCGGTCCGGCCGTCGCACTCGGGGCAGCGGACCTTGAACGAGTGCTCGCCGCACTGGGTGCACTCGCGGTCGCCGACCCGTGCCTCGATGACGCCGGGGGTCGAGCGCATGTCGGGGGCGTGTTTGGCTGCCTCGGCGACCGAGCGCTGGCTCCCGCCGGCCTCGCCGACGGGGAACAGGGTGTGGACCGCGGGCGAGAGGTCGCGCGACTCGGACTTCTCGGGGCGGCCCATCCGGGTCCCGATGCGGGTCGGGGCGCGCTCCTGGATCTCGAAGGGGGCGACCTCGTCGACCGCCTTGACGGCGTTCTCGCCGTCGTCCCACTGGCGGGCCTCGGGGGAGAGGTCGTCCAGCGTCCAGGTTCGCTCGAGGTCGCGGGTGAGGCCGAGGCTGCGGACGAAGGGGACCCAGTCGCGCACGAGGAGTTCGTCGTCGGTCTGGGTGTGCTGGAGCAGGATGTGCTCGGCGGCCTCGCGGACCGGCTCGGAACGCGGGATGTGCAGGGTGCCGTCCTCGACGAAGCCTCCGGCGACCGCGTCGGCGAGGGCGGCGAACTGCTCGACGCCGATGTCGTGCCAGAGGTAGGTGTACTTCGGGTGCAGCGGCGCGTCGTAGGTGGTCGCCCAGTCGAGCGCCTCCTCGGCGCTGGGGTCGGCGAGGTCGACGTGCGGGGAGTCCTGGAGCGCCTGGACGTTGCACTCGGTGGCTTCGAGGTCCTGGCGCCACCACTCGACCGTGTAGGAGGCGGGGGCGAGAGGGTGGTTGTTCTCGACGAACTCGCCGAAGTTCACGAGGTACTCGCCGGCGTCGAGTATCTTCTCCACACCGTTGCGGACCTCCAGGGCCTCCTCGGGGTCGTCGATGCGACGCACGTCGCCGTTGGCGAGGCGGACCGTCGGCCCCTCGATGCTGTCGACCGGGACGACACCCGCGGCCTTCCCGGGGCGTTCGGTCTTGATCTGGGTGCCGGTCGCGAGGAAGTCGTCGACGAGGTGCATCGTCGCGGGGTGGACGCCCGCGGTCGCGAAGCCGTGGTTGCGCGAGCGGCCGTACCGGAGGCGGAACCCGCCGGAGGCGCAGGGGTGGCCGAAGACGGGGCGGCCCGCGATGAGGTCGCGCAGGTACTTCGTGGCGGGGTCGACGCGGGGCGGGCCGGCGGGACCGGCCGAGTCCGGTTCCTCGCCATCGGCGTCGTGGTCGGCCTCGTCGCCGTCAGCGTCCGCATCCTCGCCCTCGGTGTCGTCTGCGTCCGCCCCGTCGTCGCCCTTGTCGTAGTAGGTCCCGTCGATGAGGTCCTGGAGCCACGGCCAGTCGACCTCCTCTAAGTTCTTCGTGTAGCGCTGGATCTTCGGGGCCTTGAGCGCGATACCCTCGGCGAGGACGAGACACATGCCACCGCGGGCGGAGTTCGTGTCCACGCGTTCGAGGTCGCGGTAGCCGGAGACCTCCTCGTCGCCGGTGGCCTCCCCGTCGAGCATGATGGGCATGTGCTCGGCGATGAACTTCGTCTCCTTGTCCTTCGGCGAGTACTGGAGGCCCGTCTCCTTGTCGTAGAGGCCGATCTCCTCGGCGTAGCGCTCGACCTCCTCGGTGCGAGCCTTGTACTCGTCGACGTCGAGCAGGGCCCGGGCGTAGTCGGCGACGAGGACGGAGAGCGCCTGGGCGGTCCCACCCGCAGAGCGGATGGGGCCGGCGTAGTAGACGTTGACGAACTCGGTGCCGTCGTCGTTCTGGAGCAACTCGACGCGGTCGATGCCCTCGATGGGAGCCGCGACGACCCCCTCGGTGAGCAGGGCGACGGCGGTCCGGACCGCCCCTTCGATCTTCCCCTCGCGGGTCTCGTAGTCACCGACCTCGCCCTCGACGAAGTCCGTGACGAGTTCGAGCGCCGCCTCCTCGCGGCTCATCTCGCCCTCGAGTTCGCGGACGCGTTCGGCGACGCCGTCGATGCCGAGGATGTTCTCGACGCGGTCCGCCATGTCGCGGGCGGTCGGAATCTCGACCTCGGGTTCGGGGTCGCCGCCGCGGCCCTTGGCGCGTTCGGCGAGCTCGAAGGCCTCGTCGAGGCGGGATTCGATCCGTTCGAAGTACCGCTCGTCTGCCTCCCGCATCCTAGAGCCAGAGGTCGAGGTCAGTGGTCTCGTCGTGCTCGCGCACGAGCGGCTCCTCGAACTCGCGGACGTACATCTCGCCGGCCCAGACGGTCGCGGCGTCGAGGTGGCCGGCCAGGGCCTGCCCGCTCGGTCGCGAGAGGACGACGTGCGTGTGGGCGAACGGTTCCCCGTCGAGGTCGGCGACGTTGCCGACGCAGGCTGCGACCTCCAGCGGTTCGTCGAAGGTCACGGCGTCGTACTCCTGTCGGTCCTGGTCGTAGAACCAGACCTCGGCGTCCTGGACCGCACCGAGGCCCGTGAACCACGCGGCCTCGAGGTCCTCCCGGGCGGCCAGGTCTTCGAGTTGCGCGCGCCAGTCGCCCCCCGTCTCGAGCCGAACGACGAACTCCCGCGAGGTCGCGACTTCCCGGTAGTGCATACCCATCTGAAAGAGGGTCTGTGGGAAAAAAGTAGTGTCCTCGGCCGGGTGGGCCGAGAGCCGGAGCGGCGGTTTCTCTGGAGCCCCCGGGAACGAGCCGCAGAGACGGCACTCGCTGGGAGGTGCGAACGACAGAGAAGGGTTCGATCAGCGCCAGTCCGGCAGGTCCGGTGCGTCCTCTGCTCGCATCGAGAGCCAGGCTCCATCGTCTGTGATGTCCGCGATGACGTACTCCTTCGAGGAGCCGTCACCGTCGACAGACGCTACCACATCCCGCTCGTCGGTTGGACCCGACGGGCCTGACTCGGATGCTGCCATATGAGTCACTGTCTCATGGTCGGTTATAAACTCATCGACTCGACAGTCAAGTTTCAGAGAGAGGAGTGAACGAGTACCACACGGTTCCCGTCGACTGGCCGCGCTTTCGTGTTGACACACCCCACGTGAAACGATACCAATTTCCGTGTGTCTGTGGGCCGTGAATATATAAATTGGTGTTGCTTCATGGCCCACAGAACGTTCAACTATGTGAATACCCAGACTGATTTGAAGTCGCGATTACGGGACAGTGAGTCGATAATTGCCGAGGAGAACAAGTCGGGTTCGACTCTCGTCTCCCGTTTCTCTCCCGCTACCGCGTGTCCTCGAATCGATAGAAGTGCCACATCCAGATAAACAGCCAACACCTTGTTCTCAGTTCTTCCTACATATAGCCACCAGTCATGGTAAGAGTTACCTCGGTTCTCGTGGAGAATATCTTATATTGATTCCGCACGCGTTTCTTAAACCTATGGGTATGTAAAATGGGTGCAGACCATAACGGTAATTTTAACCATACCGTCCCCAAAGGGGTGCGTGGGATGACAGACAATACCAGCATCGACCGTCGTCGCTTCCTGCAAGCGACTGGCGGCGCAGCATCTGCAGTGGCGGTTGCGGGATGTCTCGGCGGCGGTGGCGAAGGCGACACCGAAACAGACACCACGACCGCGGGCTCGACGGACACCGCGACCGAGAAGACGACACGGTCGCAGGAGGACCGCGAGAAGCTCGACAAGACCTTCCAGCTCATCAACGCGACGATGAGCACCCTCGACCCCATCAAGGCGACCGACACGGCCTCTGGGACGGTTATCCAGCAGGTCTTCGACGCCCTGATGAACTACCCGAACGGCGAGGTCGAGGTCGAACCGCTCCTCGCGAAGGACGTCGAGGTCTCCGAGGACTTCCGTACCTACACCATCAACCTCAAAGAGGGCGTCAAATACCACAACGGTGACACCGTCACCGCACAGGACGTCGTCTACTCCTTCGAGCGCCTCGCAGCGTCCGAGAACTCGCGGCGTGACTACTTCATCCTCGCGTACGCGATGAACGTCGAGCACGAGACGGACTCCGACGGCAACTACGTCCCCGGCTCGCTCAACATGGAGGCCGTGGACGACACGACCTTCGAGATGACGCTGACGAAGCCGTTCGCGTCCACCCTGGAGATGCTCGCGTACACCTCGTTCTCCGTGATTCCGGAGGGCATCGTGGGCGACATCGACGGCTACGACGGCGAGATGTCCCACTCCGAGTTCGCGACGGAGAACCCCGTCGGCGCGGGTCCGTTCAAGTTCGAGAACTGGGAGACCAACACGCAGGCCTCCGTCGTCCGCAACGACGACTACCACGGCCCCGTCCCGTTCGTCGCAGGCGTCCACTGGCAGGTCATCACCGACCCCGACGCGTCGTACAACTACGGCCAGAACAAGAACTCCGACCTGGCCTCGATGCCGACGTCGAAGTACGACCCGAGCAAGGTCAAGATCGAGACCACGGACGACAAGGGTCGGAAGATCGGTACCTACGGTCCGATGCGTAACGGCGAGACGGCCAACTACCTCCAGTACGCGACCATCAACACGTTCTACATCGGCCTGAACGCCAAGAACGTCCCCGCTCCGGTCCGGAAGGCCATCGCCTACGCGATGAACCAGAAGGAGGGCGTGGACCAGGTCTTCAAGGGTCGCGGCCAGGCCGCGTACCACCTGACGCCGCCGGGCATCTACCCCGGTCAGGCACCCGCCTACACGGAGCACGCGAAGAACAACTACCCGTACGGCTACAACACGACGGACCTCGAGTCCGCACGCCAGATCATGGAGGACGCTGGCTACGGCCCGAACAACAAGTACGAGGTCACGTTCACGACCTACCAGTCCGACACGTGGCAGGGCCTGGGCAAGATCCTCCGCGACAAGCTCAGCAGTGCACACGTCAACATGAAGCTCGAGGAGGCGCCGTTCTCGACGCTCCTCAACCGTGGCCGCCAGGGCAACCTCGCCGCCTACTCGCTCGGGTGGATCATGGACTGGCCCGCACCGGACAACTTCCTCGGCCAGATGGTGCCGAAGCTCACCGACACCTCCGAGGGTGCGAAGGGCTTCTACCTGGACTGGGACGACGCAGAGGGCGACGCCTCCCAGCGTGCTGCCGACGCGTGGCAGACCGTCCAGGACAACCCCGAGCCGACCGAAGAAGCGCAGCAGAAGCGTAACGAGGCCTACGTCACGATGGAAGAAGCCATGTGGGAAGACATGGTCCTCCTCCCGACGTACCACAGCGTCTCCGAGCGCTTCGCGTACGACTGGGTCGACATGCCGCGCACCGGCGCCGCCGGTGGCAGCCGCATGAAGTTCAACAACGTCTACCTGAACGACCGGAGCTAACGCGGGTCAACGGGTACCCGATTTTTCATTTTTCGACCGTCTAGCCCCTGCTATAACCTCAATTAGAGTGAGAAAGGAACGCAAGACATAACCATGGCTGCAAAATACACTATGAGTAGAACAATGGTGATGGAAGTGGATCACCGGAGGGACACGTCATGAGCAGGTGGAGTTACTTCGCCCGCCGACTGCTCCTGGCCATCCCTGTGGTACTCTTCGGTACGACGATCACGTTCATGGTCCTTCGAATGGGTCCGCTGGACCCGGTCGCAGCGATTCTCGGACCGAACGTGCCTGCGTCGAAGTACGAGCAGGTAGAGCGCCAACTCGGCCTGAACCAACCGTTGTGGGAACAGTACATCGACTACATGATCGGGCTGCTGACGTTCGACCTGGGTGAGTCCTACGTCATCAAGGACGGGACCACAGCCATGACACTCATCGTCCAGCACGCGCCACGGACGCTGTGGCTTGGCTTCTGGTCGGTCCTCATCCCGCTGTTCATCGGTATCCCGCTCGGTTTCTACGCAGGCCTCAACCCGAACACCTTCAGCGACTACATCGCGTCGTTCGGGGGAATCGTCTGGCGTGCGATGCCGAACTTCTGGCTCGGTGTCATCCTGCTGTCGGTCCTGAGCCAGTCGAAAGATTACTCTTCGATGTTGACACTCGGCCTGTTCGAGCTGGAATGGGCCAAGCTCTTCGTCGACACGAAGATCATCGGCCAGCCGCCGCTGGACTTCTACGACCCGGCCGGGACGACCGCCATCGCGATCGGTGGCACGACCCTGTTCAACTTCCCGCTGTTCGAGTTCGACAGCACGAAGTTCCTGCAGGCCGTCAAGATGGTC
The DNA here is from genome assembly GCF_026616195.1 of Haloarchaeobius amylolyticus. NCBI lineage: Archaea > Methanobacteriati > Methanobacteriota > Halobacteria > Halobacteriales > Halorubellaceae > Haloarchaeobius > Haloarchaeobius amylolyticus. Next base: position 1,983,115 of record NZ_JANHDH010000001.1, read on the forward strand.
CTCCCGCCGGCCATCGTCCTCGGGTCCTCCTCGATGGGGAACGAGATGCGCCTCGGCCGGACCGCCGTGCTCGAGACGGTCAACTCCAACTACGTAGAGACCGCACGCGCCAAGGGTCTCTCGAACCGGAAGATCGTCTGGAAGCACGTGTTCCGTAACGCACTGATTCCGCTCGTCCCGATCATCCTGAACGAGGCGTTCCTGCTGATCGGTGGGTCGGTGATCCTCGAAACGATCTTCAGCATCAACGGGCTGGGCTACCTGTTCTTCCAGGCGGCCCTCCAGGGCGACGTGCCGCTGGTCGGCTCGCTGATGTTCATCTTCATCCTCATCATCGTGTTCATGAACATCCTCCAGGACTTCATGTACACGATAATCGATCCGCGTGTGGGGTACGAATAACATGAGTCAGGTACAGGAAAACGCGACACTACGGGAGCGGATTCTCGCCCACCCCGAGCCGGCACTCGTCTGGCTCGGCGGGGTACTGGTGCTGCTCGCCCTCGAGTTCGGGGCGTTCGCGAGGACGATGGTCCTCTTCGGCGACCAGATCAATCCGCTCATCAACGGGAGTACAGAGATCGGTGGCTGGTACGTCGACCAGATGTTCAAGACGTTCGGGACCGCTGGCGGCGCGGTGATGAGCGGCCTCGGTGCGCTCATCATCCTGAGCATCCTCGCGGTGTTCGTCAAGGCGCTGTTCATCCCGTTCAACCTGGTCGAGAAACTGGGACTCGAAGACGTCCCGATGTCCGTCGAACTGCTCGAACGGCTCATCATCATGGTGGGACTGGCCATCCTCTGGGCCGTCCTGCTCTACGAGCCCCTGGGGATGTTGCTGCCGGCCCTGCCGGTCATCGGCGAACCGTCGCTGGCACAGCTCTTCCACGGCTTCGCCCAGACAGCCGCGGGCGTGGGCACGTGGTTCGGGGACAACTTCCCGACGCTGCTCTCGCGCGACCTCATCCCGAACGACGGGTTCAAGCCGCCCGCCGGTGCGACCGGCGAGTACCCGACCGGGCCGCTCGGCCCGTACCACGGGACCTTCCTCGGTCTCGCCCCGGCGTACGCCTGGGCCATCCGGACCGTGCTCATCTACGCGTACGCGTTCGTCTGGCTCGGCTGGCTCTGGTACGGCTACAAGACGTTCCGCCGCCACTACCGCTACGCCGACTGGACGCCCCGTGACGACATGATCGACCGGCTGAGCACCCACCGCTGGGGCCAGTTCGGCTTCCTGATGGTCGTGATGTTCATCGTGATGGCGCTGTTCGCACCCGCGCTCGGCCCGGTCACGACCCAGGAGAACATCTACGACCCGTACAGCTACACGTTCAACTACACGGAGAACGGTCAGGTCCAGGAGATCAGTCACGGCTCGGCGAACCTCGCGAGCCGCTCGCAGGGGAACCCGGACCGGAACGTCGGTCCGATGAGTTACGACGAGTTCGGACGGTTCCATCCATTCGGGACATTGACGACAGGGAAAGACCTGTTCACGTTCATGGCTGACGGGGCCAGGGTGTCACTGTTCATCGGCCTCGTCTCCATCGTGTTGGGTGGGTTCATCGCGACCGCCCTGGCGATGGTGACCGCCTACTACAAGGGACTGGCCGACCTGCTGGTCGTCATCACCAGTGACTCCATCCAGGCGATGCCGGGGTTACTGATATACATCATGCTCTCGGTCGTCTTCGGGAGCCACCCCATCTCGAACGTGTACAACGGTGGGTTGCTCCTGTCTCTCATCTTCGCGGCGACCGGCTGGCCGGGGCTGTGGCGCGCCATCCGTGGCCCGGCGTTCCAGGTCTCCGAGCAGGAGTGGATCGACGCCGCCCGCTCGTACGGGCAGCGCCCGACCGCGACCATGAAGAAGCACATGCTGCCGTACGTGGCCGGCTACCTGCTCGTCTACGGGTCGCTCATCCTCGGTGGCATCATCATCAGCGTCGCCGCACTGTCGTTCCTCGGCCTCGGCGTGACGCCGCCGACCCCCGAGTGGGGCCGCGCGGTGAACGCCGGCCGGACGTACGTGACGACGGTGTCGTGGCACATCTCCACGATCCCCGGCCTGATGGTCGTCTTCGTCGTCACCGGCTTCAACGCGTTCGGTGACGGTATCCGCGACGCCATCGACCCGCAGTCCGGCGGGGCGAGTGCTGACGAGGCCGCGGCCGCAGGAGGTGGTGGGTGATGTCGCTGCAACAGCAGCGCGAGGAGACCATCCTCCGCATCAAGAACCTGCAGACCTCCTTCTTCACGGACAAGGAGGTCATCCGCGCCGTCGACGGCGTCAACTTCGACATCCACGAGGGTGAGACGGTCGGTATCGTCGGCGAGTCCGGGTCCGGGAAGTCGGTGACGGCCCGCTCCATCATGGGCCTCGTCGAGAGCCCCGGCCGCACCCTGCGTGGGAGTTCCATCCAGTTCCGCGACACCGAGACGGTCGAGCGGTTCGCGAACACCTACCGGGGTCGGACCGTCGACCTCACGAAGCTCGAACAGGAGCACGACCTCGCGACGGTCGTCGGCGACGCGATGGAGCAGTACGGTGCCACGCCCGCCGAGTTGACCCAGCACGAGAAGTACGCGAGCCTGCCGCCCGAGCGCGTCGACGCGGCCCAGATGGTCGCCGACGGCGCGGTCCACTGGGACGACCTCATCGCGTCGGGCTACGCCGACGAGCTGAACCTCGTCGAGGAGACGGACTTCGTCTTCGTCGAGGAGGGGACGTCCGACTCGAACGGGATCCGCGTCGACCGCGGCTACGTCGACGTGACACGCGCACACGAGCGCGGCCTGCGACGCCTCCGCGGTGGCAACATCGCCATGGTGTTCCAGGACCCGCTCACGTCGCTGAACCCGGTGTACACCGTCGGGAACCAGATCAAGGAGGCGCTCCGGCTCCACCAGGGGCTCCGGGGCTCCGAGGCGACCGAGGAGGCCGTCGAGCTGCTCGAGGCGGTCGGCATCCCGGACGCCCGTCGCCGCGTCGGGGAGTACCCCCACCAGTTCTCCGGTGGGATGCGCCAGCGCGCCGTCATCGCGATGGCCCTGGCGTGTGACCCCGAACTGCTCATCTGCGACGAGCCGACGACCGCACTGGACGTGACCATCCAGGCACAGATCCTGGAACTCCTGCAAGAGCTGCAGGACGAGCGCGACCTCTCCATCATGTTCATCACCCACGACATGGGTGTCATCGCGGACATCGCGGACCGCGTGAACGTGATGTACGCCGGCGAGGTCATCGAGACCGCGCCGGTCGAGGAACTGTTCGGCAACCCGAAACACCCCTACACGGAGGGCCTGCTCCAGTCGATCCCCGGGAGACAGCAGGGCGACCGGCTCGTCACCATCGAGGGTGACGTGCCGACACCGAACGAGGAGCCGTCGTACTGTCGGTTCGCGCCGCGCTGTCCGAAGGCGTTCGACGAGTGCCAGGCCGTCCATCCCGAACCGGTACAGGTGAACGACGACGCCGAGGACCACAGAGCCGCCTGCCTCCTCTACCCCGAGGACCAGACGCAGTCCGAGGCTATCGAGCTTCACAAGGCCAAAGGAGGGAGCAACGAATGAGCAAGCAAGCGATGTCCCACGCCCAGGAGTCAGTACAGGAAGAGTCCATGATCGAGATCCGCAACCTGAAGACGTACTACCCGGGTGGCGGACTCATCAGCGACGAACCGGTGAAGGCAGTCGACGGCGTGAGCTTCGACATCCAGCGGGGTGAGACGCTCGGGCTGGTCGGCGAGTCGGGGTGTGGGAAGTCGACGCTCGGGCGGACGCTGGTCCAGCTCGAAGACGCGACCGCGGGGGTCAGCCGCTTCCACAAGCCCGACGTGGTCGAGCGGATGGCCAACACGTTCGGTCGCCGGACGGTCATGCTGGCGGAGATATACGACTCGAACGACCCGGTCGACCTCGTGACCAAGCTCTTCGCCGACGGCGTGGAGCCGGGCGCGGTCGCTCGCGAGACCGGCTACGAGAACGTCAGCGCGGACGAGATCGACGCCGCACAGTTCGTCAACGAGCAGAACCTCACGGTGCAGGACATCGTCGACGAAGGGTTCGGTGCCCGACTCGGCCTGTTCGGCGAGAAGGACTTCGTGTTCGTCGAGGACGGCCACCGCGACGGGGACCAGATCCGCGTCGACGAGGGCTACATCGACGTGACGGCCGCACCCGGCCGGGCGCTGAAGAAGCTCCGTGGCCGCCAGCTCGGTATCGTCTTCCAGGACCCCGAGTCGAGCCTCAACGACCGCATGACGGTCGGGGAGATCATCCGCGAGCCCCTCGACGTCCACAACTGGGGCGACCCCCAGGAACGACGTCAGCGCGTCCGCGAACTGCTCGAGACCGTCGGGCTGCGCCCGGAGCACTACTACCGCTACCCGCACCAGTTCTCCGGCGGGCAGCGCCAGCGCATCGGTATCGCCCGGTCGCTCGCGCTCGAACCGGACTTCCTGGTGCTGGACGAGCCGGTGTCGGCACTGGACGTGTCCGTGCAGGCGAAGATCCTCAACCTGCTGGAAGACCTCCAGCAGGAGTTCGGGCTCACCTACCTGTTCATCGCCCACGACCTCTCCGTCGTCCGGCACATCTGTGACCGGGTCGCCGTGATGTACCTCGGCAACATCATGGAGATCGGGCCGACCGACGGCCTGTTCGAGAACCCGGGGAACCCGTACACGCACTCGCTGCTGTCGGCCATCCCGGAACCGGACCCGACCTCGAAGAAGGACCGCATCACGCTGCGTGGCACGCCGCCGAGCCCGCGCGACCCGCCGGTCGGCTGTCCGTTCAGCACGCGCTGTCCGGTCAAGATCCGACCCGACGACTACGAGCACCTCGACGACGAGCTCTGGGAGCGCATCGAGATCTTCCGCGAGGTCGTCCGCGAGCGGACCCGGGCGGACCGGTCGCTCACCGACCGCGCGAAGGAGCTGCTCGGCCAGCAGACGCGGTTCTCCGACATCACGGAGATCACCGACGAGCTGTTCGACGACGTGGACGTGCCCTCGGAGGTGTCCGAACACCTGCGACAGGCGTCGAACCACATCGAGAAGGGCCACGACAACAAGGCCCGCGAGTACCTCTTCGAGCAGTTCGGCAGCACGTGTGACACGGACAAGCCCAAGCACCACGTCGTCAGCGACGACGGGCGCACGAGCTTCTGTCACCGTCACCAGGACCGCTACGACGAACCTGCCGTCGCGTTCGACCAGCTCCACGACTGAGGATGAGCGAGACGCCGCCCGAGATACTGGCCGTGAAACGGCTGGCACGGAAGACCGTCGAAGCCGTCGTGTACGGCCTCGTGGTGACCCTGCTGGTCGCCGGGTCGTCGGCCTTCCTCGAGCTCTCCGGGCGGGGGACGCTCTACACCACCAAACACGTCCTGTTCTGGCTCGGGTTCGCCCTGCTCGCGTACGCCTCGTTCCAGCTCCGGCCACCCTCACCCAGGGGGTCGGACCAGCCGTACAGCGACCTGCTCACCGCGGGCGACGACCGCCAGCGGAAGGCCGACACGACCGTCGGTGGGCGACGCGAGACGCGCCTCGAACGGCTGGTCTCGTGGCTCCCGCCGGTCCGGTGGGTCGCGCTCCCGCCGGACGACCGCTTCTCGGTCAACGCGAAACTGCTGCTCGCGTCGGTGTTCATGCTGCTGCTGTCGATGGCGATGGAGTTCGTCTTCGGCATCGCACAGCCCGGCGCGGCCTGAGCCGCGGCAAATAAAGACACCCTTATCAGACTCCATACCCTGTGTGTGGACATATGCCAGACGTGCCCGAGTCCGGTGAGGACGTGGATTACGCCGAGCGAATCGCGAGCAACGCGGACGTCCTCTCCAACGCGTGGGAACAGGCACTCGAGGAGATGGAGTTGCTGGCCGAGCAGCGCCGCGAGGAGGGGTGGGAGGCCGTCACGGTCATGGCGGCGAACACGGCTCCGCGGAACCGCCGGGCAGGTGACGACGACGACAACCGCTTCGGGCTGGTGTTCGTCGTCCCCTCGAACATGGGCGAGGACTTCAGCGAGGCCTTCGAGGGCAAGGAGTTCCCGCAGTACGAGGTGTACCGCCGCGAGATGAACGGGAACGTCTTCCTCGTCGTCGAGTACATGGACCCCGAGACGGAGACGGCCATCTACATCGGCAGCCAGTACGAGCTGCGTCATGCGGCCGGGATGGTCCACGACGCCGAGGAGGAGGGCGAGTTCTACACCTACGTCCAGACGCTCCCGGGCGACATCCTGGGCGTGTTCAAGCACGACTCCCACGAGAAGTTCGTCCCGCACGCCGAGCGCATCGACGACTGGAGCCCGCCCGCCCCCGGTCCGGGCGACGTCGAGCAGAACTGAGACGGGTGGTGGCGCCAGCAGCCGCCCAGCCGCCCCCGTAGCACCTGATATATCCTGTTCTCCATCACGTTCGTGACCGCGAGGGGAGTGGCACGCCCCCCGCATTCGAAACAGGGGCTTTATGCGGAGAATGAACCTATACAGCCGATATGAACGTAGCCGACGCGATGACCCCCCGCTCCGAGCTGGTCACGGTCGAGTTGCCCGGTACCCGCGACGACGTGTTGTCGTACCTGCAGGAGCACGGGTTCTCTTCGGTCCCGGTCGTGAAACAGACCGAAGACGGCGAGGAGTACCGCGGTCTCGTCTCACGTGACAGCCTCATTGAGCGACCCGACGAGGACCAGTTGGCGCTCCTGATGGAGGACGTGCCGACGACGACCGACGACACGAGCCTCGCGGACGTCGCCCGCCTGATGGTCGAGGAACGCGCCCGTCGCGTCCCGGTCGTCGACGGCGAACTGGAAGGCATCGTCACGGTCACCGACGTGGTCCACGCCATCGCCCGCGGCGACGCCGAGACCGACGCCGTCGTCGGCGACCTCGCCACGAAGGACGTGAACACCACCTACACCGGCACGCCGCTCCCCGTCGCCGAGCGCGAGCTCTACTACGCGAACGTCCCCTACGCGGTCGTCCTCGACGACGAGTGCGACATGGCCGGCATGCTCACCGAGGTCGACATCATCGAGGTCGCCCGCATCGTCGAGGGCGAGGACGACACCGGCGAGTCCATCGCCAACGAGGACGACGAGTGGATGTGGGAGGGCATCAAGGCGGTCGGCGGCCGCTACCTCCCGACCCGGAACGTCGAGATCCCCGCCGAGCCGGTCGAGGAGTTCATGACCGCGGACCTGGTGACGGTCTCGACGAAGAAGACCGCCGAGGAGACCGCCCAGTTGCTCATCCGTCACGACATCGAGCAGATTCCGATGGTCTCCGGCGACCAGCTGGTGGGCATCGTGCGCGACCTGAACCTGCTGGAGGCGCTGTATGACTGAGACGGCGACCGTCGTCGAGCTCGCCAAGCGCCGCGGCTACTTCTTCCAGTCGAGCCGCGCCTACGGTGGCGTCTCCGGCTTCTACACGTACGGTCCGAAGGGCGCGGCCCTCAAGGAGAACATCGAGGACACCTGGCGCGAGCGCTTCACGCTCAAGGAGGGTAACTTCGAGGTCGACGCGCCCATCGTGATGCCCGAGCCGGTGTTCGAGGCGTCCGGCCACCTCGATGGCTTCGACGACATGCTCGTCGAGTGCCCGGAGTGCCACGCGAGCCACCGTGCCGACCACATCATCGAGGACAACACGGACATCGAGGAGGCCGAGAGCCTGCCGATTCCGGAGGTCGAGAACCTGCTCGCCGAACACGAGCTGACCTGTCCGAACTGCGGTGCGGACCTCGCGGGCCAGGCCATCGAGGAGTTCAACCTGATGTTCGAGACGAGCATCGGCCCCGGCTCCTCCCAGCCCGGCTACCTGCGCCCGGAGACGGCACAGGGCATCTTCGTGGAGTTCCCACAGCTCAAGGAGTACGCCCGCAACCAGCTCCCCTTCGGCGTGACACAGATCGGTCCGGCCTACCGCAACGAGATATCCCCGCGCAAGTCACTGCTCCGGCTGCGCGAGTTCACGCAGGCCGAACTCGAGCTGTTCATCGACCCCGAGGAGGACGAGCCGACGCTCGACGCGGTGCGCGACGTCGAGGCACCGCTGTACTCCGCCGAGATGCAGGAGGAAGACGGCGCCGAACCCGTCACGATGACCATCGGCGACGCGGTCGACGAGGGCATCATCGCGGACGCGTGGGTCGCGTACTACCTCGGCCTCGCCAAGCAGTGGTACGACCGCATCGGCATCGACATGGCGAAGTTCCGCTTCCGCCAGCACCTGCCGGGCGAACTCGCCCACTACGCGGCGGACTGCTGGGACGCCGAGGCGCTGGTCGACGACGACTGGATCGAACTCGCCGGCTTCGCGAACCGCGGCGACTACGACCTCTCGAAGCACGGCAGCTACAGCGACGACGACTTCACGCTGTTCAAGCAGTACGACGAGCCCAGACACGTCGAGCGCGCGACGGTCGACCCCGACATGAGCTACCTCGGCCCCGAGTTCGGCGGCGCGGCCGGCGACATCGCCGAGGCACTGCAGACGCTCGCCGAGCGCGACCGGAGCGCCTTCGACGGCGACAGCGTCGAGGTCGAGGTCGACGGCGAGGCCTACGAGGTGCCGACCGAGCACGTCAACTTCGACGTGAGCGAGGAGACCGAGGCCGGCGAGCACATCGTCCCGCACGTCATCGAGCCGTCGTTCGGCGTCGACCGGGCACTGTACACGGTCGTCCACCACGCCTACCGTGAGGACGAGGTCGAGGGCGAGGAGCGCAGCTACCTCGCGCTCGCCCCCGAGGTCGCCCCGACGTTCGTCGGCGTCTTCCCGCTGACGAGCAAGGACGGCCTGCCCGAGAAAGCGCAGTCGGTCGCGACCGACCTGCGCGAGCGCGGCCTCTCGGTCGCCTACGACGACTCCGGCTCCATCGGTCGGCGCTACCGGCGGCAGGACGAGGTCGGCACCCCGTTCTGCGTGACGCTGGACGGCGACCCGACCGGTACGGCGACCATCCGCGAGCGCGACTCGACCGAGCAGGTCCGCGTCGACCTCGACGACCTCGGCGACGTGCTGACCGACCTCCGAACCGGCGCCCGGACCTTCGACGACCTCTGAGATGCGTGACGAGGTGGCCCGGCGACTGGTGCACGCGAGCGGTGCGGTCCTGCCGACCGCGTACCTCGTGAGCCAGCTCGACGGCGTGCCGACCATCGGCTGGCGCGCGGTCCAGGGGTTCCTGGTCCTCGCGGTGGTGGTCGCACTCGTCCTCGAAGCCGTACGGCTGTTCGTCGGACTCGACTGGGCCATCTTCGACAAGCTCACCCGTGAGTACGAGCAGGACAACCTGGCGGGCTACGCCCTGTACATGCTCGGCGGAGCGTTCGCCGGGTTGCTGTTCCCGCCCGAGGTGGCCATCCCCGCGATGTACATGCTGACCATCGGCGACCCCATCAGCGGCCTGCTCTCCTCGGGCGAGTTGCGGGCGGTCAAGCGCCCGCGGGTGCTGGTGGCGATGTTCCTCGTCAGCCTCGCGTTCGCGCTCGCGTTCCTGCCGGCGGTCGCGGCCATCGCGGCCGCCGTCGCGGCGACGCTGGCCGACGGGGTGAAACCGGTCGTCGCGGGCTACGTCATCGACGACAACCTCACCATCCCCATCGCGGCCACGGTCACCGCCTGGGTGATGCTGGCACTGACGGGGACGGTGCCGGTCTGAGCCGACGGCTAGCTGTGTAGGCCCGAGATATTCCCGGTTTCCGCAGCGTCACTCGTGTATGACACTGCTCGAACTGCTCGTGATCGCGCTCGTGGTCCTGGTGGTGCTCGCAATCATCGCGGCGGTCGTCGGCGAGGGCGAACTGGTGATGGAACTCGCGCTGGAGCTCATCGACTGAGACGGCCAGACCGGTCGACGGAACCATCCGTACGCTGTCTGACTCGGTGGATTTATTAGGGCGCGCATACTTCAACCTGTCAGCCACGACGATACGCCGCTTGACGGCGTTCCGGCGACTTCGGTCGCCGGCAGTGTCGTGGTGATACGGACGACACCGCGCGGCGGACTCCCCCCAACTCTCCCCCCAACCCCCCGCCGTCTGTCGTCTCGTCGTGGCCGACCGCGCCGTCTTCACTTTCATCGCGGTCGGCCTCCTCGTCGCCTGCAGCGACGGGTATCGACCCGGCTGGCCGGTTCCGCGACGAGGCCGACACCGGGGAGCTTCACTTTCACCGTGGTCGGCGAAGTCTTAAACGACGGGAAGCCGAATTCTCGGGCGATGGCTGCCACCGACGAGGCGTCCGTCGAGCACCCGCTGCTCGCGCCGAACTTCCTCCAGCGCCGGCTCTACCAGTTGCAACTCGCGGGCACGGCGACCGAGGACCACACCCTCGTCTGCCTGCCGACCGGGCTGGGCAAGACGACCGTGAGCCTGCTCGTGACCGCGCGGCGACTCGACGAGGTCGGCGGGAAGTCGCTGATGCTCGCGCCGACGAAGCCCCTCGTGCAACAGCACGCGGAGTTCTACCGCGAGGCGCTGCAGATCCCGGACGACGAGGTCGTCGTGTTCACCGGCGACGTGCGCCCGGACGACCGCGCCGCGCTCTGGGAGGACGCGACCGTCGTCATGGCGACGCCGCAGGTCATCGAGAACGACCTCGTCGGTGGCAGAATCTCGCTGCGGGACGTGACACACATCACCTTCGACGAGTGCCACCGCGCGACCGGCGACTACGCCTACAACTACATCGCGGAACGCTACCACCAGGACGCCGCGGACCCCCTGGTGACCGGCATGAGCGCCTCGCCCGGTGGCGACGAGGAGGAGATACTGGAGGTGTGTGAGAACCTCGGGTTGCGCGAGGTCGAGGTGATGACCGAGGACGACGCCGACGTGGCGGAGTACACCCACGACACCGAGGTCGAGTGGAAGAAGATCCAACTTCCGGACGAGGTCCTCGAGATACGCGACGGGCTGAACGAGGTCATCGCCGACCGCCTCTCGAAGCTCAAGGAGATCGGCGTGACGAAGGCCACCTCGCCCGACCTCTCGGAGACCCAGATAAACAAGATATCGGCGCAGTTGCGCCAGATGATGGACAACGACCAGTCGGCGGGCTTCAAGGGTATGAGCCTGCTCGCGGAGATTCGCAAGCTCCGGACCGCGGTCACCTACGTCGAGACCCAGAGCGTCGAGGCGACCCGCCGGTACTTCGAGCGCCAGAAGAACGCCGCCCGCGCCTCCGGGGCGTCGAAGGCGAGCCAGCGCATGGTCTCGGAGCCGAAGGTCCGCGAGGCCATCCGGAAGGCCGAGTCCTTCGACGACATCCACCCGAAGTACCGCGAGGCGCGCATCCTGCTCGCCCAGACGCTGGGCATCGAGGACGGCGAGCGCGTCATCGTCTTCACCGAATCGAGAGACACAGCCGAGGCCCTCACCGAGTTCCTCTCGAACCACTTCGAGACGCGGCGGTTCGTCGGGCAGGGCGACAAGGAGGGCTCGGACGGGATGACCCAGAAACAGCAACAGGAGGTCTTAGAGCAGTTCAAGGCCGGCGAGTTCGAGGTGCTGGTCTCGACCTCGGTCGCCGAGGAGGGCCTGGACGTGCCCGAGGTCGACCTCGTGCTGTTCTACGAGCCGGTCCCGACGGCCATCCGGTCCATCCAGCGCAAGGGCCGGACCGGCCGCCAGGACGAGGGGCGCGTGGTCGTGCTGATGGCCGAGGACACGCGCGACGAGGCGTACTTCTGGATCTCGCGGCGCAAGGAGAAGCAGATGGAGAACGAGCTCCGCAAGCTCAAGGGCGTCGCCGCGGACATGGAGGAACAGCTCGACGACTCCCAGCAGAGCCTCGACGCGTTCGCGGGCGGTGACGGGGGCGACGGAAGCGACGAGGCGGCGGCCGAAAGCGCCGCGAGCGCCGACGGCGGGACCAGCGCGGACACCCAGCCGGGGCTGCAGGAGTTCGGCGCGAGCGACAACGAGGCGGAGGGAGACGGCGAAGACGGCGGCGAGAAAGCCGACGACGCGGCCGAGACCGCGGCCCAGACCACCGATGCCGAACTCGCCGCGGCCGAACCCGACGAGCCAGACGACGGCGTCGTCGCGGCCGCGGAACCGCAGGAGGAGGACACGGTCGAGGTCGTCATCGACCAGCGCGAGATGGACTCCTCGATTCCACGGGACCTCTCGACCCGCGAGGACGTGACCACTCGCCTCGAAACGCTCGCGGTGGGCGACTACGTCCTCTCGGACCGCGTCGCCGTCGAGCGCAAGTCCGTCTCGGACTTCCTCGACACCCTCACCGGCAGCGACCGCTCCGTCTTCGAGCAGGTCCGGGACATGGCCGGGCACTACGCCCGGCCCATCCTCGTCATCGAGGGCGACGAGAGCCTGCTCGGCTCGCGGGACATCCACCCCAACGCCATCCGGGGCGCGCTCGCCTCGCTGGCGGTCGACTTCGGCGTGAGCGTCCTGCGGACCGAGGGCGAGGCAGACACCCGGGACCTGCTCGCGGTCATCGCGACCAGAGAGCAAGAGAAGAGCGGCCGCGAGGTGTCGGTCCACGGCGAGAAGTCGAAGAAGACCCTGAGCGAACAGCAGGAGTACGTCGTCTCCGCCATCGCGGACATCGGGCCGGTGACCGCACGGTCGCTGCTGGCTCACTTCGGCACCGTCGAGGAAGTGATGTGCGCGAACGAGGACGACCTCCTGGAGGTCGACGGCGTCGGCCAGGTGACCGCCGAGCGCATCCGGGAGGTCATCGGGAGCCAGTACGAGCCGTGAGCGAGGCCGTTCGCGCCGCCGTCGGGAAGACCTTCCCGGGGCTGGTCGTCACGCTCCTCGTCCTCGTGGTCGGGCAGGTGTTCGACCTGCACTGGAGCGTGGGCTACGGCGCGGCACTGGTGGCGTTCACCCTCTGGATGCTCTGGTTCGTCGTGACGTTCGTGCGCTGGTGGGAGGAAGGCGAGACGTAGATTACCGGCGGAGGGTACTGAGCGCCTCGGCGGCCTCCTTCACCGCGGCGAGGCACTCGCGGGCGCGGGCGGGGTCGTCCGTGTTCGCGGCGGCGTCGCTGAAGTAGCGGATGGTCTCGGCGATGCTGGCCTCGGCCTCGCCGAACTCGCCGGCGAGGGAGGCACCCGCGGCGGAGCGGTCGACCTGCCGGGGCTCGGCGCCTGTCGCCCCGGCACCGGCACCGACCGAACCGGCCTGCCGGCCGGGGGTGGCGCCGGTCGCGACCGGCTGCTGCGCGCTCGACTGGTCGGCGGTCGCAGGGTCGGCTACCGTCTCACCGTCGGCCTCGGAGACGTTTGCTTGCTGTGCGTCCTGTGCCTGCCCTGCACGCTGGGCCTGCTGGTCTGCGGCCTGCTGTTGCTGTGCTTGCTGCTGTGCCTGCTGTTGCTGGGCCTGCTGGCGCTGGGCCTCCTGGGCCGCGTTCTGGCAGCTCGGGCAGAACTCCTGGCCCTGGTAGCGGAAGATGGGGTCGCCGCAGGTGTCGCAGTGCTGGTTCGTCATCGTCGCACCCTGCAGGAGGAGTTCGCTCATCCGCTGTGTCGACTTGCGGTCCTCCTCGTCCTTGGCGAACTTCTCGCGCAACTTCTCTCGCTCTGCCTCCTTGTCGAACTCGCTCATGTCGGGAGGGAGGACCGTGAGAGAGGAAAGTCCTGCGGACCGTTCAGACGGGTACTATCGCGTGCAGGACGTCCCCGGCTCGCGCCCCGGGAGCATCGGAGTCCAACCCGGTGACCGGATGTCCGGTTTCGTCTCGTCTCGGTCGGCTGGACTGCCCGAACGTCCCGGACAGCGCGGCGTGGAACCGGTATCGGCGCGGGCGTAGCACTGCCGACTTCGACACGTTTAACCGGGAATCGAGAGCAGTTTCGAGTGTTATGGCGAAAGTTAGCGTAGTCGGCGCGGCCGGCACCGTCGGGGCCGCCGCAGGCTACAACCTCGCGCTTCGTGACGTGGTCGACGAACTCGTCTTCGTGGACATCCCGGACAAGGAGGACGAGACGGTGGGCCAGGCCGCGGACGCCAACCACGGCATCGCGTACGACTCCAACACGACCGTCCGCCAGGGCACCTACGCGGACACGGCGGGCTCGGACGTCGTCGTCATCACGGCCGGCATCCCGCGCCAGCCCGGCCAGACCCGCATCGACCTCGCGGGCGACAACGCGCCCATCATGGAGGACATCGGCTCCTCGCTCGCCGAGCACAACGACGACTTCATCACGGTGACGACCTCGAACCCGGTCGACCTGCTCAACCGCCACCTCTACGAGGCCGGCGACCGCGACCGGAACAAGGTCATCGGCTTCGGTGGCCGACTCGACTCCGCGCGCTTCCGCTACGTGCTCTCCGAGCGCTTCGACACGCAGGTCCAGAACGTCGAGGCGACCATCCTGGGCGAGCACGGCGACGCGCAGGTCCCGGTCTTCTCGAAGGTCCGCGTCGACGGCCGCGACCCCGAGTTCTCCGACGACGAGAAGGAGGAGATCCTCGGCGACCTGAAGGAGTCCGCGATGAACGTCATCGAGCGCAAGGGCGCGACCGAGTGGGGCCCGGCGACGGGCGTCGCCCACATGGTCGAGGCCATCCTGCGCGACACCGGCGAGGTCCTGCCGGCGTCGGTCAAGCTACAGGGCGAGTTCGGGCACGACGACGTCGGCCTGGGCGTCCCGGTCAAGCTCGGCAGCGACGGTGTCGAGGAGATCGTCGAGTGGGACCTCTCCCAGCTGGAGCGTGACCAGCTCGGTGAGGCCGCCGAGAAGCTCTCCGACCAGTACGAGAAGATCTCGTAACGACGCGGTCTCAGTTCTCGCGTTCGCCGGGCGACCGCCGCTCGGCGATACTGCCGTTCGCACGCGTCTCGATAGCGTCCGGAACCTGTTCACCGACCAGTTCCGCCCACTCTCGGATGCGGGCCGTGCGGTTGTCTCCCGACATGGTATCTACGAGATACGTCAACATGGATGTGCATAACTTTTTTCTCGCTGCCGCGACACGTTCGCCGGGTCACCAGACGCCCTGCTGCCGGTCGAGCACCGAGACGACGACGACGTGGGGCAGCGTGAGCACGGCCAGGAGGACGAGGTAGACCGCGAGGGCCCCGTCGAGGCCGGCGGGGGTCCGCGGGACCGCGATGGCGATACCGGCCATGATGGCGATGGCGGCCGCGGTCGTCGGGAGCGCGTCGCGGGCGAAGCGACGGAACGCGCCGACGAGGTCGTCCCGGGCGAGCGAGGCGACCGCGGTCTCGTCGAGGCCGACGACCCGGACGACGTGGCGCAGCGAGTGCCAGAGACAGAAGTACAGCCCGATGGCGAGGATGGGTGGCACGAGCGCGAAGAAGCCGGTGAGGAGCGCGATCTCGACGCCGTCTCGCTTCCAGGTGGTGGTGTCGGGCGAGCGCGCGCCGAGTACGAGCGAGGCGACGACGATGGCGGCGAAGCCGACGGCGACCCCGAGCCTGGCGTCGGCCGAGAACGCCCACGCGACGCTACTGGCGTCGGTCCCGAACAGTTCGACCGTGATGGCGACGACGCGCTGGTAGGCGTCCGGGAAGGCGACCAGCGGGACGAGCATCGGGAGCGCCCCGCGGACCGCGACCGTCAGGAGGCGGTGGAGCGGCGTGGTCGGGTACGCGCCCTCCGAGAGAACGTGCAGGCAGTAGAGGTCGCCCTGCCCCCAGTGGGCCCACGTCAGGAGGATGAAGAACGTGAACGCGGCGACCGGCGCGACGAACCAGGCGAGCAGGTAGAGACCGCCGAGGACGGCGTAGAGGGCGGAGACGGCGACGACGGACCGGCGGACCGAGATTCCGGTACCCAGCCGCGCCAGCACGAGGTGGTCGACCGCACCGTGTGGGAGGCCGAGGACGAGGACGCTCACCAGCAGCGGGAGGTACTCGGCCCACGGCGGGACCGAGAGCCCGAGCGCGAACGGGACGGCCGCGAGCCCGAGCAGGAGCCACTCCGGGCGCAGGAGCCGGTCGACCGTCCGTCTGACCGGCTGGGGGACCGCTACAGCCATCGGTCGACCACCCAGTGATAGAGGACGATGCCCTGGACGACGAGCAGGGTCGTGACGAGGAAGAACAGCATCTCCTCGACAGGCAGGCCGAAGAGGCCGAGCCCGGTCGTGTGGTCGGGCGAGATGGTCCAGATGCCGAGCCGGATGGCGTACCAGTCGACCGCCCAGAGGTACGCCACGGGGAAGGCGACGACCGGCGCGAGGTCGCGCCGCGCCGCCCAGAGGTAGTGCCCGCCGACGGCCCACTGCAGGGCCAGGACGGGGGCGGCCCACGCGAGGATGGCGCCGAGGTAGTACGTCGACGGGACGGTCAGGGCGGCCGCGCCGAGTGCGGCGAGGACCAGCCAGCCGACGGTCCCCACGAGGCGTGCCCGTCGCGGCAGCGGTTCCTCGGGGTGGACCGGCGGCCAGCGGAGGGTGTAGAACCACAGGGCGGCGAGGACCGGCTGGAAGGCCATGAACAGGTACTCCTCGAGCGGGGCGAGGCCGATGGTGAGCACGACCGCGCCCTGGCCGTACCACCAGACGCCCTGCCCGATGAGGTAGTTGTCCCACGGTGTCGTGTATGCGAGTGCGACGACCACCATGAGGACGGTGGGGACCAGCCCCTCGCGGGGGAGGGGCAGTCCCCGCCGCCACGACGCGACCGAGAGGCCGAAGATAGGTGCCACTACGAACAGCAGCAGGAAGGCCGCGTAGGTCAGGGTGGTCGTCATCGTCTGGATATAGGTGACGTTGGTAGTTGGCGTAGACGGTGCGAGCCGGTTGCCGTACTGTCGGACGTACCTCGTGACGAGACTCGATCCCCTTCGGTGTCGAAATCCGTCATGGGCGTCCGTCCGACAGTATCAGTCGCCTGCCGCGACTGCACCGGTCGTGACCTGGTCGAGGACGGTGTGGCTGCGCAGCAGCAGGAAGCCGAAGCCGACCTTGGCGCTCAGGTCGAGCACCATGAAGATGGCCGTCTCCGGATAGATACCGACGAGCCCGAGGCCCTCGGTCCCGATGAGCCAGACGATCGGATACGCCGTCCAGAGCACCAGGGTCAGGTTCCGTAATGTCCCGAAGAGCTGGGCCACGTCTCCCGACTGTTCGGCCGCGGCGGCCGAGAGCTTCCCGACGAGGAAGTACAGGAGGACGAGGAAGAACCCACAGCTGATGCCCCACCAGGCGAGCCGGTAGGCCATCCCTTCGGTCGCCAGTGCGCCGCCCAGTCCGGTGACGATCATCGCCGCGTCGAGGCCGACGAGCGTGAAGATCGTGTTCCGGCTCGCGCCAGCGAGCAGCGCGAGGTCGAGCAACAGCAACGGTGTGGTGAACAGCCAGTCAGCGTACCGTGCCCAGTAGATGGGTTCCTCGTGATTGGGGATATTGATGACCCCGAACCCGGATGCCATCGAGAAGTACGACGTCGCGGCGATGGCCGCGATGAATATCGTCACGATGTAGTAGGTCTGTTTCTGTTCGTCCTGTTCGTTCCATCCCATCGCGACGAACGCGAGGGTGCCAAGAGTCATACCGGCTGTGCCGAGCCACAGCCAGAGCGACTCGCTTTCTGGTACTGCCATGACGCATGATACGTTCAGGATTGTTCATCAATGACCGCGGTGCCGAACTAGTTGGGCACCCCAGCCAGACCCATTATATAAAGGTATCCTGTTACGGTCTGTCAAAGAACTCGCCGACCAGTTTGCGCTCCGCGGCGCGCAGGTGCTGGTGGTAGGTCGACCGCGCGATACCCATCGAGTCCGCGAGGTCGTCGCCGCTGGTCGGGCGGGGCCACTCGAAGAAGTCGCCGAAGTACGCGCGCTGGAGCGCCGTCAGCTGTCGCTCGGTGAGCTGGTCCTCCAGCGCCGCGATGAACTCCTGTTTGGTCGTCGCGGGGCGCTCGCGCTCGCGGTAGGAGGTGAGGTCGATGCCGTCGAACTCCGCCTCGACGTTCTCGACGACGGTCCGGGCGTTGGCGTCCCGGGGCAACTCCACCTCGACGCTGGCGGTGCCGGGTCTGGCCGTGATGGCCTTCACGTCGGCGCCGTAGGCCGCGAGCGTCGAGAGCAGCCCCTCGTTGGCGACCGTGAACTCGATGAGGCTGACGCCCTCGTTCCGGGTGATGATCTTCGTGTCGAGGACCGTGTCGGACTCGCTCGCGATGGCGGTCACCTCGTCGGGGTCGTCGGCCTCGACGGTGAAGAACATCCCCAGCGAGTCGTCGTCGCGGTACACCGACCCGGCGTAGGTGAGCGTCGCGTCCGCGCGCTCGGCCACGTCCACGAAGAACACCGACCGGTCCGCGACGGTGAAGGAGAGCTGGACGATGTTGTCGGCGGTGAGCGTGCGCCGGGTCTCGGCGGCCGAGATGGCCGTCGCGACCATGCGCCCAAGCGCGGCGAGGATGGTCGCCTCGCGCTCGTCCAGGGCCGCCGGGTCGTCGGTGTAGACCGTCAGCACGCCGTACCGGGCGTCCCGGTACACCAGCGGGATGACCGCGACCGTCGAGAAGGGCTCGTCGGTCCGGGCCTCGTGCCACTCGCGGTCCTCGAGGTCCGCGGCGGCGACGACCTGCACCTCGCCGGTCTCGACCGCGCGCTCGACCACGCCGCCGCTCCCGTCGAGCACCATCGCCTCGCCGTCTGCGGCGCCGCCGACGATGGCGTTCGGGCGGATGCTGTGGTCCGCGAGGTCCGGTTCGCCCGTCCACGCGCACGTGAAGGGCTCTGTCTCGGCGAGCAGGTCGCACATGTTGGACTCGATCTCGGACCGGCTGGTCGCCTCGACCAGCGCCCCCATCGTCTGCTGG
This sequence comes from Haloarchaeobius amylolyticus, assembly GCF_026616195.1. NCBI lineage: Archaea > Methanobacteriati > Methanobacteriota > Halobacteria > Halobacteriales > Halorubellaceae > Haloarchaeobius > Haloarchaeobius amylolyticus. Next base: position 2,001,916 of record NZ_JANHDH010000001.1, read on the forward strand.
ATGAGCCCGTCGATGCGTTCGAGCAGGTGCTCGAGGCCCTCGCGCTCGGCCGCGAGCTGGGCCGCACGCTGCTCGGCGGTCCGCTCGGCCTGCACCCGGTCGGTCACGTCGGTCTGGAAGCCCACGTAGTGTGACACCTCGCCCGTCTCGTCGCGGATAGGCGCGATGTCGACCTTGTTCCAGAAGCGCTCGCCCGACTTGGTGTAGTTCACCAGTTCGACCGACACCGGCTCCTCGGCCTCGATGGCCTCGCGCATCTGCCGGACCGCGTCGGGGTCGGAGTCCTCGCCCTGCAGGAACCGGCAGTTACGCCCGATGACGTCCTCGCGGTCGTAGCCGGTCAGCTCCTCGAAGGAGTCGTTCGTGTAGATGAGGGGCATGTCCGGCGCGTTCGCGTCGGCGATGGTGATGCCGACCGGGGCCTCGTCGAGGGCGCGCTCTTTCAGTTGCTGGTCGGTCGGCCGGGCGGAATGGGACTCCCGGACCCGTTCCAGCAGTCGTTCCTGCCAGTCCTCGCCCTCGCGGCGGACGTAGCCGTCGACGCCGGCCGCGACGGCCCGCTCCGCGACCGCTTCGCTCCCGTCAGCCGTACACAGCACGAACGGTACGTCACCGTGGACCGCCCGGACCGTCCGGAGGAGTTCGACACCCGTCACGTCGCCGACGTCGAACTCGCAGACGACACAGTGGGGCACGTCCCGGCCGATGGCCGAGAGCGCCTCGTCGCCGTCTGCGACGACGTCGACGGCGAATCCATCGGTCGAGAGCGCGTCGGCCGTCTCGCCGGCACGGCCGTCGTCCCCGTCGACCAGGAGGACCCGCGTTGTGGAATCCATGGCTACTGATATAGACTGACAGGGTAATAAGGTTCCCACGTGCGCGAGGGTCGTTCGCCCCGGAGAATCAGGCTGGTCGTATAATTCAGGGGACGAGTTGCTCGCCGTCGTCGTCGTAGACGCGGATGGCGTCGACGGGACAGACCCGGGCGGCGAACTTCGCGTCGAACTCGGCGTCCTCGGGCACCTCCCGGACGAAGACGTCCTCCTCGGTCTCCTCCCCGTCGACGAGGACGGCCTTGCCGGCGTCGCGGTCGGCCTCGAATCCCTCCTCCCACTCGGCGACGCACTGGAACATCCCGATGCAGGTGTCGCGGTCGTACTCGATCTTCATACTGCGGGGTTCGCTCGTGGGGTGTATATCGTTGACGGACGGGGGTGTGGTCGGTCGTGACGCGAGCTCGGTCGTCTCGGGTCGTTCAGGCCCGCCATCGGTGGTGTTTCGACGGATGACCTTACTCTGTTGAACCCCTCCGTGGATGATCGTCGTTTCGTGTGAGAGACAGAGACTGCAGCCAGTATCTGGCCTTCGGTATCTTCCTCGGGTCCTCGAACTCACCGGCAGACCGAGAGTGCGCGCCGGTCGTGATGTCGGGTGAGTAGACCTGTCTGGAGACCGAAGAAGTTATGATTATTTAGGCTGGCCTAAAACACATGTCCCGAGACGACTGTGGACGCGAAGCACCGACGCGGCGTGACTACATGAAGTACGGCAGTGCAGTCATCGGTAGCGGCGCTCTCGCTGGCTGTACCGGTATCTTCGCGTCCGACGACGACTCTGGGTCGACCGACACGTCGACGGCTCCGTCGACGGCGACCGACACTGAATCGGAGACGGCGGCCGGGGAGGACAGCTACTCGGTGACGATGGCCCCGATGGGAGAGGTCACGTTCGACTCCATCCCGGAGCAGTGGGTGCCCTACGGCGGTGACTACGCTGATATGGGTGTCGCACTGGGTCACGCGGACAGCATGACCGGCATCGGACAGGCCGGCGAATACTACACGTACGTTTACGACGAGCTACCGGGCGTGAGTGTCGACAAAGGTCGACTCGCAGAGAACGATCTGGTCGAAGCCGGGATGTCGAAGGAACTCTTCTACCAGATGGACAACGATGTCCACATCATCGACACCGGGATGCTGCGGAACTGGTTCGACTGGAGTGACGACGACATCGCGGAGATCAGCGAGAAGGTAGCGCCGTTCCTCGGTAACATGATATTCCGCCGCTCCGACAGCTGGCACGACTACCGCTTCTACACGCTCTACGAGGCCTTCGAGAAGGTCGCCGAGTTGTTCCAGGAACGGGAACGGTACGAGGCATTCAAAGCGTACCACGACGAGTTCATCGCCGAGATCCAGTCTCGAATGCCACCGTCCGGCGAGCGTCCGAACGTGCTGCTCACGTACGAAGGAACCGACGAGCCCGAGACATTCTCGCCGTACCGGCTCACCGACAAGGGCACGAGCAAGAAGCAGTGGAACGATCTCGGCGTGGCGGATGCCCTCGCCGGGACCGGCATCGAGAACCTCAGCACCGGTAACCGGAGCGAACTCGACTACGAGAACCTCCTCGAAGTCGACCCCGACGTGCTCCTGATTCGCGGCCACGAACAGAAGTCGCCGTCAGAGTTCCGCGACACCGTCCTCGCCTACATGAAGGACCATCCGGTCGGCAGCGAACTGACCGCCGTGCAGAACAGCCGCGTCTATCGCGGTGGCTACCTCCGCCAGGGGCCGATTCACAACTTCTTCCTGACAGAGCGAGCGGCGAAGCAGCTCTATCCGGACGTCTTCGGGGACGTGACCAGCGACAGGGAACTCTTCGACCGTCAGCGCATCGCGGACATCATCAACGGCGATATCTGACGTCGGAACCGCGGCGCGATGCAGAGCCAGCACGCGCCGTGATGATTTATCGGGGTTCTGGCCGTATCCGGAGACGATGACAGCCGACGCCGACCCGACCCCGAGGCTCGCGGAACGCCTCTTCTGGTCGGGCCACGCCAACCCCTGGAGCGTCTGGACGTTCGTCGCGACCTACCCCCTGCTGGTGCTGGCCATCTACCGGCGGGAGCGACGGTTGCTTGCCGCCATCCTCGTGTTCGTCGCGGTGAACCCGGTGCTGTCGCCCGAACCGGACGACGACTCGGCGTGGGCGACGCGGGTCGTCCTCGGCGAACGAGTCTGGCTCGATGAGGGCCTGCTCTCGTCGGTGGCGGACCTGCTGTTCGTCGCCTGTTGCGCGCCGGTCCAGCTCTACACCCTCCGGGCCGCGGTGAAGCGCCGGCCGGTCCGGACCGCCGTCGGGACCGCCCTCTCGCTGGTCCTGATGTTCGTCTTCTTCGGGCGGATGGCCCAGCTGTACGAGGACCGGGCGCGGGAGATGACGACAGTTTAAACCGGAGCAGGCACCACTCTCCGTCAATGAACACGGCGGACGTGCCCGGCATCCCTGCCCCCTTCGTCGACCAGTTGCAGGACCAGGGCATCGCAGAGCTGTACCCGCCACAGGCACAGGCGGTGGAGGCGGGCGTCACCGAGGGCCAGAGCGTCGTCGCCTCCATCCCCACCGCGAGCGGGAAGACGCTCATCGCGACGATGGCGATGCTCTCGGCGGTCGAGCGCGGCGGGAAGGCGCTCTACATCGTGCCCCTGCGGGCGCTGGCCTCCGAGAAGAAGGCGGAGTTCGAGAAGTTCGAGGAGTTCGGCGTGAGCGTCGGCGTCTCGACGGGCAACTACGAGTCCGAGGGCGGCTGGCTCGGCGAGAAGGACATCGTCGTCGCCACCTCGGAGAAGGTCGACTCCCTCGTCAGGAACGGCGCGCCCTGGATCGACGACCTGACGTGCGTGGTCGCCGACGAGGTCCACCTCATCGACGACCGGAACCGTGGCCCCACGCTCGAGGTGACGCTGGCGAAGCTCCGGCAGGTCAACCCCCAGCTCCAGGTCGTCGCTCTCTCGGCGACGGTCGGGAACGCCGACGACATCGCGGACTGGCTCGACGCCGACCTCGTCGACGACGACTGGCGCCCCATCGAGTTGCGCAAGGGCGTCCACTACGGGAACGCGCTGTCGTTCGACGACGGGAGCCAGACCGAGGTGCCAGTGAGAGGTAGCGAGAAGCAGGAGGCCGCACTGGTCCGGGACGTGCTCGAAGACGGCGGCGCCTCGCTCGTCTTCGTGAACTCCCGGCGGAACGCGGAGGCCGCCGCGAGGCGGCTGGCCGACGTGGTCGAGCCGTTCCTGACGCCCGCCGAGGAGGACGACCTCGCGGACCTCGCCGAGGAGATACGCGGCGTGAGCGACTCCGAGACCAGCGACGACCTCGCCGACGTGGTCGCGAAGGGCGGCGCGTTCCACCACGCCGGATTGGCGAGAGAGCACCGCTCGCTGGTCGAGGACGCGTTCCGCGACCGCAAGCTCCGGGTCATCTGTGCGACGCCGACCCTCGCGGCCGGCGTGAACACGCCGAGTCGCCGGGTCATCGTCCGCGACTGGCAGCGCTACGACGGCACCGGGATGACGCCCCTGTCGGTGCTGGAGGTCCACCAGATGATGGGCCGGGCGGGCCGCCCCGGTCGGGACCCCTACGGCGAGGCGGTGCTGCTGGCGTCGAACCACGACGACCGCGAGGAGCTGTTCGACCGCTACATCTACGCCGAGCCCGAACCCGTGCGGTCGAAGCTCGCCGCCGAGCCCGCGATGCGGACCCACGTGCTGGCGACCATCGCGTCCGGGTTCGCCCGCACCCGCAGTGGCCTCCAGTCGTTCCTCGAGGAGACGCTCTACGCCGCCCAGTCGACCGAGGAGGGCCGGCTGGCGCAGATGATGGACTCGATGCTCGACTACCTCGAACACAACGGGTTCGTCGAGGCCGACGGCGACGAACTCTCGGCGACCCCCATCGGCCACACCGTCTCGCAGCTCTACCTCGACCCGATGAGCGCCGCGACCATCATCGACGGCCTGCGGGCGTGGGCCGGTCAGGGGCCGGGAAGTGGAACATCGGCGAGCGACTTCGAGGCGAGCGACAGCGGTGCCGGGTTCCAGACGTACAGCATCGGCGACGACGATGCCGAGGAGACAGAGGGCGAGGCTGGCGAGCCGGACGAGGAATCCGGAACGGTCGAGAAACCGACCGCCCTCGGGCTGTACCACCTCGTCTCGCGCACCCCGGACATGTACGAACTCTACCTGAAGTCCGGGGACCGCGACGAGTACTCCGAACTGCACTACGAGCGCGAGGACGAACTGCTCGGGCGTGCGCCCTCCGAGTACGAGGAGCACCGCTGGGAGGACTGGCTGCAGGCCCTGAAGACCGCGCGCCTGCTGGAGGACTGGGCGAGCGAGGTCGACGAGGACCGCATCACCGCCGACTACGAGGTCGGGCCGGGCGACCTCCGCGGGAAGGTCGAGACCGCCCAGTGGCTGCTGGGCGCGGCCGAGCGCGTCGCCGGCGAACTCGACCTCCCCGGCACCGTCACCCGCGGTGTGCGGGACGCGAAGAAGCGGGTCGAGGACGGCGTCCACGAGGAACTCCTCGAACTCGTCGGGGTGCGCGGCGTGGGGCGCAAGCGCGCCAGACAGCTGTACGAGGCCGGTATCGAGACGCCCGCGGACATCCGCGAGGCCGACAAGCGCGTGGTGCTGGCCGCGCTCGAGGGCCGGCGCAAGACCGCCGAGAACATCCTCGAGAACGCCGGGCGGGAGGACCCCTCGATGGAGGGCGTCACCGCCGACCCCGAAGTCGAGGCCGCGGTCGAGCAAGCGAGTGATGGCGACGAGGCGGACGACCCGGCCGACGAGACCGAGCAGAGCCAGACCAGCCTGGGTGATTTCTGATGCGGGTCGTCGAGGGACTGGCGACGGTCGTGGACGTGGACGACTTCGTGGCTCGCATCGGGGACGTCGGCGACGAGCACGACTGCGTGGTGCAGGCGTTCGATGCCCGGTACGTCGTGGACCGGGCGCACCTCGAGACCGCGGTCCGGCAGGCCGCCCGGGCGTGGGAGCGCGACGAGGCGGTCGCCCGCGACCCCGCGGTCGAGGTGTTGCTCTACGCGGCGGGCCGGCGCCAGATCTCCGAGGCGCTGACGATGGGCGTCGGCGAGGGCGAGACGCCCGTCGTGGCGGTCGTCGTCTCCGGATTCCCGGACGACCCCCTCGCGACGGACGAGCCGGAGGCGGCTGCGGCCGAGGACCTCGCGGCGATGCTGGATTCCGCCGAGACGCTCGGCGAGGCCGCCGACGAGGACCGCATCTACGAGTTCTTCGAGGTCGGCGAGGCCGAGCGTGCAGCGACGGACGCGACGCTCTCGGACCTGGTCCGGGAACGAGCCGTGTTGCTGACCGTGAACAAGTAACGGACTGGGCGCCACGAATCGGCTTTTCTTGCCGGTAATAGTGATATTTTTCAGCCATTAGCCTGCAAGCCCGACGCTGGAAAGTTCGTACAGCCAGTCTCTACCGGGTTTCTATCAGTCCTGTTCCCGGAGAATCGTGTCACAGATAGCGGAACTCCACGGCCCGAACCCGACGAGTTGACCCCCATGCGAGTGATACCCTAGCACATGAGCGACGCCCATCAGTCCGACGACGACGCCCATACCGAGCACACCGAACACACGGGTCACGACCACCACGAGAGCCACGCCGGCCACGACCACCACGAGCACCGCGGGCCCGGGTACGCCACCCCGCAGGCCGCCATCGAGGAGGGCGACCGCGAGAAGCTGGCGTACGTCATGAGCCTGTACGTCGGGACCGACGTGGACGCTCCGGACTTCCTCGCCGTGGTCGACCTCGACCCCGACTCCGACACCTACCAGCAGGTCGTCAACCGGGTCGAGATGCCGAACAAGGGCGACGAACTCCACCACTTCGGGTGGAACGCCTGCTCCTCGTCGTGCCACATGGAGGGGCTGGAGCGCCGGCACCTGCTGGTGCCCGGCCAGCGCTCCTCGCGCCTGCACGTCATCGACGCCAAGGACCGCCTCAACCCCGAGTTACAGACGGTCATCGAGCCCGAGGAGGTGTTCGAACACGACCTCTCGGCCCCGCACACGGTCCACTGCGTGCCCGAGGGGAAGATCCTCGTGAGCATGCTCGGCGACGCCGACGGCGAGCTGCCGGGCGGGTTCCTCGAGTTGAACCACGACTTCGAGATCGAGGGCCGGTGGGACCCGCCGGGCGAGATCGGGATGAACTACGACTACTGGTACCAGCCCCGCCAGAACGTCATGGTCTCCAGCGAGTGGGCCGCCCCGAAGACGTACTACCCGGGGTTCGACCTCGAGGACGTGGAGGCCGGGAAGTACGGCCGCAAGCTCCATTTCTGGGACTGGACCGAACGCGAGGTCGTCCAGACCATCGACCTCGGCGAGGAGGGCCAGATACCCCTCGAGGTGCGGTTCCTGCACACGCCCGTCTCGACCCACGGGTTCGTCGGTGCCGCGCTGTCGTCGAACATCTTCCACTTCTACCGCGAGGGGCCACGCTCCTCGGGACGGTCGAGCGGCGGTGAGCCGCGAGACGGGGAGTACCACGCGGACAAGGTCATCGACGTGGAGGCCCGCGAGCACGAGGACTGGGACTTCCCGATGCCCGGCCTCGTCACCGACCTGCTGGTGTCGATGGACGACCGCTACCTGTTCTTCTCGAACTGGCTCCACGGCGAGGTGCGGATGTACGACATCTCGGACCCGGCGAACCCGCGCCACGTCGACAGCGTCTGGGCGGGCGGTAACTTCGGGCCGCGCCGGCCAACCGGCGCCGACGACCGTCCCGTCTTCGGCGGCCCCCAGATGCTCCAGCTCAGCCTCGACGGCGAGCGCCTCTACTGGACCACCTCGCTGTTCTCTTCGTGGGACAACCAGTTCTTCCCCGACGAGGGCGAGCACGGGTCGGTGATGCTCAAGGCCGACGTGAACCCCCGCAAGGGCACGATGGAGCTCGACACCGACTTCATGGTCGACTTCGGCGAGATGCCCCACGGTCCGGCCCGTGCCCACGAGATCCGCTGGCCCGACGGCGACTGCACCAGCGACGTTTGGTCGTGAGCAGCGAGACGCACCGCGTCACCTTCGAGTGGGACGACGGGCGGGCGACCACCTGCGAGCTCCCGGCCGACGCGGACCTCGTCACGGCCAGCGAGGAACTGGGCGTCGGCATCCCCTTCGGCTGCCGGACCGGGGCGTGTGCGACCTGTGCCGCCGAGTTACTGGCGGGCGAGGTCGAGCACGTCCGACCGCCTCGCGGGCTGAAGGAGAAGCATCTGGACGCCGGGTACGTGTTGCCCTGCGTCGCCCAGCCCCGGAGCGACTGTACCTTGCGGGTCGGGAGCGACGTGCAGGCCGAACTCGTCCCGAACCCCTGGAAGTAGCGGGCCGGCGGCCGCCACTGCTCGGTGGTCGTCCGTCACGCACACCCCCGGAGCGTTTTTCCCGGCCAGTCGTCTGGCCCACGTATGGAGAAGTTCCAGAACACGGGACAGCCCGACCGCGACTGGTGGGGAGCGCTCTGGCCCGACCCGGCCGGGACGCTCCGGGACCTCGGCCTCGAACCCGGCGACACCGTCGCCGACGTGGCCTCCGGAAACGGCTACTTCACCCTCCCGGCGGCCCGCATCACGGGCGAACCGGTGTACGCTGTCGACATCGATTCGGAGCTACTGGCCGACCTCGCGTCCCGGGCCGACGCCGCCGGCCTCGACACCATCGCGACCATCGAGGGCGACGCGAGGGCCCTCCCCGCCCTCCTCCCGGAACCGGTCGACGTGGTCCTGTTCGCGAACACCCTCCACGGCGTCCCCGAGCCCGCCGCCTTCCTCGAAGGTGCCCGTGAGGTGTTGCGCGACGGCGGCCGGCTGGTCGTCGTGAACTGGCACGACCTGCCCCGCGAGGAGACGACGGTGCTGGACGAGGTCCGGGGGCCGCCGACCGACCTGCGGCTGTGCGAGGGCGACTGCCGCGACATCGTCCGCGCGGCCGGCTTCGAGGACGTGCAGGTCGTCGACCTGCCGCCGTACCACTACGGCCTCGTCTGCCGGTGACACCTTCTTTGCCGTCCCCTGCGAACTCCCCGACATGCCCCGGCTGGACGACCCCGTGACCATCGGCCCCTGCGAGGTACCGAACCGGCTGTATCGCGCGCCGCTGCTCGAATGCGCCGGGAACGGCGAGGACGCGGTCGACATCCTCGTCGCAGACCTCGAACCGGCCGCCGCCTCCGGGGTCGGCCTCGTCTTCCAGGGCGCGACCATCGTCACCGAGTCGGGCGGCTGTGCCGCCCCCGGGATGACCCGCGTCCACGACCCCGAGTTCGTCGCCCGGCTGTCGGCACTCACCGACGCCATCCACGCCCACGGCGGCACGATCTTCGTCCAGCTGGAACACGGCGGCCTGCGCAGCATGGAGACCTGGCACGCCGGCTACCGCGAGCAACACCCCGACGAGCAGCAGCTGGCGGTGTCCGAGCCACCCTGGCAACTCCGCCTGCTGGACGGACTGGGGTTCCTCGACTTCGACCCGCACGTCATGAGCACGGGCGACGTGTACGACCTCGTCGAGTCTTTCGCCACCGCAGGCGAACACTGCGTCGAGGCGGGCTACGACGGCATCCACCTCGCCGGCGCGAACATGGGCATCATCCAGCAGTTCCTGTCGCCCTTCTACAACCGTCGCGAGGACGAGTTCGGCGACGGCATCCGGTTCATGGAGTTGCTCCACGACGAGTTGCGCGAGCGCGTCGGGGACACCCCCATCGTCACGAAGGTCCCCTCCGAGGCGCCGGCCCCGCCCGTGGTCCGGCGGAGACTCGGCGACGACGACGCCGTCGCCATCGCGCGCCAGCTCGCCGACATCGGCTACGACGCGGTCGTCCCGGTCCGGACCTCGGTCGTCTGGGATATGAGCATCGTCCGCGGGGAGTACCCCGCCCGGGCGTGGCGCGACGAGTCGCTGCAGGAGGGGTACGCCGAGGCCTTCGGCGGGCGCCTGCGGACCCGCGGGGTCCGGTTCATGAACTGGCTCGAATCCTTCCAGTTCGACTTCGAGCCGGCCTGGAACGCCGACCTCGCCCGGCGGGTCCGGGAGGTGGTCGACGTGCCGGTCCTGCTCGAAGGTGGGGTACGAGAGCGCGGCCAGATGGACCGCCTGCTCGGGGACGCCTGCGACATGGCGGGGATGGCCCGGCCCTTCTACGCCGAGCCGCGACTCGCCGCCCGACTGCTCGGCGCCGACGCCAGCGACGGGACCCGCGTCGTCTGCGAGAACTGCAACAACTGCACCGTCCCGCAGGTCACCGGCGCGGTCGGCCAGTGCCGCACCCCCTCGGTCCTGCGGCGACGCGGGAAATTCGAGGAGGCAGGCGCCTACGACACCGATTGAACTGACCCGAACCGGCGTGAACGGCCGACACTTCAATAGTCGATGACGTTCCAGATTCATGTGACCACACCGCATGGCGACGATGGGTCGCCCGATGCGGTCCGGGGGTCACCAGGGTGACACAACACATGCCGCAATGTAACGTCTGCATGGACGACATCGACGAGGAAGAGGACACCCACATCGAGGTGGTCAAACCGATGGAGTTCAAGGGGGCGAAACAGGAGATACGACACTACTACTGTACGATATCGTGCCTGCTGGAACAGGCACGCGACTAGCAGCCAGCATCGACACGACGACCACAGCAGGGGCACTTCTCGGGTAGTCGCGGTCCGCCCGCAGTCGCGCCGGCCAGAAATGGTAAATGGCGTGCCAGCAACGGTTAGTAATATAACATCATTTCGGTTACTGTGTAACTATATTGGTGTAAATATCGGCCATTGCCAGTAGTTATCAATATTATCTCTTGTGGCCGTTCCCGACCGATACAGCGCCGACGTGTTCGCTATTACAAACGTCTTTTGGCCGATGGGTCGCACTGCCAACTGCGTCATGGAATTTACACGACGGCGGTTGATGGAAACGTCAGTGGCAGCAGCACTGGGCGCGAGCGTGACGGGCGTGGCCAGCGCGGCACCGGACGATCCCGACACTCCTGGGGCACCGAGCGTCAAGGGCGAGCTGAAGCGGTTCTCGACGACGGCACTGGGCGCCGAGGTCACGGGCCCGTACGTGTTCGCCGACGGGTCGCTGCTGTACAGCCTGCAGCACCCGAGCCGGGACAACGAGGCACCGTTCGACAGGGCGGGCGTCGGCTACTTCCGCGGCTTCCAGTTCGAGTTCGACGGCAGCAACGATGACTTCGACGAACTGTCCATCCCCACGACCGAGGCCGAGAAGGGACAGGTCCGCGGGAGCGATAGCGAGTACGTGATGCTCGCCCGGGAGGAGGACAGCATCAACGGCGGCACCGAACGCCTCGGCGTCTCGCAGACGCCCGACGGCGTCGACATCACACAGGAGAACTTCGCGGGCACGCAGTACGGGAACGCGGGCTACAACCCCGACTGCAACCAGTTCGTCGCCACCGACGAGGAGGGGACCGAGGGCTACCTCTTCACCAACTGGGAGAACAGCCCGGGTAACATCTCCCGTATCCCCCTCAGTCAGGACGACGACGGCGAGTGGGAGGCCGACCTCGAGAACGCGATGAACCTCGCGAACACCGAGGCGCTCCGTAGCCTCGGCGGCACCCGCATCAACTGCTACGGCGACCTGAGTCCGTGGGACACGATGGTCTCCTCCGAGGAGAACTATGCCCACCCGCGCGTCTCCCTCACCGCGACGGTCGGCGACGTGGTCGAAGCCGGTTCGGGCAAGGGCCTCCTCGGTGCCTGCCAGTTCTGGAACCGCCCGAACCCGAGCGAGATACAGGGCGCGGTCGACGAGTACTACGGCGACGACTCGTGGTACGTGCAGGGCTACTGGGCGATGACGGGCGTCGAGTTCCTCGCGTACTACCTCGGCGCCGACCGCGTCGACCAGGACGGCGACGAGAACACCATCGAGCCCATCAGCGACGTCTACCCGAACCCGTACCGGTACGGCTACCACGTGGACTTCCGCGAACCGACGGCCGACGAACCCCAGCCCGTGAAGTACTACGTCATGGGTCGCGCCGCCTGGGAAGCCCCCGACTTCCAGCAGGACAGGAAGACCGTGTACGGCTGCTCGGACGGCGACAGCAAGGGCATCTACAAGTTCGTCGCCGACCGCCCCATCCACAGCTACGACGACCCGATGGACATCGCCGGGACGCTGTACGCCCCGAAGGTCACGAACGACGCGGCCGAGGACGGCAGCAACTCGCCGGCGACCACGAACCTCGAGGTCGAGTGGGTCGCACTCGGGCACGCGACCAACCACGAGGTCGAGTCCTGGATCGCCCAGTACGACGACGTGACCCAGGCCGACTACCTCGCTGCCCATACCGACTGGGAGGAGGGCGACGAGGTCACCGAGGAACTCCTCGAGGAGGCCGACAGGGCGGTCGTCGCGGACGGCAACCAGACCTACATCACGGACGAGGAGATCCTCGCGTGGGCCGAACAGTACGAGGGGGCCGGCCCCGACGAGGTCGACGAGGACCTCCGGAAGGTCCCCTTCCTCGAGACCCGCGCCGCCGCCAAGGAGATCGGTGCCTCCATCGAGTTCAACAAGGCCGAGGGCGTCGACAGCGTCGAGAACGCCACGCCCGGCGACTACGTCTACTTCGGCATCTCGGAGTTCAACGACGACCTCTCGAACGAGACCCCCGGGGGCGACGTCCAGATGCAACGCGTCGACGGCGGCCTCGTCTACCGCGGGACGCTCGAACCCGACTACAACGTCTCCACGCTCGAACCCGTCATCACCGGCCCGGACGGCTCCGACCCCGCCTCGGTCGCCGATGACGCGCTCGTCAACGTCGACAACGTCTACGTGATGGACGACGGGCGAGTCCTGTGCTGTGAGGACGCCGACCAGTTCGGCCGTAGCTACAGCAACGACTGCCTGTACGTCTTCGAGCCCGAGGAGGAGTCGCCCGGAAAATGTCCGGAAAGCCCCGGTAACGGCCCGAAAAACTCTGGCAGTGACGAGAACCCCGGCAACGGCAAGGGCCCGCAGCAGGACCTCGGCCCGGTCGGTGACCGCTTCCAGACCCTCGGCCGCGGTAACGACCGGCCGCACTACGCCACCGACGACGACTGAACCGACGACAGCGACACCTCGCAGCCACCCACCATCTTTCCAGCACACGTCCCATGTCACGCGCCGACGACACGACCACGACTCCGACCGAATCGACCCACCGCGAGTACATCCTCGACGTACGCATCGTCGAGTGCGAGTCCCCCGCCGACGACGGCCCTCGCTATCGCTTCGAGGCGCCCCAGCACCGGGGCGTCACCTTCGAGAACCCGGCCATGGCCGAACTCTACGCCGACGTCTACTTCGACGTGAACGGCTTCGAGGAGGCCGGCACCGGCGACCGCGGCGTCCCGCCGGAGATCATCCAGGCCGGCCGTGACACCCTCGCCGCGTACTTCCTCACCCAGCCCTACACCGACCGCCACTGGGTCTCCTCGTTCTACGGGAAGGAGACCGAGGTCATCGAGCGCTACGTCGCCCGGGTGCGCCACCGGGCAGAAGAGATACGCGAGGGCGCGAGAGAGCGCGGGATGGAGTAGCGAAGACGCGACGCGGCGAACGCCCTACTGCCCCGGCGCGAGCAGTTCGACCGGGTGCAGGGGTCGCTCGCCGAAGATATCGTCTATCTGGTCGGTGCAGGAGGTCCCCGAGGCGACGACGTGGTCGCCGTCGGCCTCCCGGAGCTGGCCCGCGAGGTCCTCGCCGAGGTCGACCGAGAGGTCGTAGTACTGCTCCTTGTAGCCGAAGCTCCCGGCCATGCCACAGCACTCGACCTCGCTGGTGGTCACGTCGTAGCCACACTCCTCCAGCACGGCGATGGTGTGCTCTTCGAGGCCCATGCTGCGCTGCTGGCAGTGGCTGTGGTAGGCGACCGACTCCTCGCCGGTGGCGGTCGCGAGGACCGCGGGGTCGGCGCCGTTCGCCAGCATGCCGAAGGCGTACTCCAGCACCTCGTAGCTGTTCTCGGCCAGCGGTTCGAACGCGGGTTTCGGCAGCAGGTGCTCGTAGTCCTCGCGGAACATCGCGAGGTCGCTCGGTTCGATGACGACCACGTCCCAGCCGTCGTCGAGGTACGGCGCGAGGGTGGCCGCGACGCGTTCTGCCTTCTCGCCCGCGGTGTCGATCATCCCCTGCGAGAGCGGGGCGCGGCCGGCGCCCGGGACGTCGGGGACCGCCACCTCGACGCCGAGGGCCTCGAGCAGGTGGACCGCGGCCTTCCCGCGCTCGACCAGCATGAAGTTCGTGTAGACGTCCGGGTAGAGGACGGCCTTGCGGTCGGCGTGGTTCGGGGCCTGCGAGTCGCGGCGCTCGAACCACTCGACGAGCGTCTCGCGCTCGAAGCTCGGGAACTCGCGCCGGCGGTCCACGCCGGCGGTGCGTTCCAGCAGCGCCTTCGCGGGGGCGGAGTTCGCGACCCAGTTCGACAGCGGCGCGAAGGTGCTGCCGGTCTTCGCCAGCGTCTCGAAGTTGCCGAACAGGCGCTTCTGGAGTTCCGGGCCGTCGTCGCCCTCGGCGTCCGGGCTCAGGCCGTCGACGAGGAAGTCGAAGTTGCCATCCTCGCCCTCGCGGTTGATGCGGTCCCGGACGACCGTGTTGATCCACGGGATGTCGATCTCGACCGGGCAGGCGGGTTTACACCGCGAGCAGCCGGTACAGAGGTCGTTGAACTCGGCAGCCGTGTCGAGGCCCTCGATGCCGGCCTCCCAGCCGGTGGCGATGCCGCCGGAGTAGGTCTCGCCGCCGAAGCCGTGGCCGCCGACGGCCTGGAAGTTCGCACACGTGTTCGAGCAGGCCGAACACCGGATGCAGTACAGGGTCTCGCGGAGGTGCTCGTCCTGGCGCATGTCCATCCGGCCGTTGTCGATGAGGACGAGGTGGAACTCTCGCTCCGAATCGCCCTCGGTGATGGGGGTCTCCGGGTCGTCGAAGTCGACCGGCGGGGAGTCCACCGGCGGCGTGAGCAGGGAGATGTAGCTCGTGATGTCCTGTCCGGTGCCGGAGCGGCCGATGAGTTCGACGAAGGGCTGGAGGTCCTCGACGCTGGGGATGACCTTCTCGACGCCGGCGACGGCGACCTGGGTGTCGGGCACCGTCACCGTCTTGCGGGCGTTGCCCTCGCTGGTGACCAGCGCCATCGTCCCCGAGTCGGCCGCCAGGAAGTTCGCGCCGGTCATGCCCACGTCGGCCGCCTTGATGTCCTCCAGGAGCTTCTCGCGGGCGAACATCGTCAGCTCCTCGGCGGTCTCGAGGTCCTCCTCGGGCTCGAACACCGCGTTGAACAGGTCGGCGATCTCCGCCCTCGATTTGTGGATGGCGGGTGCGACGATGTGGCTCGGGGCCTCGTCGGCGACCTGCAGCACCCACTCGCCGAGGTCGGTCTCGGTGACGCCGACGCCCCGCGATTCGAGGTGTTCGTTGACCTCGATCTCCTCGCTGGTCATCGACTTGCTCTTGACGACGCGCTCCGCGTCCTGTTCGGCGCACACCTCGGCGATGTACTCGTTGGCGTCCGCCGCGTCGTCGGCGATGTAGACCGTGCCGCCGTTCGCTTCGACCGTCTCGGTGAGCTGGTCGATGAGCTCGGGGAGGCGCTCGATGGCGTCCTCCTTGATGGCGCGGGCCTCCGACTTGAGCTGCTCGTAGTCGTCGAGCTTCCCCACTGAATCGTACCGGCCCTGGTTGAAGCCGCGGGCGTTCTCGCCGACGGCGTCGCCCTCGGTCTGGAGGAGGTGGCGGATGTGGGCCGCCTTCGACTCGCGCGAGCCCGAACTCATCGAATCACCACCACGTGGACCGCCTTCGGGCCGTGTGCCCCCTTCACGAGCGCGCCCATGTCGGCCGTCGCGGAGGGTCCGGTCGCGAGGATGGCCGAGTCGCGCGTCTCGCGGAACTCGTCGCCGAGCCAGTCGAACGCCGCCGCCATGTCCGGGACGACGTCGTCCTCGCGGAGGACCGCGACGTGGAGGTCGGGGAAGAGGCTGGCCGGTTCGCGCCCGTCGGGCGTCTGCCTGAGCAGGAGACTGCCGTACTCGGCGACGGCGAGGTCGGCCGCCGTGACACCCGTCGTCGCGGCATCGAGGGCGGCGGGCGTCGGGTCGGTCTGGACGGTCTCGGGGAGGGACACGTCGTCCCAGAGCAGCGGCGCGCCGACCGCCGGCTCGTCGACGAGGGCGGCGATGGCGTCGGTCGCCTCCCCGGGCGCGGTCCAGGTCACCTCGACGCCGAAGTCCCCGGCGCGCGTGGCCCACTGTTCGGCCACGTCGGTGCTGGCACCGCTCATCGGTCATCACCCGTGTGAATCGGGTCGTGCATGTGGTATCTCATGGTTGAAGGTACGAAAAAACGGCCCTCGGTCAGAAGGCGCCGGGTGCGACGACGTAGGCGAACAGCAACGTCAGGAACCCGGTCATCGCGGCGTAGTACGCCAGCGGAATCAGTTCGAGGCGGATGACGCGACCCTCCTCGCCGACGAGGCCGACGACGGCCAGTGCCGCGACGACGTTGTGGATGGCGACGAGGTTCCCGATGGCCCCGCCGACGGCCTGTGCGCCGACGAGGATCTGGGTCGGGACGCCGATGTTCTGTGCCGCGTTGAACTGGAACGTCCCGAACAGGATGTCGCTGACCGTGTTCGAGCCGGCGATGAACGCGCCGAACGCGCCGACCAGCGCCGAGAAGAACGGGTAGACCCCGCCCGCGAGGTTCGCGGTGAAGTCCGAGAGGATGACGAGCATGCTCCCGGTGTCCGCCGACTGCCCGGAGTTGATCATGATCTGGACGGTCGCGACCGCGAACCACAGCGCGATGACCGCCGGCAGGATCTTCTGGCCGGTCTCCTGCCAGGAGTCCTTGATCTCCTGACCGTCCATCCCGTGCAGCAGGTACGTGACGACGCTGACGAACACGAAGATGGCGCCGGGCAGGTACAGGGTGCGGAACGACCCGTCGAGGCCGGTCCCGAGGATGTTGCTCCACGCGATGACGAGGTTCTCGTTCAGGAAGTTCTGGAGCGGGCTCCAGACGCGGGTGACGACCAGCAGCGCGGCCGTCAGGATGTACGGCGCCCACGCCATGCCCAGGGACATGTCGCGGCTCTGCTGGACGACACCGCCATCCGCGGCGACAGACTGGTCACCGCCGGTGACGCTCTCGCCGGGTTCGATGTCGCCGACCCAGTGGGACGGCCACTGCTCGCGCGGCGCGAAGTCCCACTCCTCGTCGGGGAGCAGGAAGCCCGCCTTGAGCGTGCCCGCGGTGATGAACAGCCCGACCATCGCGCCCAGCAGGGCGGGGAACGTCGGGCCGAGGAAGTACGCGGTGAGCCAGTACGGGACCGCGAAGGACGCCCACGCGAAGATGGTCAGCGGGAGCACCTCGAGTGCCGGCTTGATGGAGCGCTCCTCGCCGAAGAACTTGGTCATCATCGCGACCCCGATGAACGGGAGGACGATGCCGACGATGGCGTGGATGGAGGCCGCCCAGACCGCCGCGTCGGCGACGTACTGGGTGACCGTCATGCCCTCCGCGTTGATGCTCTCCTGTATCGCCGTGTTCTGGCTGAAGACCTCCTCCAGCCCGATGATGAGCGGCGTGCCGACCGCCCCGAACGTGATGGCCATGATGTTCCCCGTCAGGGCAACCACGACGGCCGCCAGCGGCGGGAAGCCGAGGCCGACGAGGAGCGGGCCGACGATGGCCGCGGGCGTCCCGAAGCCGGCCGCGCCCTCGATGAACGAGCCCATCAGGAACACGAGCAGGACGACCTGGACGCGGCGGTCGTCGCTGATCGAGGAGAACCCGGCGTTGATGACGTCGAACGCGCCGGACTGCTTCAGCGTGTACAGGAGCAAGATGGCCCCGAAGACGATCCACAGGATCTCGGTGGCGGTGAACACGCCCGCGATGGTCGCCGCCGCGAGGAGCTCGGGCGACATGCTCCAGCCGACGACGCCGACCGCCGCGGCCGTCACCCACGCGATGGGCATGGTGGTCGTCGCGGGCTGGTAGAGGCCGACCATCAGTACGGTGATGGCGACCAGCGGCAGGACCGCCAACAGTATCATCAGCGGGTCAGCCATCGTGGCTCACCTCACTCGAACGGTGCGTCGGTGCAATCGCAGGTTCGTCTGTGCCTGACTCTGGCATGAGAAGAACACGAGTTTACTGGGATAAAGAATCACCGTAGATTGGCAATTCTTACGAATACCCGAATAGTTCATATAGGATGAGGCCGGCCGTATCGCCTTCTTGCGACCGATTGACGTGTGTGGCCGGTTACACGAGGGGGGAGTTCGGCGATGAGAACCGGTTCTCACTCCAGTTCATACGACTGAATCACCTCTTCATACAACTGTAACATCGTGTTCATACGACTGCATAGGAACGGGTTCGAGTGGAAGCGAAGGGGTCGGCGACGGCGGCCGGTCGGGTGGGCACCCTCGCGAGTGTCGATGTTCGTCATTCGCCAACTCCTGGGCGAGGACCTCCCGGACCAACGGCCTTATTTGGCGATAGCCGAATCCTGTGCCATGCGCGAGTTCGCGTTCACCATCGAGTACGAGCGGGGGGCCGACCCACTCATGGACGTCTTCATCGAGCATCCGGAGGCCCACGCCCGGACCATCAACTGCCACGTCTCGCCCAACAGCATGTGGCGCATCGACCGCATCGCCGGCCCGAAGGAGGCTCTCGAACGCATCGACGACATCTACATGGCGCCCGAGCACTGCAACGAGTGCATCGGCTCCCGGCACTGCCACACCGACTGGGAGCACGAGTTCCTCGAGCGCGCGCCCTCGCGCCGGACCATCTACACCTTCCGGCCCTCGCCCGGCGACTGTTACTCCATCCCGCAACTGGCCTGCATGTACCTCGGCGAGGGCTACCTCTGTGCCGCCGAGCGCCGCGAGAACCGCTACGAGTGGCGCATCCTCATGCGCGACGACGGCGACGCGATGGGGCTGCACGAGGCCCTGAGCGAGGAGTTGCGCGACGGCCTCTCGCTCTCCTTCCGGCAGATCGGCGGTCCCTCCTACTGGGCCGAGGAGGCCATCACGCTCGCGGAGCTCCCCTACGAGCAGCGCGAGGCCATCGAGACGGCGGTCCGGATGGGCTACTACCAGACCCCCCGGGACACCTCGATGGCCGAGGTCGCCGAGGAACTGGACGTGCCGCGGTCGACGCTACAGTACCGGCTCCAGCAGGCCGAGTCGTGGATCATCGGCTGTTTCGTCTCTCGCGCGGTGTCCGACCTCGGCGAGCAGTGCTCGCGCGAACCGGTCGCGAAGAAGGTCTGAACTCCCCAGAACGGCCCTGCCCACAGCTCCCAGTTTATCTTTCTGCGGTCCCCAGAGGCGCCCGTGCTCGGCTTGCGCTACTTCGCCTGTGCCGGTTGCGAGACCGTCTTCGCGCTCCCGGAGGCGGAATCGCGGTGCCCGCGCTGTGACGCGGCAGGACTCGAAGAGATCACGGACCGGCTCGACGGTGACGTCTACTTCACTCGGTCGACGGCACCCGGCACTCGCTAGTCGGGGTCTCGACGCATCGGCAGGAACAGCGACTCAGTACTCGCAGGGACACGTCCGGTTCGTCCGGGTGCGCCGGGACCGAACCACGCGGCCCGGCAGGCGCGCGAGCCGTGCTTTCGACCACCCGACGAGTGCGGCGAATGCGGAGAGACGACCCGACTCGTGTTCGCCAGCGCCGACCTCCCGCAGATAGAGGTACGCCGACGCGGGAAACAGCGCGCCCCCGTAGATGGCGCCGACCGCCACGGCGGCCTGTCCGGGATGCCCCGGTGGCAGGACCAGCCACGCCGCCGCGACCACCAGACAGAGCGCGAGCCCGGCGCGGACGCTCTCGCGCCACGTTGCGTCCGCGGGCGCGACCCGACCGCCTTCAGTCGCCATCCTCGACGCGCAGGTTCGAGAGGCGCTCCTGCCCGACGACCTCGAACAGCTCCTGATAGCGGTTACGGATGGTGACCTCGCTGATGTCCGTCACTTCGCTGACCTCGTCCTGTGTCAGCCCGGCGTTCGCCAGCAGGCCACCGGCGTAGATGGCGGCCGCGGCGAGCCCGACCGGGCTCTTCCCGCTGTGGGCGCCCTGCTGCTTGGCCGCCTGGAGCAGCCGCCGGGCGGGTCGTTCGACCGTGGCGCCGGCGTCGAGTTCCGAGAGGAACCGCGGGAGGTACTGCTCGGGGTCGGCGGGTTCGACGGCGAGGCCGAGTTCGCGGACGACGTAGCGGTAGGTCCGGCTGAGCTCCTGCTTGTCGACGCGCGAGACCTCCCCGACCTCGTCGAGACTACGGGGCACGCCGGCCTGTCGAGCCGCGGCGTAGAGCGAGGCAGTCGAGACGCCCTCGATGGACCGGCCCGGGAGCAGGTCCTCCTCGAGGGCGCGGCGGTAGACGACGCTGCCCGTCTCGCGGACGTTCTTCGGCAGGCCCAGCGCGCTGCCCATGCGCTCGATCTCGCCGAGCGCCTGCTTCAGGTTGCGCTCCCTCGAGTCGCGGGTCCGGAAGCGTTCGTTCCAGGTCCGCAGGCGCGACATCTTCTTCCGCTGGCTCGACGAGAGCGAGTTCCCGTAGGCGTCCTTGTTCTGCCAGCCGATGCTGGTCGAGAGCCCCTCGTCGTGCATCAACTTGGTCGTCGGGGCGCCGACGCGGGACTTCTGGTCGCGCTCGCTCGCGTCGAAGGCGCGCCACTCCGGCCCGCGGTCGATGGCGTCCTCGTGGACGACCTCGCCGGTCTCCTCGTCGACCCACTCGCCGTGTCGTTCGTCGTAGACGAGGTCCTCGCGGCTGCGCTCACCCGTCTCGTCGGTGGTCTCGGGCTGTTCCTCCTCGGTGGTCCCGACGCCGGTGGAAGCCGCGCGCCAGGTGGTTCGGGTTGTCTCCGACATCGATCGAGTATGCACTCGTTGCGGTCCGTCCCCCTTGGGACCTCGCTTGGCATATGACGAATACTGTGTGAACGCCATCGGTGTTGACGGTGGGGTTTTACCCCGCAAACCGGCCTATTCCGACCTCAAGAGCCGAATACGCCTGCTTCAGTCCGGTTCGTCGGTCCCCCACCTAGATTCGTCTATCACCAATCACTTTTCGGCCCGAGCCACCTGTCAGCCAGCCCGTCACTACCAGAACCTGAGAACCGACTGCCGAGTTTACCCCCTCGGTGGCCGTATCTTCGACCGAGCATGAGCAGTCACCAGTCAGCCACACAGCGGGAGGTACCGCCCGACATCGACATCGCGCGCGAGGCGTCGCGCCGGCCCATCGAGGCCGTCGCCGGCGACCTCGGGCTGGACGCCGCGGCCCTGGAGCCGCGGGGCGACGAGGTGGCGAAGCTCACGTGGGACGCCATCGACCGGGTCATGCAGCGACCCGCCGACGGGAAACTGGTGCTGGTCACCGCGATGACGCCGACGCGCCGCGGCGCGGGCAAGACGGTCACCACGGTCGGGCTCGGGCAGGCGCTCGGCCAGCTCGGCGTGTCGAACGCGGTCGCGGTCCGCGAGCCCTCGCAGGGGCCGGTCTTCGGCATCAAGGGCGGCGCGGCCGGCGGGGGCTACAGCCAGGTGCTCCCGATGGAGGCCATCAACCTGCACTTCACGGGGGACATCCACGCCGTCACCGCGGCACACAATCTCGTCGCGGCGACGGTCGACGCCAGCCGGCACCACGGCAACCCACTCGACGTCGACCCCGACCGGGTGGTCTGGGGCCGCGCACTGGACATGAACGACCGGGCGCTCCGGGAGACCGTCGTTGGCCTCGGCGGCTCGACCAACGGCCCGCCGCGGGAGGACTCCTTCAGCATCACCGCCGCCTCCGAGCTGATGGCGGTGCTCTGTCTCGCCACCGACATCGCCGACCTGAAGGACAGGATCGGCCGCATCATCGTCGCCTACGACACCGACGGCGACCCAATCACGGTCGCGGACCTCGACATCGTCGGGGCGGTGACCGCCCTGCTGACGGACGCGCTGCGCCCGAACCTCGTCCAGACCATCGAGGGCACGCCCGCGTTCGTCCACGGCGGCCCCTTCGCCAACATCGCGACCGGGACGAACTCGGTGCTGGCGGACCACGTCGGCCTCCGGCTGGCCGACTACCTCGTCACCGAGGCCGGCTTCGGCGCGGACCTCGGCGCCGAGAAGTTCGTCGACATCGTCTCGCGCGAGGGCGTCGCACCCGACGCGACGGTCGTCGTCGCCACGGTCGAGGCGCTGAAGAAGCACGGCGCACCCTCGGTCGGGGACGAGGATTCCATCGAGGCGCTGCGGGCCGGCTTCCCGAACCTCGACCACCACGTCGACAACCTGCGGGCGATGGGCCTGCCGGTGGTCGTCGCCATCAACCGCTTCCCGTCGGACGACGACGCCGAAATCGACGCGGTCCTCGAGCACTGCGAGGCTCGCGGGGTCCTGACCGCGGTCTCGACGGTCTACCAGCAGGGCGGCGAGGGTGGCGTCGAACTCGCCCGGCTGGTCCAGGCGGCGGCCGAGTCCGGGGAGGCCGACCTCCAGCCGACCTACCCGCTCGACGCGCCCCTAGACGAGAAGATCCGGGCGGTCGCGACGCAGGTGTACGGCGCCGACGGCGTCGAGTTCACCCCCTCCGCCCGGAAGGACCTGGCGCGCATCGAGGAACTGGGGCTCGACGACCTGCCGGTGTGCATCTCGAAGACGCCCGCGTCGCTCTCGGACGACCCCGCCCGCGCCGGGGTCCCCCACGGCTGGGACCTCACGGTCCGGGAGCTCTACCCCTCGGCCGGGGCCGGGTTCGTCGTCGCGCTGACCGGCGACGTGCTGACGATGCCGGGGCTGCCCGCCGAGCCGGCCGCGTGTGACATCGAGGTCGACGACGACGGGACCATCAGCGGCCTCTTCTGAGCGGTGGGGCGGCCTCCGCACCTCGGGCGGCCGACCCGTCGCCGACCCCAACCTACACGGCGGCGCCCGCCGTGGCTCCAGCCATGTCACCGACCGTCCACGCGCTCCGCAACGAGATCCGGGTCTCCGTCGACCGATACGAGCGCCAGACGTCGACCGCCTTCACCAAGGAGTCGCTGGCCGCCATCTGCGAGGCCGTCGGCTACGACGTCGACACGGACAGCCTGCCCTCGAAACCACAGATGCGGGCCGGCATCCTCTGGCGCCTCGGCGAACTGGACGACGACGACCCCGCGAGCACGCAGGGCGCGTTCCGGAAGGGCGAACTCCAGACCATCGCGGCCGCCCTCCGGGACGAGTAAGAAGTCGTCGTTGACAAGTCCGTTGGGGCACCAGCCCGCAACACCTGCTTACCGGACTACCGCCTCCGACACGCACATACTCGTCCGGGCGTATATTCTTACATGTCACAGTCGCTCCCGCGACCACCGGACGCCGGCGTCATCAACGCCGTCCGGTTCGGCACCGACACGTTCCGTTTCATCGAGGCGATGCAGTCGCGGTTCCCGGACATCGTCGGCATCCCGATCCCGGGCCGTGCCCCGCTCGTGCAGGTCACGAACCCCGACCTCATCCACGACGCCCTCTCGCGCCCCGAGGACTTCCCGCGCGTCCCGGTGAGTGGGCCAGCCGCCCTCATCGCCGAACAGGGCCTCGTCCAAAGCGAGGGCCAGCTCTGGCGCCAGCAGCGCAACGTCATGGGCTCGGCCTTCGCGGGCGACCAGGTCCGGGCGTACGCCGACACGGTCGGCGAGCGCGTCGAGGCACTCTGCGGCGAGTGGCGCGACCGGCTCGCGGGCACCACGACCGGCGCGGGGCGGGCGACCGCCGCCGACGGCGCGTCGAGCTTCGAGACGAACCTCCACTTCGACATGACCGCGCTGACGGTCCGGGTCGCCTCCGAGATACTCCTCGGGGAGGACATCGGGCTCGACCGCGCCGAGCAGTTCTCCGAGTGGATGCAGGTCGCCGGCGACGAGTTCGAGTTCGGCATCGAGGCGGTCCTGCCCGAGTGGGTCCCGACGCGCACCTCGCCCCGGTTCCGCGAGGCGGCTTCGGGCATCCGCGAGCTCTCCGAGGAACTCATCGAGCGCCGCCGCGAGGCCCTCGCGGCCGGCGAGACCGAGGGGCCGCCGGACATGCTCTCGATGCTCATCCGGGCCGAGTCCAACCCCGAGGTCGACTTCCCCGAGAACCAGATCCGCGACGAGGTCGCCACCTTCCTCATCGCCGGCCACGAGACGACCGCGCTCAGCCTCACCTACGCCCAGAGCCTCCTCGCCTGGCACCCCGAGGTCCGCGAGCGCGTCCGCGCGGAGGCCGAAGCCGTCATCGGCGACGAGACGCCGACGCACGACCACGTCGACGACCTCGCGTACACGGGCCGGGTGTTCACCGAGGCGCTGCGGCTCTACCCCGCCGCCTGGGCCGTCTTCCGGCAGGCGAAGGGCGACGTGCAACTGGGCGACTACGTCGTCCCCGACGGTTCGGCCGTCGTCATGCCGCAGTACGCGGTCCACCGGGACGGGCGGTACTTCGAGAACCCACACGAGTTCGACCCGGACCGCTGGCTCGACCGGAAACCCGACACGGTCCCGGCGTACTTCCCGTTCTCCAGCGGCCCCCACGCCTGCATCGGCCGGCAGTTCTCGCTCACCGGGGCGCGGCTGGTCCTGGCCCGCATCGCGCAGGAGTTCGACGTCGACGTCCCCGAAGACGGCCTCGACGACCTCCGGGCGACGCCGACGCTCCGCCCGGGGAACGGGGTCGACGCGACCGTCAGCGTGGTGGAGTAGCCGCGTGTCGACACCAGACCTCGCCGGGGCCGACGGGTCCTGCCCCGAATATATTAGGTCATGAGTTCCCGGGACCGAATCGTTGAGGCGGTACTGCCTACAAGGAGTCTCACAGAGTACGGATACGAACCGCAGCTATGCCCGAACCCCTCCCTGCTCTCGCACCGATAGACGTGCTTGTCGTGGGCGACTCGCTGGTTCCCGACGACCTCGTCGCGGCCCTCCAGGCCGAGCAGCCAGCCGTCAAGGTCCGGACCGCGACAGCCGTCGCAGGCGCCCGGGAACAGGTCACCTCGAACCCGCCGGAGATGGTCCTCCTGGGCGTCGGCAGTGTCGACGGTGCGTGGCGCTCGCTGGCCGGCCGCCTCCGCGACCTCGACGTCCCCTTCGTCCTCGTGGACCCGGCCGGCGACCTCTCGCCGGCGACGGCTGCCGACGCGGGCGCCGCCGACTACCTCGACCGACTCGACGGCGGCCGGCTCCAGCTGGCCGCGACGCGCCTCCTGAAGCTCGCAGAGCGCCGGCCCGCCGACGACCACCGCGACGTCCCGCTGTCGGTCGGACTCGCCGGCCTCGACAGCGTCGACGACCTGGTCTACCTGTTCGACACCGACGGGAGCCTCCGCTGGTGGAACGAACGGCTCGAAGCCGAGGCGCCCTACGACGGGGCGGCGCTGCAGGGGATGCGCCCCGACGCCTTCTTCGAGGGCGACGACCGCGACCGGGTGGCCGACGCGTTCGCCCGGGCGGTCGACGGCGAGCGCGTGAAGGTCGAGGCGGCGTTCGTCCTCGGGGAGGGCCGAACCCGACCGTACGAGTTCACGGCGACGCGTCTCGACTACCCGGGCAGCACCCGGTCCTACGTCTGCGGTATCGGCCGCGACATCGCCGAGCGGACCCGGACCGTCGAGGAGCTCGAACTCCTCCGGCAGACGATCAGTATCGCCGTCACCGCCGACACCTTCGAGGACGCCCTGTCGCGGGTCCTCGCGGCCGTCTGCTCGCGGGCCGAGCCCGACTACGCCGAGGCGTGGGTGCCCGGAGACGACGGGTTGCGCTGCTCTACCACCCACACGACCGCGGCGCTCACGGGTGACCTCGCGTCGGCGTTCGTCACGAAGACCGAGCAGATGCGTTTCGGGTACGAGGAGGGGCTGCCGGGTCGGGTCTGGGCGACAGCCGAACCGGAGTGGCTCGCCGACCTGACCCGGGCCGGCAGGGAGACGTTCGTCCGGCAGGACGTCGTCGCCCGGACCGGTCTGCGGTCCGCCGTCGGGGTCCCCATCGTCGCGGCCGGTGAGGTCGTCGCCGTCCTGACGTTCTTCCTGTCCCGGCCGACGGGGCGGGACACGCGGGTCATCGACCTCATCTCGACCATCGCGGCGGAGCTGGGGACGGTGCTGGTCCGCCAGCGGACCGCGGACTCGCTCTCGCACGAACAGGACCTCCAGCAGCGTATCTTCCGGACGAGCCCGGTCGGCATCGCGGTCACCGACGCGCAGGGCGACATCGTCCGGACCAACGAGCGCCTTGAGGAGATCCTCGATATCCCCGCCGCGGAGATCACCAACCGGACCTACTGGGCGAACGAGTGGGAGATCGAGGACATGGACGGCAACCCCATCTCGATGGCCGAGCTCCCCGTCGGCACGGTGTTGACCACCGGCGAGCCCGTCTACGGCTTCGAACACGGCGTCGTCACGGGTGACGGCGACCGGGCGTGGGTGCGCGTGAACGCCACCCCGCTGCTCGACGACGATGGGTCGGTGGAGTACGTCGTCACGACTGTCGAGGACATCACCAGGCAGCGACTGAACGACCGCCAGCTACAGCGCCAGCGCGAGCAGCTCTCGGTGGTCGGTCGGGTCCTCAGACACGACCTCCGCACCAACAGCAGCCTGGTGCTCGGCTACACCGAGTTGCTGGAGCAGGGCGACGCGTCGACGGCGGAGGCGACCGAGAACATCCACGCCGCGGTCTCGAACCTGCTCTCGACCGCCGAGAAGACCCGCCTCGTCCTCGACCACTTCGACTCCGGCGAGCGCGTACCGACGCCCGTCGGGCGGTTCCTCGAGCACTGCCGGGACACCCTGCAGCGCCGGCTCCCGGAGAGTAGTGTCGAACTCCCGACCGGGGACGCTCCCGGGTCCCGGATCGAGGCGACGAAGGGCCTCCGGCTCGCGGTCATCGAACTCCTCGAGAACGCGGTGCGCTACGCCGACGGCCCCGAGGTCGCCGTCACGGGAACCGGCGAGGACGACGGCCGGGTCGTCATCCGCATCCGCGACGACGGCCCCGGCATCCCCGAGAGCGAGCTCGCGGTCCTCGACGCCGGCGTCGAGATGCCCCTCCAGCACACCAGCGGGGTCGGCCTCTGGATCGCCCGGTGGATGGTCGACACCCACGGTGGCTCGCTGACCGTCGACTCCGGCGACGAGGGGACGGTCTGCCGGGTCGAACTGCCCGTGGTCGCCGACGACGGGTCGTAGAGAGACACCGGGCGACCGGGCGATTCTGTCCTGCGGCGGAACACCGTTCCGCCCGGTGCTGGCGTCGGTTCCGCGGTGGAATATTCAGCCAGATGATTGATGTGGGTCTGCCGACTCCAGAGCGTATGCCGAAACTTCTCGACGAGTTCTCCGGGTACGATTTCGAGGAGCTGATGGTCGACGTCTTCCGGAAGCTCGGCTACGAGAACCCGCGCGTCCACAAACAGGGGGCCGACGAGGGGCGCGACATCGTGATGGAAGAACGGGTCGACGGCCAGACACGCGCGGTCGTCGTCGAGTGTAAACACCGCGAGACGGTCAGCCGACCGGTCGTCCAGAAACTGCACAGCGCGGTGACGACCTACGACTACGACGGACCGAAACGGGGGATGGTCGTCACCTCCGGCCGGTTCACACAGCCGGCGCGGGAGTACGCACGGAAGGTCGAGCAGAACGGGACGGGGCCGGGCATCCAGCTCATCGACGGGAAGAAACTGCGGGAGATCGCGGACCGGATCGGCCTCGACCTGTACAACGGCCGCATCGAGATCCTCTGTGACCAGACGCTCCAGCCGTACGAGCCGACGGCCGGGCTGGACAGACCCCTGCTGAGCGCGTTCGAACCCATCGAGAACCTGCCGCGGTCGCAGGTCGAGGCGAGCAGCCGCACTGCCGAGTTCGTGCCGATGCTCCGCATCGTGGCGTCGGTACAGGCGACGTTCGAGACGTCCGTCGGCGTCATCCACCGGGTGAACGAGACCGACCAGTTCGTCGTCAGGGCCGACCGACACGGCCCGACGGTCCCGGCCCGGGCGTTCCAGCGCCTCGTCTCGGAACACGTCGGCGAGGCCATCCAGTTCGACGAGTCGACGTTCGAACGCGACTTCGACACGGTCGAGGTGGGCCGGTTCGAGCGAACCGAGACGGAGTACAACGACTGGCTCGTCGACCGCGTCCGGGACGCGCACACGACCACGGTCCACTACACCGGCGGGAACAACGTCGACTACTCGAAGGAGTGCAGACCGAAGCAGAGCGACGTCCAGATACGCTCCGTGACACCGGTGTACCTGCCACAGGTCACCCAGGTCGTCTCGCTCGGCGAATACGACCACCCGGTGGAGTACGCGGCCGCCGGTGCCGCCCGGGAGACCATCACGAGTCCGGCACGCTGTGTCCACTGCGGCGAGGACGCCGGGGGCGAGACCTACACCCACTGCGCGAACTGCGGGTCGATCAACTGCACCAGCCACACGAAGACCGAACGGCTCGAAGGGACCCCCATCTGCACCGGGTGTGCCGTCACCGAATCGTTCGTGTGGTCGACGAAGTACTTCTACGACGAGGAGAACCTGGAGACGTTCGAGACGGCGTACGAGGCGATGCCTGTCTACCGGAAGCCGATGGAGAACCCGCCACTCGTCGCCGGCGTCGTCGTCGCGCTCCTCACCGCACTCCTCGCTGCCGGTTTCGTCTTCATCTGACCGCGGTGGTTCCGCCCGCTTACCGGACGAAGTTCTCCGTCACGACCTGCCCCGTCAGTGCACCGAGCGTCGTCTCCACCTCGTAGTCCGGCGCCTCCAGCGAGACGGGCGAGTCCGCGGTGACCCCGCTGAAGTGGACGGTCATCGCGTAGGAGCCGTCGTCCGCGACCAGTGCGGCCTCGAGCGGTTCGACCCCCTCGTCGGTCTGCAGCCAGAGCTTGACCATCTCGCCGGCGTGGGACGGGTCGGTCCGTCCCTGGACCTCGAACTCCTTCTTCGCCTTCGACCCGACCACCGGGTAGCCCCGCTCGACCCACTCGTAGAACCCCTCGTCGATGACGTAGACGTTCGTGTAGCCCGCCTTCTGGAGCTCCGACGCCCGGAGCGACGACAGGTGGTGCGGACAGCCGCAGTACGCAACGACCAGGGCGTCCTTCGAGACACCCTCGACGGGTTCGGCCTCGATGGGGTTCTGGACCGGGCTGCTGATTGCCCCCTCGATGTGGCCCTGGTCGTACGCCGAACTCCCGCGTGAGTCCACGAACGTCGCCTCGTCGTTCTTGAACCACTGGTAGGTGTCCTCAATGGGGGCCAGTGCGACCTGTTCACCCTCG
Source organism: Haloarchaeobius amylolyticus (assembly GCF_026616195.1). NCBI lineage: Archaea > Methanobacteriati > Methanobacteriota > Halobacteria > Halobacteriales > Halorubellaceae > Haloarchaeobius > Haloarchaeobius amylolyticus. The sequence continues at coordinate 2,031,175 of NZ_JANHDH010000001.1, forward strand.
ACAGAGAGGGTCTCGTAGCCCTCGTCGGAGGTGCCACCACTCTGCGTGTCGCCGGACCCGGTGAGGCCGCCGATGCAGCCCGCCAGGGCCGTCATCGAGAGGCCGACACCGGAGAGGAACGCCCGTCGTTTCATGTGCGAGGTGCTATGGGGTGAACCAAAATAGGGGTGTTGGTAACGGGTGAACCCCCTTCGTTTCGACTGGAGAACGCGCGACAGCGCAACTGCTCGCGTCCAGATGAAACGTCGAGAGGAAGTAGTTCCACCAGGATTCGAACCTGGGTCGTTGCCCCCAGAAGGCAACAGGATTGGCCACTACCCCATGGAACTTCGTCGTCGGGTCTCCCCGATTCCATCAGACTGTACTGCGCTTGGATATTTGAGTGTTGCGAAACCGTAGAGGGGTGCGACGCTGTGACGCGAACTGGGTGGTACAGGGTGACCGCCCGCACCGACGCGCCGCGACGACCTCTGGCAGGTAGCACTCAGGCGACCCGGCCCTGCTCCAGCAGTTCCCGGATCCGCCGGAGTTCGGTGAGCACGTCGGCTGAGTCGGCGTCTTCCGCGGCCTGTACCGGGGGAGACGCGGCCACGCTCGCGGCCTCGGTCGCCTCTGGCTCGCGGCCCCGGACCTTCGCGAGGACCTGCTCTTTGATGGCTTCGAAGTCGCTGACGCCGTCGATGGTGAGTTCGGCGCCGGTCTGGCCGCCGAAGCCGGCGGTGTGGATCTGGACCGTGCCCGCGTCGAGGCGGCGCTGGACGGGTCCCTGGACCGAGTCGACGTTGGTGATGCGGTTGTAGGGGACGGTGGTCCGCTGCTGGAAGAAGACGCCCCGGCGGTACTCGAGTTCGTCCTCGGTGAGGCGGTAGGCGGCGCTCCGGGTGAACGCGGGAATCCACCACGTGACGAAGGCGACCGGGAGGAGCACCGCGGCGGCGCCGACGGCGACGGCCCAGGGCTCGACCTCGAAGAGGATGCCACTCAGTGCGAGTCCGCCGGCGACGGCCAGGAGGATGGCGACGACGATGGCCTCGAGTGCGTAGTAGTAGACGGTGAGCCGCTCAGGTTCGAACCACTCGTTCTGGGGTCTCATGGCTGCAGAGACGCGGGCCGTCGTCATCTACAGGTGACACGGTTCTCGGCGGGAGAGAACCACCAGCGACGCCGCTGGCAGCCCGCGAGGTGGGGCTACGCCGAGTCCGGGCGGTTCGTGACGACCTTCGCGTGCATCGTGCTCGCGTAGCCGACGGCCAGGGCGGTGTCGACACCGCGCATCTCGGCGGCGGTGCTCTTCAGGATGGTGTAGGAGACCCGGCCGAGCGTGTCGCGGTCGCGGAACCAGACGACGGCCACGTTCGTCCGCGGCGTGGCGACGAAGGCGTCGTCGGCGAGGTCGAGGAGGTCGGGGTTAGCGTCCTCGCGGGCCCGGTCCAGCTCCTCGCCGAAGCGGCCGATGGCGGTCGCGATGGACTCGTAGCGTTCGACGGCGGAGTCGAGGACGTGGACGTAGTCGCCGTCGACGCGTTCGAACCGGGTCGATTCGGGCTCGGGCGCCGAGACCTGGGTCCAGCCGTCCTCGGTGAGGTCGGCCAGCGCGAGCAGCGCCACGTCCTGGTACCCGTCCACGAAGCCGCCCTCTTCGGAGTCAGACCGGACGGTGAACGCACCGAGACAGCCGGCCAGGAGGGCTGTCCCGGTCGCTGCGAGCATCGCACGTCGTTTCATGCGGGAGATACGCGCCCGCCGGTATTAACAGGATAGTGATACGAGTGCGCACGGGTGGGGGGCGGCCGAGAGGGCCGTCGCACTCACATCGTCGGGAGCTTCGCGACCCGCCCGCGGTCGAGGTTCGAGACGAACACCGAACCGGATGCCCGGACGACGGCGAGTCGGCCGCCCTCGCCGGGGTCGTAGGTCCAGCGCGTCTCACCGGTCTCCCGGTCGAGGGCGGCCAGCGACCGCTTGCTCACGGCCACGACCGAGTCGCCGGAGACGACGACGTCCTCCATCGTCGGCCGCTCCGTGACCGTCGTCCAGCGCTGGGTTCCGTCCGGACCGAAGCAGTCGACGCGGGCGAGCGTCCCGCCGTCGGGGTCGTCGACCGAACTCCCGACGAAGACGGCGTCGTCGGTCGGTTCGATGGCCTCGACGCGGTAGCCGGCGGTCCGTCGCCACCGGACGTGGCCGGTGTCTCGCTCGAGTGCGACCACCTCGTCCTCCGGGCCGGAGTATGACGGGCGCAGGTAGACCAGCGAGCCGAGCTCGACGCCGTGGAACGCCTCCATGCCGGCGACCGAGCCCGTCCACCGGACGGTCCCGTCGGCCGGGTCGTAGCCCGTCACGTCCGGGCCGCGGGTCGCCACGAGGAGGCGGCTGTCGGCCCCGACGTTCGGATAGAGCCGCGAGGGCTCGGTCTGCCACTGGACGCTGCCGTCCTGTGCGAGGACGACGAGACGGTGCTCGTCGGTCTCGGCGGGTTGCTGGAGCGCGATGTGGTCACCGACACCCTCCGGTGGCAGGTACAGGTCGCTCTCGCGTTCGAACCGGCGCTCGCCGGAGCCCGCGTCGTAGCCGCGGAGCACGTCGTCGGTGAGGTCGATGTCGACGACGAGCGAGCCGTACCGGCCGAGGACGCCGCGTTCGTGCAGCCCCTCGGTGTGCCAGCGGCGGGCGCCCGACGGGTCGACGGTGTAGAGGTCGCCGTCGGTGCTGTGGACGTGGTAGGGGCCGCCGGCGTCGGGTGCGACGGGGCGGGCCTCGATGGGGCCGCCGGTCTCGACGCGGAACTGGGTCTCGCCGTCGGCGACGCCGAGTCCGTACAGGGCCTTGTCCTGCCCGCCGACGAGGACCTGGTCGTCGCCCATCGCCGGGGGCGAGGCGCCGGTCGCCTGGTCGAGGTCGTGGCGCCAGACCGGGTCGACGCTGTTGCCGGGCAGGACCGAGGAGACACAGCCCGCGAGCGCGAGCGACCCGGCACCCGCGATGGCGCCGAACGCCTCGCGGCGGGAGATCGGGTTACGCGACATCGGTCACCTCCGGGCCAGCCTTCGAGAGCGACCACTCCTGCCCGACGTAGACCGCGTCGCCCATGACGGCGACCCACATCGGGCTGCCACCCTCGTGGTAGCCCTCGAAGCGGTACTCGGCGACCTCGGTCCCGTCGGTATCGTGGACGTACACCGCCTCGGGGGTGAACGGGACCGTCCCGCTCGGGCCGCGCTGTGTGATCTGCCCGCCGACCATGCTCACGAGCAGGCCGTCGACCAGTTCTGGGCCGGAGGTGAACGCGCTGAGGGTCTCGGTCCGCCAGCGTCGCTCGCCGGTCGCGGCGTCGATGCCGTAGAGGTAGTAGTCCGCGGCGGCGACGTAGACGCGGCCGTCGGCGACCAGCGGGCGGGTGAAGACGGTGTTCTCCAGTGGGGAGCGCCACTGCACCTCGCCGGTGTCGGCGTCGACCGCGAGCAGTTCCTCGGTCGCGCTGCCGACGTAGACCGTGCCGTCGGCGACCGCCACGTCGGACATCGCGGCGCCGACCTCAAGGCGCCAGTCCTCGGTCCCGTCGGCGGTGACGCGGCGGAGCGTCCCGTCCAAAAGCGGGGCCACGAGGCCGGCGCGGTCGCGGGCCGGGGCGCCCGAGAGCGAGGCCGGCAGGTCGAGCACGAACTGCACGCTCCCGTCCGCCGTCGCGAGGGCTTCGACCCGGTCGGGCACGTCGTCCTCGGTGCCGGAGATGGGGACGTACACCTGCTCGCCGGCGGGAATCGGGGCGAACTCGACGACGCCGGGGTCGGCCTCGTCGACCGGGGCGACGCTGGTCTCCCAGGTGATCTCGCCGGTCGAATAGTCGACGGCGAACGCGGTCTCGGCCTTCGAGAAGACGTAGGCGTGCCGGTCGTCGGCGGCCACGGGTGACCCGCGGCCCTTGCCGCCGCCGATGGACCACCGTTCCTCGCCGGTCTCGGGGTCGACGGCGGCCAGCATCGCGTCGTCACGGAAGGGGCTGCGGGACCCGACGATGAGTGGGCCGCCCTCGGGGTGGGCGCCCGGCGTCGGGTCGAACCGCTTGGTCTGCCACGCGGTCGGGACGGGGCTCTCGTGGTCCTCCTCGGCCAGGGCGGTACACCCGGCGAGGCCGACCGCGAGGGCGGGGAGGGACTTCAGGGCGTCTCGTCGTGAGAGGGAGGGCATCGGTTCGGGCTTCCCGGTCGAGCCGTATCAGTTTTGTCACGCTTCCCGACCGGTTCGCATGGACAGTGGTCACCTCGCCTGTTCCGGAATCGTCGTCACCGCGTGAACAGCGCCCACGCGCCGACGAGGGTGCCGAGCAGTGGGGTGACGGCGACGCCCACCGCGCTCACCTGGAACGCCAGGCGCCACTGCCCGGCGGGAATCGCGTGGACGTGGTCCGGCCCCTCGACGACGAAGTGCAGTGAGACGCCCAGAACGAGGGCACAGGCCATCGAGGCCGTGAACACCGGGAGGCCGAGCGGGTGGTTCCGCACCGCCAGCGCGGCCCCGACGACCGGCCCGACGAAGACCGTCGCGAGGACGAGGGCGTTCTGCCACGGCGGGAGGGGGACCGGCACCAGCCCGTGGGTGGCGCCGTGGCCGAGGGCGACCGCCAGGTGCAGGCCGAGGACGGCCAGCAGGACCGTCTGTCGCTGCATCAGTGGCTCGCCTCGGCGATGGGTGGGTCGTCGGCCGCCCGCCAGCGGTCGACGACCTGGTCGAGGCCCTCCTCGATGGTCGGGTACCGCGGTTCCCAGTCGAAGGCCCGGCGGAGCCGGTCGTTCGTCGTCGGCATCGGCCGGGTGAGCAGGCGTACGAAGTTGTCGTCGATGAGCAGCCGGGCGAGCCAGGCGGGGACCCGTCTCGGCTCAGGCGCGTCCAGCCGGTGGGCGAACGCGCGCAGGAAGTCGGCGAAGGTCCTCGGCTCGTCGTCGACCACGTGGAAGGTCCCGGTCGCGTCCCCCTCGACCGCCGCGGCGAAGGCCCGGGCCGCGTCGTCGACGTGGACGAACGAGAGCTCCGCGTCCTCTCTGCCCAGGAGCCCCCGCCCGATGATGGGGAGCCGGCGGTTCCGCAGTCGCTCGGCGAACAGCCGGGTGTGGGCGGTGTCGTGGGCGTAGAAGTAGCCGCCCCGGAGGACGACCGGGTCGAAGCCGTGGTCCTCGGCTCCCTGCTCGACGATTCGTTCGGCGTCGAGGGCGGATTGCGTCGACCGGTCCGGGTGCGGGGCCGCCGACTCGTCGAAGACCGACCCGTCGGGCTGGCGGGCCACCCAGACGATGCTCTGCAGGACCAGCCGGTCGGCGTCGACATCGCGGGCCGCCGCGACCAGGTTCTCGGCACCCTCGCGGCGGACCCGGTCGTTCAGCGCCCAGTCCGCCTCGTCGGCGTCGTCGATGGGGATCTTCGTCGCGGCGTGGACCAGCACGTCGGCTCCGGCCGCACCCGCGACAAGGGAGTCGCGGTCGAACACGTCGCCGCGGTGGGGTTCGCCGCCGCGCTCCCTGACGATGGCGTCCCCCCGGTCGTCGCGGGTCAGCCCGACCACCTCATGCCCGCGGTCGGTACACGACTCGACCAGGCGACGACCGAGCACCCCGGTCGCGCCAGCGATGAACACTCGCATACCGGCTAGTTCGGCCGGTCGGCGCAAACTGCTGGTGCCGACGATGGTCGGGGTATTCTTATACTCGGTCGGCGCCACGGGTCGGGTGATGCGCTACCTGCACGTCCGGCTCGCCAGCGACGAGGCGCTCCTCCACCCCCTGGTCCCGACGCTGACCGACCCCGAGGTGTTCCGGGCGGCCCAGATGGTCGACTGGGCGCCCTCGTTCGACCCGCCCCGGGCGACCGTCCTGCTCTACCTCGACGGCGACCTCGACCACTTCGAGACCGTGCTGCAGGAGACCGACATCGTCCTCGAGTCCGACGTGACCCGGTTCGGCGACGGTCGCGGCTACGCCTACGTCCACTCGGAGCCCCACCCCATCGAGTGGGAGCTGTTCGCCGCCGGGGCGATGGAGGGCCTCATCCCCGTCTTCCCCATCGAGTACAACCACGACGGGTCGCTGGAGGCCCGGCTCGTCGGTCCCCCGGCCCGGTTGCAGGACGCGATGGCGGCGCTCCCGGAGGCGGTGGACGCGACCATCGAACGCGTCGGCGAGTACGACCTCGGCCGGCCCCCGATTCCGCCGTCGTTGCCACCGCGACAGCAGGCGGCGCTCGACGTGGCCCTCGACCTCGGCTACTACGACGTCCCGCGCCGGGCGACCCGGGACGAGGTCGCCGAGCGACTGGGCTGTGCGCCCAGTACGGCCTCCGAGCACCTGCAGAAGGCCGAGGGCGCCATCGTCCGGACGTACCTGAACCGGCAGGGGTGACGGGGCGGGCAGACGAGATGCGTCGGCGCTAGGGCTCGGCCGCGAGGACGACGTGCTCCGAACCGGTGGCCCGGCGCTCGACGCGGTCGAATCGGGCCAGATGCGGGCGGAGGTCCAGTTCGCGGTGGTGGACGAGCAGCAGACTCCCGTCCGGCGCGAGCACGTCGTGCGCCCCGTCGAACAGGTCGCGGAGGACCCCCGCCCCGGCGTGGGTCGGCGGGTTGCAGAGCACCCGGTCGAAGGTCCGGTCGGCGACGCCCGAAGTGCAGTCCGCGGTAACGACGGTCCCGTCGACACCGGAGGCGGCAAGGCTCCGGTCGGCGCAGGCCGTCGCCACCGCGTCGTCGTCGGTGAGCCAGACCTCGCAGTCGGCGGCGAGCCCCGCGCAGGTCCCGACGGGGCCGTAGCCACAGCAGAGGTCGAGGACGCGGTCGCCGTCCTGTACCTGGGCGGTCTCGACGAGCAGTCGGGTGCCGTGGTCGACCGACGCGGCCGAGAACAGCCCCGGCCGGGTGACGAAGGTGCAGTCGTGGCCGTCGAGGGTCGCGTCGAGGCGGCTGGCTTGTGCGTACTCGGGCGGGTCGAGACTGGGTGGGCGGGTCACCCGGAGGAGCCGGAACTCGCCCCGGCTGCCGACCGTCTCGACGCTGCCCGCGAGGGCATTCAGACAGTCCTCGTAGCGCGAGAGGCCGGTCCGCGTGGCTGCGGCGAGGTAGAGGCGCCCGCCGGGGCGGAGCAGTGAGAGGCCGGCGGCGATTCGGCGCTTGCCCATCGCGATGGCGGTGTACGGTTTCGGGGCGTAGGCGACGGTGTCGAACCGGGCGTCGAGGTCGGCCGGGTCGGCCAGACAGTCGACGCCCGCGTCGACCCCGTGCTCCCGGCAGTTGCGCTCACAGAGGCGGGCGGCCCGGGCACTCGATTCGGTCACCTGGACCGACCCGGCGCGGCTTGCGAGCACGACGGGCGCGACGCCGTAGTTCGCCTCGAGACAGCAGAGGGCCCCGAGGTCGGCGTCCCACAGGTGGTCGAGGAGGAGCAGGTCGGGGTCGCGGAAGGACGCGGGCGAGTGGACCCCGTCGGCGGTCCGGAAGCGGTAGCGGTCCGGGCCCGCCGCGACCCGGGATTCGAGGGCGAGGGTCTCGGCGGGCCGGCTCATGGCCGGAGCCCTCCGGTTCGGCCGGTGTTCGGGAGACGGTACTGTCCAGTCGTATTCGGGAGGCGGTGCTGCTGGTCGGACGTCGAACGAGTCGACGGTGTGTGCGGCATTGACGTGGGTTCGGCGGCTGCTGGCGGTCTGAGAACGGGACGACCCACGCCTCGCTAGCGGTGTGCAGAGAGCGAGAGAAACGGCTCACACGCACCGCAGCGCAGGCGTGAACCGGGTGCCGAACAGCGTGACCGCGCAGCGGGAACCGACCGAGCGCGATTCCGGTCGGGCCGCCGGGCAGCCCACAGTCGGCGAGCCGGCCGAACCGCGTCCCGGGTTACCGGAGAGACGCCGCGTCCGACCTCGAGCTCGTGTTCAATCTGGGCCGAGGTTCATCGTGGAGTGACAAAACGCTATCGCCGCGGCCCGGGACAGGCCATCAGGTCAGCGCCAGCAGCACCCAGTGCTGCCAGACGCCCCAGCAGAGCCAGCACAGGCCCCCCAGCGCGAGGATCCGGGTCCGGTATCGCGGGGCGACCCGGGCGGCGACGAGCCACGGGACGAGCACGACGAGCAGGCGCGCCACGACCAGCGCCGGGATGCCGACCTCGAGGAGCAGCCCCGCGCCCGGCAGGAGCGTCACGGGTCGTTCGCCCATGAACAGGGCCGTCTGCGCGCCGCGGGTCGAGACCGCGAGGCCGACGAGCAACAGCCCGGCGGCGAGGGCGTCCCGCCAGCCGCCGAGTCGCCGGGTGCGCCACATGGCGGTGTTCACGCCGATTCCGTCCCGGTGCTGCCCGCGGGCTCGATGTGCATCACCGTCAGGTCGAACTCGTCGGGCGAGTCGTGCGGGAGCGTCACGACGACCTCGTAGGGCACGTGGCCGCCGTCGGCACAGGGTGCGGGCGCCGCGTCCGCGATGGGTTCGCTGGCGACGAACAGGACGTACCGACCCGGTTCGGGTTCGGCGAGGACCGCAGGGGTGACCCGGCTGCTGGCGTCGGTGACGGCGAGCTGGCCGGTGACGGTCACGGTGACGCCCGGGTCGCTGGCGGCCGTCGACAGCGCGATGCTGGTCGGGTCGGTGACCGGGGCGCAGACGCCGACCTGCGTGGTCGTCTGCATCGGCACGTCCGCGACGACGTGGTCGGGGTACGTGAACGGGAGGCCGGGGCCTTTCGCCCCGTCGTCTGGCTGGCGGTCGGCCGCCGCGGTGCCGAGGCACCCGGCGGTGAGCAGGAGCGCCGCGACGGCGAGCGCCGCGAGCGCGTCGGTGTGGAGTCTCATCGGTAGGAGACAGGTCGCCGCCGGAGATAACGCGATGCTGAACGAACTTTCTGCCAGTCGGGCAGAACGTCAGGGCGGAACCGGTAGCCGGCACCCTACCTCGTCGTCTCAGGGTCCCGGTACAGTTTTGTCGGGAGAGAGCAACAATCTGACACGATGGCGCCCTCCCTGCTTGCCGACCACGACCCGACCGAGGTGTACATGATGCTGTTGCCTGTCGCGATGGGGCTGTTCACCACCGTGCTGGTCCTCGCCGAGGACCGGACCGCGATGGTCGCGGGCGTCAGCGTCGGCGTCGTGCTGGTGGGGCTCGCCGGGCTCGTCGGGGTGGTTTCGGCACAGGAGGACGAGTCGAACACTGGCGACTAGGCAGTGGATATCACTCCGGAGAACCGGTCGATTCTCGCGGTGTCGGTCACCGCGACTGCTCGTTCCGGCGCAGTTCCGCCTCGAGTTCCGCCACCCGCGTCTCCAGTTCCTCGACCCGGCCGCTGCGGTTGCGCAGGAGCACGACGACGGCCGCGACGATGGCGAGCGGGATGGCCAGGACGAGCAGCATCACCAGTATCTCAGGGCCGCCCGGGACCTGTAAGGGTATCATAGCGAGTGGAGATACGCCGGGCACGGGCAATACCATTACCAGTATTCTTACTAATCGAGAACGGAACGTCCCGGTATCCCACGTTATCTTGGCCCGGTACCTTCCACGGATGCCCACGAAGCCGTTCCCGTATGCTCGACGCAGAATTCGAGGTCTGTACGGAGTGCGGGAACCTGCACATGGAAGGCGGCAAAGCCCCGAAACACGTCGACGAGTGCGCGGCCTGCGGTGGCCGCGTGACCGACGTCGAACTCGACGACCTGGTCGGCCTGTAGGTGGCCCGTCGGGGCCGCCTCGTCGCGGCCAGCCACAGCCAGCCAGCCAGCCGCAGCCCATCGCGGCCAGTCAGCCGCAGCAGTATAGAGCCGGAACCGACCCACAGATGTTTGTCGCTGGACACGAAACGGGCGGGTATGGTCCACTGCCCCGCCTGCGAGACCACGCTCTCCGACGCATCGGACGTCGCGTTCACCGAGGCCGACGCCACCACCGGCATCATCGCCGCCTCCAAGCGGTTCTACGTGGCGAGCTGTGCCGAGTGCGGCGAGACGCTCGGCAGCGGCGTCGCCGGCGCGAAGGCCGGTGGCGGCGGCGCCACCTGAGAACAAGACATTTGTCGCACCAGTCAGAACGGTGAGACATGGCACACTGCCCTGAATGTGACACGGACCTCTCCGCAAAGGACGACGTCGAGTTCGTCGAGATGGACGCCACCACCGGCTTCTTCGCGGCCTCCAAGCGGTTCTACCTCGTGGCCTGCAACCACTGCGGCGCCGCCATCGGGAGCGGGGTCGCCGGCGCGAAGGCCTGAGGGTCCGGATGGACGAGACAGCGAAGCGGATCGTCGCGGTCGACCTCTTCGTCGCGCTCTCGAACGTCGGCACCGGCCTCGTGATCGCCGACACGTTCCCGGCCGCCGCCGAGTACGCCTGGGTCGGCGTCGCGGTCGCCGTCCTCGCCACCGTCCTCGTGGCCGCCTCCGACCGGAGCCGGGCCGGGATGTGGGTGCTGGTCGGCGTCGGGACGTTCGGCATCCTCGCCCTCCTCGTCGGGTGGGCGACCGACACGATGCCGATGAGCGCCGCACCACCCATGATGGTCGGCATGGGCGTCGGCCTCGGTCTCCACCGACTCGTCTTCGGGGTCCTCGGACCGGTCCCCGACGTCCGGCGGGCGCGCCAGCAGTCAGGCTGAGCGCTCAGCCCCGGACGAACCGGGGCGCGATCACGTTCTTCACCGCGATGCCGTCACGCTCGTACTCGAAGAAGGCCGGTTTCTCCTCGCCGAGGTGGAGCGTGACCTCGCCGGCCATCTCCGAGACGATGCGGTTGGTGTAGTCCAGCGAGAGGATGGTCTCGGTCGCTGCGGTCGCGTCGAGGGAGGAGAGACGGTCTTGGTCGTAGGTGAACGCCAGGTCGTCCACGTCGGCCTCGGCCCGGAAACTGACGGTCTCGGCGTCGGGGTCGACCGTGACGTGGACCGTGTTCGCCAGCCGGTCACAGGCGCCGACGGCCCGTTGCAGGTCGGCGGCCGCGATGGTGAGCTCGTTCGGGAGGTCGGCCGTCGGCACGTCCGGGACCTGCCGGACGCTGTCGGGGTGCAGTGGCGCGATGGCGTACGAGAAGTCCGCCCCCTCGACGGTGAGCTTGCGCGCCTCCGCGTCGAGTTCCAGCGAGAGGAGCGGGTCGTCGGTGTCGGCCAGCCCGACCGCCTCCGCGAGCGTGGCGACGTCGAAACCGAGGACGCCCCCGTCGCTCTCGTAGTGCTCGAACGCGCTGGCGGGGAGGTCGGTCTCGACCATCGCCACCTCGGCGGGGTCGATGACCCGGACGAACAGGCCGTCTTCGCGCAACTGGAACAGCGCCTCGTCGGCGACGGCGTCGACGAGCTGGAGCTTCGCGTCGAGGACGGTCGCGTCGACGATGGCCTCGAAACGGGCCACCTGGGCGGTCTCTTGCATACCAGAATCGACACCCGCCCGCCGGGTAAACCCGAGCCATGGGCGGAGTGGAAGTGAAAGTGGATCGGAGACGGTGTCCCCGGTATCTCTGGGCGGCGTGCCCCCCGACACGCCGGTTCGTGCCGGCCGTCGTGGCCGGCTGTACGGTCGTCCCTGCGGCCTGTCGTCAGTCCTCTTCGGGCGTGGGCAAGGTGTCTGCCAGGCCGTTCTCGACGGCCGCCTTCAGGTCGGCCGTGAGGTCGTCCGAGAGTCCCTCGTTGCTCGTGACGACCTGGCGTTCGGTGATGGTGGTCTCGCCCGTGAGTTCGACGAACAGCGCAGCGACTGGGTCGGTGATGTTTCCTGCAGTCATCGGTTACTCCCCGGACACCTGTTCACATCACTCAGGCATAAAGATTTGTTTCGCAATACTTCTGGCCCGAATAGAGATGACTGTCGTTCTCTATCGGCCACAATAGCTCGCTGTGGGGATTCACAGCCCGCCTCAGTTTCCTCCCCGGGGAGTCTGTTCTTTCTCCGGGAGTGATACGTCGGCGGCAGAAGGGACGGTTCGGCAGGGCGGACCCGGCGTCAGAACCGCCCGTACAGCGAGTACGCGATGGCCACCAGCCCGCCGAGTTCGGCCACGTTCGTCGCGGCGACGACGAGCGACCCCGGCAGGCCTGTGAACGTCGAGAGCCCGACCGAGAGCAGGGCCGGGACCGCGGTCAGGAGGACGATACCGATGGCGAGAAAGAGCATCGGCCCGCTGTCGTTGCGGCGGTAGCCCTGGTACGCCTTCCGGGCGATGAACAGGCCGAGCAGCGTCGAGAGGACGAACGTCGCGAGGACGACCGCGGCCTGGAGTTCGGTGCCGGGCTGGCTGACCTGCATGGGGAGCAGGGTCGGCAATGGTGCGATGGTCGGGCTCATCGCATCCCCTCGTACAGGCGCGTGAAGCGGTCGGCGACCGCCTCCTCCTCGCGGGCCACCTCGACGGTCACGTCGCCGTCGTCGAAGGAGACGGTGACGTGGTCGACGGTCGCGTGGTAGACCGCGTAGTGGTGGCCCGATTCCTCGACCTGGGTCTCCTCGGCGAGCAGCCCGCACTCCTGCAGGCGCTCGACCCGGCGGTAGACCGTGGGCGGTGACATCTCGCACGTGTCGGCAAGTTCGGTGGCGGACATCGGTGCTGTACTCGTGGCCGTGAGGATGGCGCGAGCGTACTCGTCGTGGAGCAGGGCGAGCAGTTCCGCCTCGTCGCACTCCTCACTCACAGTGGAAGACGTTGCGCAGGCAACATATAAAGAGGCGGCGAGTTTCTGGACCGGAAAGTCGGCTCCCGACTTTATTGGTTCCGCACCGGTATCATGAACCGATGAGCCAGACCGAATCCCGCATCGCGACCGACCCCGCCGCCCTCCTCTGGCAGCTCGTCGGCGTGCCCGTCCGCCTCCAGACGTACAAGAACCTCCTGTACCTGGCCCTGGCGTTCCCGCTCGGCCTGTTCTACTTCGTGGCGCTCGTCTCGGGCGTATCGGCCGGGACGGGGACCCTCGTGGTCGTCGTCGGCGTCCCGATACTGCTCGTGACGCTGGTCGTCGGGACCGCCTTCATGCGCATCGAGACCGAGCTGGCGAGGCACCTGCTCGGCTTCGACGTGCCCACCCGGACCGGTGACGCGACCCTCGAAGACGGCGTCCTCGAGTACGTGAAGGACCTCCTCACCGACTACGGGACCTACGTCAGCCTCGTGGTCACCTTCGCGAAGTTCTGGGTCGGCGTCGGCTCGTTCGTCGCCCTCGTCGTCTGGAGCGTCGTCTCAACCGTGTTCATGGCCGCCCCGTTCTACTACGACCGCCCCGGCGTCTCCCTCACCTTCGGCCCCGAGGGGAGCGTGACGCTGCTGCCCGCCCTCCAGTTCACCGAGGACTTCTGGACCATCACCCTCACCGGCCCCGTCGAGTTCGCGACCGGCGAGGTCACCACCCTCCAGGGCGCGCTGGTGGTCTCCGCCATCGGCGTCGTCCTGCTGTTCCTCGGCTTCCACCTGCTCAACGCCGCGGCGTGGCTGCTCGGGTACGCGACGAAGCTCCTCGGCCCCCACGCCCGGGTCATCGGGTCCGACTGACGGCACACCCCTGTTCGCACCGACGCACCGCCAGACCGCCCGTTCTCACCGGTGAACACGTCAGAACCCGCACCGATATAGTTATGATTCCAACACTTGTTCGTGTGATATGAACACCATCGAATCGGTCGTCCTCGGCGTCCACATCGTCGCCGGCTTCGTCGCGCTGTTCGCCGGCGCGGGCGCCATCGTCACCGAGAAAGGTGGCACCCGTCACCGCAGACTCGGCCGGACCTACGTCTATGGGATGGCCGTCGTCTCCACCACCGCACTGGGGTTGCTCGCCATCGAGCAGTCCGTCGGCCGCATCTTCCTCGGCCTCGTCGCCATCTTCAGTTTCTACTTCGCCTACTCGGGCTACCGGGTGCTCTCGCGCAAGCGCCCCGCCGACCGGGCCGAGACCGAGGACTGGGTCGCGGTCGCCCTGTTCGGCCTCTCGGGCGTCGGCCTGCTCGCCATGGGCGGCTGGTTCTCCCTCGCAGGCGAGGCGTTCGCGGTCGTGATGTTCGTCTTCGGCGCAATCGCGACCGTCATCGCCGGTCAGGACGTCCAGCGTTTCCGGGCCGCCACGACCGAGCCCCGTGAGTGGTTCTTCGAGCACCTCCAGCGCATGGGCGGCGCGTACATCGCCACCGTGACCGCCTTCGGCACGGTCAACTTCACGTTCCTGCCCCAGATCGCCCGGTGGCTCGCCCCGACGCTGGTCGGTGGCATCGCCATCTGGTACGCGGCCCGCCGGTACAGACAGCAGTTCGCGGCCGGCGCGGCACCGACCACCGACTGAGCCCGACATACCCCCTACCGTGCATACATCGACACCTTCTTACCCCGAATGTGTGCACACTCGTGTATGTACATCGGACGGTTCATCGTCGTCGGCCCGGACGTCAGCGCGTATCGAGTCTCCTCCCGGTCGTTCCCGAACCGGCAGGTCACGGCGCGTGGCGAGGACACCCTCACGGTCGGCCCGACAGAAGACGCCCCGGAGACGGACAACCCCTACATCGCCTACAACTGCGTTCGCGTGACCGACAACGGCGCCGTGCTGGGCAACGGCTCGCACGTCGACCCGGCCGCCGAGAAGCTCGCGATGGGCTACCCGGCCCGCGACGCCCTGGCGCAGTCGCTGCTCGCGCTCGACTACGAGAAGGACGACTACGACACCCCCCGCATCGCCGGCATCATGACCGACGACGGGCAGGCGTTCATCGGCATCGTCCGCAAGGACGCCCTCCTGGTCGAGCAGGTCGCGGAGCCGACGCTGGTCGCGACCTACGAGGAGGACGCCCCGACCGCCTTCGACCTCGATTCCGCGACCGCCGCCGAGGCCGCGGCCGCGGTGTACGACGCGGACTACGAGCACGCGGTCTGTGCGGCCGGTCTCTCGCGTGACGGCGACGGCTTCGAGCTGGCCGTCGAGAACGGGGAGTAACTCAGCTCTCGCGGCGCTGCTCGCAGAACGCCTTCGCCTTCTCGTGCCCGCGGCGCTCCAGTTCCGCGATGAAGTCGGGCGAGCGGTCCAGTTTCGAGGAGGCGAAGAACTGCTCGTCGATGCTGATGCGGTGTATCTCCGTCTTCTGGAAGTCGCTCTCGGGCAGGTGGCCCTCGTCGATCCAGGTGTTCACCTTCTCGATGAAGTGCAGTTGCTCGTTCAGGGAGATGTTCCCAGAGAGTTCGTTGCGCCGGTCGTATATCTCGCGCAGGCTCCTGGGCTCCTCCTCGATGCGCTGGGGGTTTATCTGGACGATCCACAGCTCCTCGGGCTTGCGCTCGGCCGGGAGGTGGAAGAGGTCACGGATGGGCGGGTTGTGCGAGAACAGGCCGTCCCAGTGGGTGTGGCCGTGGATCTCGACCGCCGGATAGAGGTCCGGAATCGCGGAGGAGGCGAGGATGGCCCTCGCGGTGACCTCGTCGTCACAGAAGGTCTCGAACTCGCCCGCGGTGACGTTGACCGTCCCGACCGCGAGCCGGGGGGCGTCGTCGGTGGCGAGGTCGGGGAGGCGGTCGAAGTCGATGTGGCGTTCGAGCAGGCGCTGGAACTGCCGCTGACCGGCCCGGGCCATCGGGTTCTGGTAGGGGCTGATTCGCGCGGTGGGGAAGCCGCTGGTCTCGACGGCCGAACTCATGACGACCCAGTCGTTGACGAACCGGTCGGCCACGGAGTCGGCGGTCAGGTCGGCCCAGATGTCGTCGAGCAACCCCTGTGGCGTGTGCTCGTCGGAGAGGAGGCCGTACCACGCGGCGGTGGCACAGACCGCGCCGCCGGAGGTTCCCGAGAGCCCGACGACCTCGTACTCGTCCGCGGCCTCGGTGAGCAGGCACTTCAGCGCCCCCGCGGTGAACGCGGTGTGGCTGCCACCGCCCTGGCAGGCGATGGCGACGCGGGTCCCCATCAGTAGGTGGTGAGGTGCCCGCCGTCCCAGGTGAGGTCACCGCCGTCGAGGTGACGGCCGTGCTTCGAGAACCCGAGGACGAACAGGTTCGCGACCTCGACCGGCTCCATCATCTCCTTGACCATCGCGTCGCCGAGCATCACGTCCTCGACGACCTCGCGCTCCGAGATGCCGCGTTCCGCCGCCGTGTCGGGAATCTGGTCCGTGACGAGGGGCGTCTTCACGTAGCCCGTCGAGATGGTGAACGCCCGGAGGGTACCCGCGCCCTCGGCCGCGATGGACTGCGTGAGCCCCCGCAGGCCGAACTTCGAGGTGATGTACCCTGCCTTGTCCTGCGTGGCGATGTGGCCGTGGATCGAGGCCATGTTCCCGATGGCGCCGACCTGGTCGTCGGTGTCCTCGATGTGGGGCATGACGAGTTTCGAGAGGTAGAACGGCGCCCGGAGCATCACCTGGTGCATCAGGTCGTACTTCTCCATGGGGAACTCCGGAAGCGGGTCGATGTGCTGGAGCCCCGCGATGTTGGCGAGGTAGCGGATCTGCCCGAACTCCGCCGACTCGGCCACGATGCGCTCGATGTCGTCGTCGTCGGTCAGGTTCCCCGCCACCGTCTCGACCGTCCCCTCGACCTCGCACTCCTCGGCCGTCTCGACCGTCCCCGCCAGCCCCTCCTCGTCGAGGTCGGTCGCGACGACCGTGAGGCCGTTCGCCGCGAGCGCGACCGCCGTCGCCCGGCCGATGCCGGAGCCGCCACCGGTCACGATGGCGACGGAATCCGTCGTGAAGTGGTCGTCGTCGACTGTCAGGACGTCCTCGCGACGCAACTCTGCCGGTTGAATGGAATCATCAGCCATCGACCAGATGTGCGCACCGAGTTACCAAGAAACTAGGTCCGGGTCCCACGGGGAGAACTAAACCGCTGGGGGTCCTGTCATACGACATGGAGTTCGGCGTCATCTCGGACATCCACGCGAACAGGGTCGCCCTCGACGCGGTGCTCGCCGACATGCCGCCGGTCGACGGCCTCCTCTGTGCCGGCGACGTGGTCGGTTACGGCCCCTCGCCCGCCGAGTGCGTCGACGTCCTGCTCGAGCGCGACGTGCCGACGGTCATGGGCAACCACGACCGGGCGGTCGCCCGCGACACCGGCTTCCGGTTCAACGACATGGCGCGGGCCGGGGTGCGCTACAGCCGCGAACACCTCGAGGACCGCCACATCGAGTGGCTCGGCCACCTCCCCGACGAACGCCGCGAGTGCGACGGCTACGTGAAGCTCGTCCACGGCCACCCCGACGACCCCGACCACTACACCCGGCCCCACGAGTTCGCCCCGAACCTGCTCCGGGGCGAGGCCGTCCTCATCATGGGCCACACCCACGTCCAGCACACCGCCGAGTTCGCCGAGGGCGTCGTGATGAACCCCGGGAGCGTCGGCCAGCCCCGCGACGGCGACCCCCGGGCAGCCTACGCGCTCCTGGACATGGACTCGGGTGCGGTCGAGGAACGCCGGGTCGAGTACGACATCGAGCAGGTCCAGCAGAAGATTCGCGAGGCCGGGCTGCCGGAGCGACTGGCGACCCGGCTGGCGAAGGGGGAGTAGACTCGAGTTTTCACCATCACCACCACTATCGGCGCGTGCTGGTGAGCGTGCCGAGTGGCGCGGCACGAAGTGCCGCGAGGCGAACGGTGAGGAACGACCCGTGAGCCAGTGAGGCCGCGGACTGGAAGCGTGCGAGGGACCCGCCTGTCGACTCCAGCACCCACGATTCAGGTGGTCGAACGAACCAGTCACTACCCCCCGAACAACCGGTCACCGACCGCGACCAGCTCCTCGCGGTCTACCTCCACCAACTCACGCAGGTCGTACCCCTCCTCGGCGAGCAGTTCCTCGCCGAGTCGGTACGCCAGCGAGTAGCCGTACCCGTGCGGGTAGCCCCCCGGTTCCGGGTCGATGAACAGCGGTCCGCCCTCCTCGCTCGGGGCCGTGAAGGCCTCGTCGCGGGCCACCGGCCAGTAGTCGGCGAGGACGGTGTCGGCGTGTCGCGTCCACCACGGCGAGTCGTACTCGGGGACCAGGTCGGCCGCGACGTGCTGGGTGAACGCCTCCTCGAGCACGTACTCCCACTTCCGGTCGGCCTCGCCTCCGCGCTGCTCGAAGAACCAGAGGTGGGCGTGCTCGTGGGTCGCGGTGGAGGCCAGCGACGCCTGCCACTCGTCTGGGTGGCTGTTGAACGATATCTCGATGGTGTCGGGGTAGTCGGCGTAGCCGGCGGCACCGTCGACCTGGCTGGTCACGAAGTCGCTGCCGTCCCAGCCGAGTTCGACCGATACCCCGGTGTCCAGCGGGAACGACACGTTCGCGCTGGTCAGGGCGCTCTGGACTGTCTCTCTGGCTGCTCGCAACTCGCTGACGGTCGGGTGTATCTCGCGGGACATGGGCGGCGGGGACGAGTGTGGCTACACGCCCCAGCGTAAAATGTCACTCCCTGAGTATAGCGTCGCGGGCGGAACCGCCCGGGTCCCGTCGCGGGCAGTCAGGCCCGCGGTGCGAGTTCCGCCGTGAAGTGGCGGATCTCCTTCATCTCGGGCTCCTTCGTGATCTCGAGCCCGTCGACCTCCTCGCGGTGGGCCCAGACCTCCTTCGCCGTATCCACGATGTGCTCGATGTGCTCCTTGTGGTAGGTGCGGCGCGGGACGGCCATCCGGACCAGCTCGGGCCGGTCGCTGTCGGGGAAGGCGAAACTGCCCAGCTCGACACACCGGACGCCACCCTCGCGGTAGAGTTCGCAGACCAGCGCCTGCCCGGGGAACTCCTCGGCCGGGATGTGCGGGAAGAACTCGCCGGCGTCGAGGTAGACCGCGTGGCCGCCGATGGGCTCGAACACCGGAAGACCTTCTTCGGCCATGAGCTGGCCGAGGTACTGGACCTGCCCGACGCGGTCCGAGATGTACGCCTCCTCGACGGCCTCGCGCAGGCCGACCGCCAGTGCCTCGATGTCGCGGCCTGACATCCCGCCGTAGGTGGCGAAGCCCTCGTAGAGGATGCCGCGCTGTTTCACCTGCTCGAAGAGGGCCTCGTCGTTGCAGGCGACGAAGCCGCCGATGTTCGAGAGGCCGTCCTTCTTGCCGGACATGACCGCGGCGTCGGCGTAGGAGAGCTGCTCGCGGGCGACCTCGGCGACCGAGGAGTCCGTGAACTCCGCTTCACGCTGGGTGACGAAGTAGGCGTTCTCGGCGAACCGGCACGCGTCGAGGACGAACGTCGCGTCGATCTCGTCACAGAACTCGCGGACCTTCCGGGTGTTCTCGACGGAGACGGGCTGGCCCGCCGCCGAGTTGTTCGTGATGGTCAGGACCACGGCAGGGATGTTCTCGGCGCCGACCTCCTCGACGACCTTCCACCCCTCCTCGATGGAGAAGTTGCCCTTGAAGTCGCCCTCGGCGTCGAGGTCGCGGGCCTCGGGAACCGGGCAGTCGACCGGGTCCGCGCCCTGGTTGGCGATGTGGGCCCGGGTCGTGTCGAAGTGCGTGTTGTTGAGGACGGTGTCGCCCTCCTCGACCATCACGCCGTAGAGGATGTTCTCGGCGCCGCGGCCCTGGTGGGCCGGGACGACGTACGGGAAGCCCATCACGTCCTCGACGGCCGATTCGAGCTTGCCGAAACTGGTCGCGCCGGCGTAGGACTCGTCGCCGCGGATGAGGGCAGCCCACTGCTCGTCGGACATGGTTCCGGTCCCCGAGTCGGTGAGGAGGTCGATGAACACGGCGTCCGAATCGAGGTTGAACACGTTGTACCCTGCGGCTTCGAGGTTGGCCTCGCGCTCCTCCCGGGCGGGGAGGTGGATGCGCTCGACCATCTTCGACTTGTACGCTGTCATTGGGGCAGTATTGGGGAGAGAATGTGAAAGTCCTAATTGGCGCTTGCTGGCCCCGAGTCCACAGGATTCCCGATGGATGTACGAAGATGGGCAGGCGGGGACAGGAGTCGACACCGGGAGGGTTGAAGTAGGGCGGGCGGTGCCAGACAGGCGCCGTCAGTCGACCAGTTTCGACGGTTCGACCGGCTCGATGCCGTGGTCGTCGAGGAAGCGGTCGAGGAACGCGGCGCGCTCGCCGATCTCGTCCGGACGGTGCGAGTCCGTCCCGACCGTGACGGCCACGTCGTACTCCTGAAGCGCCGCGAGGAACTCCGGGTCGGGGTGGACGAAGCCGGGGTCGCCGAGGGCGCGCCCGGCGTTGATCTCCGGGACCGTCCTGGACTCGGCGAACGCCCGGGTCGCCCGCTCGTAGTGCTCGACCGTGGCCCGCCCACGGAGGGGTTCGGTGCGCTCGATGAGGTCCGGGTGGGCGGCGATGTCGAACAGCTCCGAGTCGGCCAGTGCCACGAGGGCGTCGAAGTAGTCGTCGACGACGGCGTCGAGTTCGGCGTCGGAGAGGTCCGCGAACTGGGGCGCTGCCTGCACGTTGTACTCGCCGACGGTGTGGACGCTCCCGATGACGTAGTCGAAGTCCGCCTCGTCGAGGAAGGCACGAATCTCGGCCTCGTCCCGGGGGTCGTAGTCCATCTCGACCGCGTCGTAGATGGTTATGTCCGCCTTCTCTCGGACCGTCTCGATGCCGAGCCGGCGGCGCTCGTAGGTCACGTCGAGGTTGAAGCCGTAGGTCGCCCGGAACGTCTGGGGGTCCTCCCGGGCCGAGACGTTGCAGTGGTCCGCGATGCCGACCCCCTCCAGGCCTGCTTCCTGCGCCGCGTGGACCATGCGCGTGAGGAAGCTGCCGTCGGAGTAGGTCGAGTGGACGTGGAGATCTCGCATACCACGCCTTCGGCCGCGATTCGATTGTAGCTTCTGGGGGCGTCGCCTGCTCGAACGTCGCCGCCCCGACCCCCCGACGGTACACGAGCAGGTCTGGCAGAAAGCCGTGCCGAGGACCGAAGGCCCTTCCGTGCGACACCCAGAAGGCGGTTATGGAAGACACGAACCGCGCGTGGTATTTCGTCGAGCGGCCCGAAGGTGAACCGGACGCAGATAGCTTCGAACTGCGGGAGGACGACGTCCCGGAGCCAGGGGCAGGTGAACTCCTCGTGCGTGTCGACTATCTCTCCGTGGACCCGTACATGCGCGGCCGGATGCGGGACAGCGAATCGTACGCCGAACCCTGGGACGTCGGCGACGTGCTGAAAGGCGGTATCGTCGGTGAAGTCGTCACGAGTGAGAGCGACCGGTACGACGCCGGCGACCTCGTCACTGGCGAAGGGACCTGGGCCGACTACAGCCTCCTGGATGCGGACGACGTGGCTCCCGTCGACCCGTCGGTCGCGGACCCGCCGGCGTATCTCGGTGTGCTCGGGATGCCCGGACGGACGGCCTACTTCGGCCTCCTCGACGTCGGTGAGCCTAAACCCGGTGAGACGGTCGTCGTCTCCGGGGCTGCCGGTGCCGTCGGGTCGGTGGTCGGACAGATAGCGAGGCTGAACGGCTGTCGAGTGGTCGGGTTCGCGGGGTCCGACGAGAAGACGGAGTGGCTCACAGAGACCCTCGGCTTCGACGCCGCCATCAACTACAAGACCACCGACGATTACGGCGCGGCACTGAACGACGCTGCCCCCGACGGGGTCGACGTCTACTTCGACAACGTCGGCGGTCCCATCACAGACGCCGTCTTCACGAAACTGAACCTGGATGCGCGGGTCGCCGTCTGCGGGCAGATCGCCCACTACAACGACGAGAACGTCCCGACCGGGCCACGGAAGCTCCCCATGCTCATCGCGCCGCGGGCCAAGGTGGAGGGGCTCCTGATCGGCGATTACGTCACGCGGTTCGGTGAGGCCAGCGAGCAACTGGCGACGTGGGTCGCCCGTGGCGACGTCGCTCACCGGGAGACGGTCGTAGAGGGGCTCTCGAACGCACCAGACGCGTTCCTCGGACTCTTCTCTGGGGACAACATCGGGAAGCAGGTAGTCCAGGTGTCGGCGGCTTCTGAGTAGGGCGAACCTGGCAGTGGCGGGCCTGGAGACGAGGTGAAAAACGACGGCTCGGCTTCAGTACAGGTCCTGCAGGATCTCCAGCGTCTGCTCGCGGTCGCTCCACGTGACGAAGATGGCGACGCTGGTCGCGCTGGTGATGATGTCGTGGACGTTGATGCCCGCATCGGCCAGCGGGTTGACGATGCCGGCGATGACGCCGGGCTGGTTCGGGAGTTCGCCGCCCGTGATGCGGACCACGGCGATGTCGTCCTCGACGGTCACGGAGGAGAGTTTCTCGTCCTCGACGACCTCGCGGTGGAGGATGTTCTCGGAGCGTTCGGCCTCCTTCTCGTCGACGTAGAAGGTGATGGAGTCCATGCCCGAGGCGACCGCGTCGATGTTGATGTCGGACTCGGCGAGGGCTTCGGAGAGGCGGTGGAACACGCCGGACTGGTTGCGGATGGCCCGCCCCGCGACGGTGAGACAGGCGAGTGGCTCCTCCAGCATGTCGACGAGGTGCTTGAACTGGCCGGTGATCTGTGTGCCGCCGGAGAGCAGGTCGCCGTGCTGGTAGTGGACGACCCGGACGTCGAGGTCGTCGTCCTTGTAAGAGAGCGCAGACGGGGCGACGACCTCGGCGCCGCGGAAGGAGAGGTTGCGGAGTTCGTCGACCGATATCTGGCCGACGTTGCGGGCGCCCTCGACGACGTGTGGGTCGCCCGTCATGACGCCCTCGACGTCGGTCACGATGACGACCTCGTCGGCGTCGAAGTACTTGCCGAGCATGACCGCCGTGGTGTCGGAGCCACCGCGGCCGAGGGTGGTGATGTGACCGTCGAGCGTCTCCGCGAGGAAGCCCGTGATGACCGGGACGACGTCGCCGAGGTCCTCGGAGATCTTCGCGGCGCGCTTTTTCGTCTCCTCGACGTTGACCTCGCCGTTCTCGTTGGCGACGACCGGCCAGTCCGGGTGGCCCGGTTCGAGGAAGACCGCGTCGATGCCCCGGGCGCCGAGGGCGGCCTTGAGCATCCGGACGGAGGTCCGCTCGCCCATGCTGACGATCTCGGCGCGGTCGGCCTCGTCGGCCTCGAACGTGATCTCGTCGAGCAGGTCGTCGGTGGTGTTGCCCATCGCGCTCGCGACGACGGCTATCTCGTGACCCTCACGGACGGCGGCGGCGATGGAGTCGGCGGCGCGGTTGATGCGGTCACCGCTGCCGAGACTCGTCCCCCCGAACTTGGCGACTACTCGCATACGTCCACCTCGTCGGTGCGAAATCGGTTCATACCCCACCATTTCCCCGACGCGGGCATAACTATGTCCCTCCGGGGAAAAACCTGCCGCGGTGTCGATATCGGGGGCGGTGGTCGGTCGTCACGGTGTCGCTGCTGGCGGTCGGCGGACGACCGGCTGCCGGACTGGCCGGTCGTTCGTGGCCCGCTACCGGCCGCGCGACCGGCGCGCAGCCTTCGGGTTTTATACCGAACCGGTCCCAAGGTTCGACTGATGTACGTACGGGACGCGGTGGAGGCCGACGCGGAGGCGCTGGCCGCCATCGCCGATACACCGGCGGACGTGATGCGCAACCTCGTCCACGACCGGACCGTCCGGGTCGCCGAGGCCGAGGCGACCGAGGTCAACGACCCGAACGCCGACGTCGAGGAGACCGACGAGGCGGAGCTGCTGGGCTTCGTGAGCTTCGACGCCGAGACGGACACGGTACACATCACCCAGCTCGGCGGCACCGAGGCCGCCTGCGAGCGGTTGCTGGAGGAGCCGCTCCGGTTCGCCCGGACCGAGGGGATGACCGTCGAGTTGCTCGTCACCGACCCCGACGCTCCCGCGGCCGTGGCGGCCGAACAGGCCGGCTTCGAACGGATCGGGACGGGGCCGCGCTTCGAGCACTCGGAGACGCTTCGCTACCGGTTCGGGATGGACGACTGACGGAGAACGCAGGAACGGCCGTCGATGACGGCGACAGCGAGGGTCAGGAGAACTTTCTGACGGTCACGTCGAGGTCCTGGAGGTCCACGATGGGCGCGTACCCGGCGTCGGGGTCGATGTTGACGGACTTCTGGAAGTCGGTCTGTTCCTGCCAGCAGCCGGAGTTGATGGCGAGGACGTTGTGGTACTTCCCGAAGCCGAGCTTGTGGACGTGGCCGGTGTGGAAGATGTCGGGGACGTTCTCGATGACGAGGTAGTCCTCCTCCTCCGGAGCGAGGCGGGTGTGGCCCCCGTACTGCGGGGCGACGTGGCGCTTCTTCAGCAGCTGGTACATCGCCTTGTGGGGCTCGTCGTAGCTCGCCTTGTCCTCGGGGAGTTCCGCGATGACCTCGTCCAGCGAGACGCCGTGGTACATGAGGACGGAGACGCCCTCTATGGTCACCGTCGAGGGGTTGCCCGTGATGCGGGCGTCGTGGGCCGACATGATGCTCCGGAGTTCGTCGTCGAAGCCCGGCTGGGGTTCGGCCAACCGGACCGCGTCGTGGTTCCCCGGGATCATGATTATCTCGAGGTCGCCGGGCACCTGCTTGAGCTTCTCGTTGAACGTCTCGTACTGCTCGTAGATGTCGACGACGTCGAGTTCCTCGTCCTGGTTCGGGTAGACGCCGACGCCCTCGACCATGTCGCCAGCGATGCAGAGGTACTCGACGTGTTCGGCCTCCTCGGTGTACAGCCAGTCGCAGAAGGCGTCCCACTCGTCGTGCATGAACTCCTGGCTGCCGACGTGGACGTCGGAGATGAGCGCGGCTTCGACCTTCCGGTCGGCGTAGGACGGCTCGTAGGTCCGGGGCACGTCGGGGAAGTGCATCGAGTCGACGAACACGATGCCGGCGTCGTCCGAGAGCGTCCCCTCGATGGCGATGACCTCGTCACAGAGCAGTTCGTCGACCAGCTCCGCGATGTCGCGGTCCTTCATCACGAGGCAGGGGAACGTCCCCTTGGTGTCCTCCAGTTCGACGAGCCAGTGGCCCGAGGCGGTCGACCGGATGTCGTTGACCATCCCGACGATGGCGACCTCGCTGCCGGGCGCCATCGACTCGATGGCGGTCGTCGGCCGGTGGTTGACCCGCCCCCGCAACTTGCTCGAGAGCTTGTCGTAGCGGTCGCGGAACACCTTCACGAAGTCCTTGTACTCGCCGGTCCCGGTGCTCTGGCCGGTGATGTCTCCGGCGATGTCGACCGACCGCTTCGTGGGGTCGACCTCGCGCTGGAAGGACCCCCCTGTTTCAACTGGAGCAGCCGCGGTATTCCCGGGTGAATGGGGAGAATCTCCACCCGAAACGGAGGGGTCTGGTTCGGCGGTCTCGGGGTCGGCGGCGGTTCCGGGGCCAGCGGTCCCGGAGTCGGCGGCGGCCGGGGTCTGGGTCGGGTCGTCCGGTGAGCCGCCGTTCGCCGCGGCCTCCCGCGCCGACCCGTTCGATTCCGCCTCGCGGACCGTCCGGACGTCCTCGGCGGTGATGACGATGGTGTCCTCGCCGGCCGCGTCGACGACCGCGCGGAGGGTTCCGGTCGGGTCGTCGGCGGTCGCGATGAGCGTCACGGCCTCGCGCTCGGCGTTGTAGCCGTGGCTCGCGAGTTCGCCGACGATGCGTGCAGACCCCTCCAGTGGCACATCACTCTCGAACTAGCCCGGCGGGCAAAAGGGTGCCGAAAGTCGGAACGAATCGAGCCGGAAAGCGCCCGACGACCTGTCGACCGCAACAGAAGGTTGATTGGCGGTGGGAGACTACCCGGAAGCAGATGACCGGACCCGGAAGCGACGACCACCCCGACGACGCCGACGCCGACGAGTCCCCCGGCGACGACGGGATGGACGAGTGGGAGTGGGCCGACGACACATCGACGTCGGCAGACGACGAGTCGGCGGCGCCGGACGACGAGTCGGAACCGGCCGACAGCGGGTCCGGAACCGGCGACGACGACGAGGCTGGCGACCGCGGCTCGCCGGGTGACGATAGCGAACCTGCCTCTCACGACCGCGAGTCGACCGAGCCGGCGGAAGGCCACCCACTGGACACCGACGCCGACAGCGACACCGGCGCCACCGCCCCTGCGCCACAACCGGGGGCGAGCGCGAGTGACGGCGACGAGGACTTCGACGGTCCAATCGACTGGTTCTTCAACACGAGCGACCCCTGGGTCCAGACCATCCGCGACATCGGCAGCAGCGTCCTGACGGTGGCCATCATCGGCCTCGTCCTGTTCGCCGTCAGCGGCGTCTGGCCGCCACTCGTCGCGGTCGAGAGCGGCAGCATGGAGCCCCACATGCACAAGAACGACCTGGTGTTCATCGTCGACGAACACCGGTACGCCCCCGCCAGCGCGGCGGAGGGGACCGGCGTCGTGACCTACCAGCACGCGAAGACCAACGGCGGCTACTGGAGCTTCGGCGACTACGGCAACGTCATCGTCTACCAGCCGTACGGGAGCGACCGCCGCACACCCATCATCCACCGGGCCATGTTCTACGTCGAGGAGGGCGAGAACTGGTACCAGCGGGCGAACAAGAGCTACCTCGACGGCGCGAACTCCTGTGCCGAGATCGCCAACGACGCCTGCCCGGCCCCCCACTCGGGCTTCATCACGAAGGGCGACAACGAGGTGACCAACGACCACTACGACCAGGTCGGCGGCCAGTCCAACGTCGTCCGTCCCGAGTGGATCCAGGGGAAGGCGAAGGTGCGCATCCCCTTCCTCGGCTGGGTCCGCCTCCAGTTCGCCCAGCTCGCGACCGTGACCGCCGGCAGCGCGCCGCCGACGCTGACCGGGCTTCGGCTGCAACTCGGGCTGTTCGCGGCCGGCCTCGGGACCGTTGTTTCGCGTCGACGCGGCTGGCTGTGAGCTGCTGATTCTCGGTTCGGATTCGGTTCTTCAGGTTCGTCGTCCCCCGAGTAGCCGCCTGGCGCGCGCCGACGAGTGTGTCGGAGACCACGAGTCGGACGCGCGAGGGACGACTGGAACGGAGTGAAGTGAAACGAAGCGTAGTGGCGGGAGTCGGCTGGGGAGGGTGTGGCTGCGGTGCTGTGCTGTTGCGGTCTCCACTGCCATCGGCGCGAGTGAACTGCCCGTTCGACGCACCACCACGAGTTCGACTCGAAACGACAGCCATCGACGGAACAGCGCCGGCCGTCAGCGAAACGAGACCTCCTGACGAAGCAATCGGTGAAGCAATCAGTTGTTGAACCGCGCCTGTACGAACGGCTGGATGTTCTCGATGTCGCCCAGCCGCGAGTCGCTCATCAGGACCGCCTCGGTCTCCTCGATTGGGACCGAGAGGCTGATCTCCTTGGTGCGGCCGTAGCGACCCTTCGAGACGACGACCGCGTTCACGATGCCGAGCATGTCAAGCTCGGAGATGAGGTCGGTGACGCGGCGCTGGGTGAGGACGTCGGCGTCGATCTCCTCGCAGAGGCGCTTGTAGATGTTGAACACCTCGCCCGTGTTGATGTTGTGGACGCCGTTCTTCTCCAGCAGGATGATGGCGAACAGGACGAGTTTGCTCTGCGTGGGTAAGGTGCGTACCACCTCGACCACGCGGTCGAGTTCGATCTTGTCCTGGGCCTGCCGGACGTGCTCCTCGTCGACGACCTCGGACTGGGAGCGCTCGGCGAGCTCGCCCGCGGTGCGGAGCAGGTCGAGTGCACGGCGAGCGTCACCGTGCTCCTGGGCGGCGAAGGCCGCACACAGCGGGATGACGTCCCCCGTGAGTGCGCCGTCCTTGAACGCCACGTCGGAGCGGTGCTGGAGGATGTCCCGGAGCTGGTTGGCGTCGTAGGGCGGGAAGACGATCTCCTCCTCGCCGAGGCTGGACTTGACGCGAGGGTCGAGGAAGTCGGTGAACTTCAGGTCGTTCGAGATGCCCATGATGCTCACGCGGGAGTTCTCCAGCTCGGAGTTCATCCGCGAGAGGTTGTACAGCGTGTCGTCGCCCGACTTCTCGACCAGTTTGTCGATCTCGTCGAGCATGATGACGACCACGCGCTCCTCGTAGTCGACCGCGTCGAAGAAGACGCTGTAGACCCGGTCGGTCGGCCAGCCGGTCATCGGGACGCTCTCGAACTCCTCCTGGTCCTCGCGGAGGGTCTCGATGCGGTCGCGGACGTCCTCGCGGGAGTCGAACTCGGTGTCGGCGAGGGGGTGCGTTTCGGCTGCGCCGGCGCTGGACCGGTCGTCGGTGTCGGGGGCGGTGCCCGAGGCGGTCGCCTCGTACTCGTCGAGTGCGTCGAGCCGGTCCTGTAGTTCGTCGATACGGCGGTCGATGATCTCCTCGTTCTCGTCGATGAACTTGTTCGCGAGCTGGGCGAGCACGCGGTACTGGGTGTCGGTCACCTCGCAGTTGATGTACTCGACGGAACACGGGACCTCGTACTTCTTCGAGGTGGACTCGAGTTCGTTGGAGACGAACTTCGCGCTCGCGGTCTTGCCGGTCCCGGTCTTCCCGTAGATGAGGATGTTCGAGGGGGTCTCGCCCCGGAGCGCGGCGACGAGGATGGTCGCCATCTTGTTGATCTGCTCCTTGCGGTGGGGGAGCTCGTGTGGCGTGTAGGAGGGCCGCAGCACCTCCTTGTTCTCGAAGATGGGCTCCCCGCTGAGGAGGTCGTCGAACAACCCCTGGGAGGCCTCTTCCTCCTCCTCGTCGAGGACCACGTCGTCGAGGTCGACGCTGAAGTCCCGCGATGTCTCTATCTTTCCGGGTCGGTCCCCGTCTCGTTCGTCACCGCCCGCATCGTCGTTATCTGTCATCTGTTACGTTCACCCCTTTGTTTCATCTGGAGATAGTCGCCAGCCCGGTCGCGAGAGGACGTGACACCGGCAGTGAGTAGGTTCATAGTGAAGAACGCGATGTCGAACCGTCCAGTTGATGCAAACGAAGCAGATGAACACGAGGGTAATAATAGTTGTCCTTCAGCGACCAGTTCGGGGTCGGTCTCGGGGGCGTTCCACACGAAGTAACCGGGTGTTGGAGGGTCCTACTGCGAGTATCGAGCCGTTTCAGAGTTCGAGCCGGTGGTTATCCAGTCGGATGGGTACCTCGGGGGCCTCCGGTTTCAGGTCGAACCGGGGTGGCGGTGGTCGGTCGGCGAGTCGGTCGGGTCAGGATGGGAGGTTGGGGGATACAGCGTGAGTTCGGGGTCAGGACGGCGAAGATCGGTAGCTGGACGGGAAACGAAGACAGGGGAGCAGGTCGAAAAGACCGAGAACGCGACGAAGTCCACAGGAGGTCGGTACGTCGGCAACCGGAGTGGACGGGAAGGAAGGGGGTTCGTTGGGACACAGACCGGGGGGACCACCCTGTGCTTCCGGTCGAACGCTCGATGCGGAGAGACGACGGACTGCCTGTCGGAGACGGAATGTCGGAAGGAGGAGTTCTAGTCTAGTTAGTCTGCGCTCACGTACGCGAGCAGGCTTCCATCGTCCCGCAGAGAACCTCCTCTATACTACCGGGAGTCTATCCCGTAGGCAACTGATGGAGTCGACGACCTCGGTAGCTCGACGAACCGCCTATCGAGTGGACCGCGTCTCCTCGGGGCTGTCGATCCAGGAGCCCCGGAAGGTCCTGGAAGGAGATGGCGAGTTCCCGGTGGGTCCAGCTTGAGGGAGTCGTCGATGGAGGTGATGCGGTGGAATGGATAGTGAATGCTGGCGGGCCCTGGGTCGGGTGTCCGTGCTGGTCGGTCAGTGCTGCCGAGTACTGTGGACGGGAAACGAAGGGGTGCTAGCACGTCTCTAGGGACCCCCCCACCCCTTCGTTTCGGGTGGAACGCGAGAAAGGTGGGGTGGGGGTCCACGGGGTCTTCTAGTGCCGGAATGTTTAAGACGGTAGTCTATAAACAATATCCGCACTGCCGTATTAATCCAAATAGTACTAGAGCTAGTTATATTGTAGACTAGACGTTGTCTCTTTTCTGTTTCTTCACTAGAACAAAACACGCCATCTGCCGCCACCCCGACCACCCCTTCGACCGTCTCCACCCGAAACGAAGGGGTGGGGGGCTACCAACGTCGGCCGGTAC
This sequence comes from Haloarchaeobius amylolyticus, assembly GCF_026616195.1. Classification (NCBI taxonomy): domain Archaea; kingdom Methanobacteriati; phylum Methanobacteriota; class Halobacteria; order Halobacteriales; family Halorubellaceae; genus Haloarchaeobius; species Haloarchaeobius amylolyticus. The sequence goes on from NZ_JANHDH010000001.1 coordinate 2,061,045, forward strand.
CACCTATCGTGTCCACTGTCACCAGACCACGTGCCTCACGTTTCGTCTTTCCACCTCGAGCTATCCACTTCGATCGGTGACTGTCCCTGTATCGCCTACCGGGTCGTCCAATCCGTCCGAAGCCCGGGAGAGCGTGGGCCATTCTCCGGTCCACTCGACACTCCCGGGATCTTCCGCTGTCATCGACGCTCTTCTGTCCCGGTCTCCGACTCCCAGGAGCAGACGTCGAAGCAACCAACTGACTCGACAAGCGGTTCACCGCGTTCCACGTGAAAAACCCGTGTGTTGCGGCACTCGAACGGGTCTGGTTCGTGTGCACAGACCACGTCCCCGTCATCCGGTTTCCGGGCCGCTCGGCGCCCGTTCTCGACACGTTAAATGATATACAAATTTCATGTCTGACGTAGGCTTAAGTGAGTCGAGTTCGCTACTATGGGCAGACGCACGTGGATTGCGGTTTCACAGCCGGTCACGTGTGGGAGGATAGAACAGGATGGGACTCATCTCAGGACTGAAAGACAGCCTCGCTCGCGTGAGGGAAAGTCTGTTCACAGAGGAGGAGCAACAGAAGCGAATCGGCATCTACGGACCGCCGAACGCAGGTAAGACTACGCTGGCGAACCGGATCGCCCGCGACTGGACTGGTGACGCCGTCGGGCCAGAGAGCCACGTTCCACACGAAACGCGCCGCGCCCGGCGCAAGGAGAACGTGGAGATCGAGCGCAACGGCAGCTCCGTCAACATCGACATCGTCGACACGCCCGGCGTGACGACGAAGGTCGACTACGAGGAGTTCATGGAGTTCGACGACTTCGACAAGGACGAAGCCGTCCGGCGCTCCCGCGAGGCCACCGAAGGCGTCGCGGAGGCGATGCACTGGCTCCGCGAGGACGTCGACGGCGTCATCTACGTGCTCGACAGCTCGGAGGACCCGTTCACGCAGGTGAACACGATGCTCATCGGCATCATCGAGTCGCGCGACCTGCCGGTGCTCATCTTCGCGAACAAGATCGACCTCGACGAGTCCAGCGTCAAGCGCATCGAGGACGCGTTCCCGCAACACGAGACCGTCCCGCTCTCCGCCCTCGAGGGCGAGAACATGGACGAGGTCTACGACAAGATTGCGGACTATTTCGGGTGAACAATGCCGGAAGCTAAAACCTCAGACGGCGGCGGGGTCCAGATCGACCTCATCAGTGGCGAGCGGATGGCTAACCTCGCGAGCATGGAGAAGATCCGGATGATCCTCGATGGCGTCCGCGACGGGAACATCGTCATCCTCGAGGAGGGCCTCTCGCCCGACGAAGAGTCGAAGCTCATCGAGGTCACGATGACCGAGATCAGCCCCGACGAGTTCAACGGTATCGAGATCGAGACGTACCCCCGCTCGAAGACGAACGACGCGAGCATCCTCGACCGCATCATGGGTCGCGAGGAGACGTCGAAGCTCACGGTCATCGGTCCGGCGAACCAGATCGAGACGCTCCACAAGGACGAGAACCTCATCAGCGCGCTCGTCTCCCGGAAATAATGCCCCACCAGTGTACCGAATGCGGCCGGACGTTCGAGGACGGCTCGAAGGAGATGCTCTCGGGCTGTCCCGGCTGCGACGGGAACAAGTTCCAGTTCATCCCGAAGGGCGCGATGGACGACGCCGATGGGTCGCCGAGCCAGCCCGACGACTCGGCGAGTCCACCCGACCGGCCGTCACGGGACGGCAACGCGGTTACGAAGGCGGCCACGACCGTCCGCGAGTGGGTCAACCGGAACTCCGAGGACGAGGACCGCGCCTGGCCGAAGTCCGCGACAGAGGACTACGACACGCCCGCCGAGAAGGCGGCAGCACGGTCGGACGAGTCGCCGGCACGGGCCGACGACTCGCCAACCGGGCCGGCAGAGTCGGGAACCCAGCCCACCGAGTCGACCGCCGGGACGAGCGACCCGGCTGCAGGTGAAACACAGCCCTCGAACGCCGCCGAGACGGCGGAACCCGAGGCAGCGGAACCCACCCCGGCCGAGACGACCGGCCCGAAGAGGGCCGAGGCGGCCGAATCGGACACTGCCGAACCGGACACTGCCGAGTCCCGGCCCGCCCCACAGTCGGCCGACGACCAGGAGGGTGCGGGCAGCATCTCGGCGCGGACGATGTCCTCCGAGGACAACGCACAGGCGAGTGCACGCTCGGACATCGTCTCGCCGGACGAACTCCCCGACCCTGGCGAACAGTCGAGCGCCGCATCCGGTGCGGAGCCCGCCGCCCAACCGGCCCAGTCGGGAGCCCCGGAACAGCAGGTCGGCTCGGCCGACGGCCACGTGGTGGCCGAACCGGCCGACACCGAGGTCGACGACCGGCCCGACCTGGACGAGTTGCGCGAGGAGCTCAACCAGCAGTTCGAGAGCATCAAGATCCTCAACCCCGGGCAGTACGAGCTGAACCTGATGGAGCTGTACGACCGCGAGGAGTACATCATCTCCCTGCGCGAGGACGGCCGCTACGTCATCGACGTCCCGGACAGCTGGCGCGGGGAGGAGTGAGCCGACAGCAGCAATCTGTCCCATCCACACCCCTGTTTTTCGGGTCCAGAAACCGAACCATCGGGTTGTAGAATGTCTCTGAACCGAATGGTGGTTCCAGTCGAAACACTCGGTAAGACAGTCTCGTCGTGGCTGTCGGTGCGCACACCAGCCACAGCGTAAGACTTGCCCGTCGCAGCCATAACATCCGCGCGTCGCGGCCGGAACTGGTGGTTTTAAGCGTTCCCGCTCGTACCACCCGCACATGAGTGACGCCACCAAGATCGTCCTGACCACGGTCGGAGTCTCTGGAGTGCTCGCTATCGCCCTCGTGCTCGTCTCGCTCGGCGCCGGCGGCGTGTGATGTTCAGCGAACGCGACCTCTCTCCTTCGGTCGCGGCGGTCCGCGACGAGCACGCCCCGGGGGCGCTCGTCCTGGACGCGGCCACCGACTTCGAGACGATTCCGCCAGCACAGGCCGAGGACCTCGGTCTGCTCGTCGACTCGCTCTCGCCGACGGAGTACGACCCGGCGTGGGTGCCCGAGGAGGCCCCCGAACTCCTCCATCGGCTCGCCGGGAACGAGTTCACCATCGGCGCACCCGGCGACGGGAGCGTCGCGTGGACCCGCCAGACCGACCCGCCCGTCGTCATCGTGAAACCACGGGTGGAGGGCTCGCCGGAGTCGTTCATCGACTTCCTCGTCGCCGAAGCGCTCGTGGAGGCTGGCCTCGACGTCCCCGAGCACTTCCTCGGCTTCTTCGCGGCGCACTACCGCGACCTCGCCGACGCCACGCCGCTGGATCCGAACGCGACCTACCAGGTCGCCGCGGCGCTGTACGACGGCTGGCTCGGCCTGCACACGCGGGACGTGTTCGCCGACTGGCTGTCGACCCAGCCCGCCCTCGGCGAGGCGTGGCAGGACGCCGGGTCGCGCCTCGAGGGTCGGCTCGACGGCCTCGCCAGGGAGGTCGCACTCGGCCAGACCGACTTCTCGGACGCGACCGAGCTGGCCTGTAGCGGCCTCAAACACGCCGTCGAACTCCCGGCACCCTTCGCGGCACTCGACACCGATGCCTACCGCGACCGGGGTGCACCCTACGCGGTCAAGTGGGCGGAGAAGACGTTCGAGTCGCTGCAGTAGTCGGGGTCGAATCGACGCTAGTCTTCCCCGGGTTCGGTTCCGGGTTCCGAGGCGGTCGACTCGCCGTCTGCCAGCACCGCTTCCAGAACGATTCCCTCCTCGAACCCGCCACGGGCGGCCAGTTTCTCCCGTCGTTCCCTCGCGACCGCCTCGGCCGGGATGTCCTCGGCATCCCGGACCGCGTCGAGCACGGTCAGCACGTCGGCCAGCTCCTCGGCGCTCGGGTCGGCACGGAACTCCCGTGCCTCCTCGACGAGCTTCTCGCGAAGGCGGTCGCGGTACTCCTCGCCGTCGGCGACGTGCGTGACCGGTGTCTCGCCGTTCTCGCGGATCACCGCGGGAATATCGTCGCGGACCAGTTTGTCGAACCTCGTCATGAATCGCGGTCGGCGCGCAGCGTGAGAATCAGTCGTCGAAGGAGACGTTGCCCTCGACGTCGAGGTCGATGACGCGGTCGAACAGGTCGCGGTAGCCCTCCTCGACGTCGTCGTCGTGGACCTCGTCGGAGAGGTGGAACAGGCCGACGGCGTCGTGCTCGTCGATGAGTTCGAGGATGCGCTCGACGGCCTCGCGGCCCTCGTCCTCGCCGGCGTAGTAGGCGAGTTCGGTGATGGAGTCGAAACTGACGCGGAGCTTGCCGTCGTGTTCCGCGAAGAAGCGCTCGGTCTGTTCGATGATGCCGTCGAGGTCGTCGGGGGCGGAGACGTAGTGGACGTTCTTGCTGGAGCGTCGGGAGTAGCCGCGCTCGACGCTCAGGGTGTCGAGGATGACCGCCTTGGTCTCGTCGACGTCGTAGTACTCGAGCTTCTGGCGGACCTCACGCGCGGTGGTTCGGGTAGAGATGACGAAGAAGTAGTCCGTGTCGTGTTTCAGAAATTCGGTGTCGATCCGGTCCGTCTCACCTGTGGATGGATGGACGAGGAGGATGTTGGTCCCACCCGGAATCGTCTCGTCGAGTCCGTCTACCGTGAGCTGATAGTCCATACCTGCGGAAACCGGCGGGACGAACTTAACGTTGCGGGTGCGAAAGTGAGCCACGCTACCGGGGTACACGGCGTGAACCGCCGGTCTGTCGGGGGCCGCCCGACTCGTCACAGCAGCGAGTCGGCGGTCGCGGCACCGACCACGCTGAAGATGGCCCCGACGCTGATGGCCTTGAGTGTCGTGACGGCCATCTCCGTCTCCGTCGGGTTCGTCAGGATGCCGTCGCCGTCACCGACGAGGAACGTCTCGGGGGCGGTGAACGCGAGCGCGAGGATGGCGACCGACCCGAACGAGACGACCATGAGGGAGACGAACCGGAGCGGGATGCCACCGACCTCCAGCTCCCGGTCGGGGTTGCGGTCGTCGTCGGCCTTGTAGAGCGCGCCGTAGCCGATGGCCCCGACGATGGCGACCGTGACGAGGCCGTGGAGCGTCGACATGTTCGCGGCGAGGACCCACACCTCCTCGGTCACGACGAACGGTCCGGCGAGCAGGAACCCGCCGACCACCTGCTGGGCGCTGTCGGCGAGCTTGTACCGCTTGCTTGGGCCGACCATACCGGTGGATGCACGCCCGGGGCGGATAAGCGGTACGTTCTCGCATCGCATGAGGGGTGGTCTCCCGAACGGGTTTTGTCCTCTCGGGTCTGAGGGGTTACCCATGAGTGTCCGCGAGGAGTTCGACGCGTGGGCCCAGGACGGCCGCGACAGAGGGATGGAGGACCGCCACTGGCACACCGCCAAGCACGCACTGGCACGGATGCCGGTCGAGACTGGCGAGACGGTCGTCGACCTCGGCTGTGGCTCCGGCTACGCCGGGCGAGCGCTCCGCGAGACCAAGGACGCGGGTCGCGTCTACGGCCTCGACGGCTCCCCGGAGATGGCCCGGAACGCGCAGTCGTACGCCGACGACGAGGCGCTGGGCTACCTCGTCGGCGACTTCGACGACCTGCCGTTCGCGACCGACAGCGTCGACCACGTCTGGACGATGGAGGCGTTCTACTACGCACAGAACCCGGAGAACACGCTCCGCGAGGTGGCCCGTATCCTCCGCCCCGGCGGGACGTTCACCTGCGCGGTGAACTACTACGAGGAGAACGTCCACTCCCACGAGTGGCAAGAGTACATCGAGGTGGACATGACGCTGTGGAGCGCCGCCGACTACCGCGAGGCGTTCCGCGACGCCGGGCTCCACGTCGCGAGCCAGGACAACGTCCCGGACCGTGACATCGACATCCCGCCGGCAGACGAGTTCCCGACCGAGGACTGGGAGACTCGCGAGGCGATGGTCGAGCGCTACCGCACCTTCGGCACGCTGGTCACGGTGGGGGTGGCTCCGTGAACGTCGTGGAGGTACTGCTCGGCGTGTTCGGGATGGTCGCCATCCTCGGGGTCGGCCTCGCGTTCGTCGCGTTCCCCGAGGAGATGCTGAAGCTCCGGTTCGCACACCTGCGGTCGACCCGGCGGTACATCACCAGTACCCGGGTCACCCTCTACCGCATCATCGGCCTCGGGGTCGTCCTGATGGGCCTGCTGGGCCTGTTCGGCTTCCTGTTCTGACCCTCCGTCTCCGTTCTGTCGCGGTTCAGTATCGCTCGCCCGCTTCGATCGTCGTCTCCAGCCAGTTCTCCTCGGGCGGCAGTGGACACGAGAAGGTGTCCGAGAAGGCACAGAACGGCGAGTACGCGAGGTTGAAGTCCAGGGTCACGGTGTCCACGTCTTCGAGGTCGCCGTCGACGTGGAGCTCCATGTACCGGCCCTTCTCGTAGGTCTGCTGGCCGGTCGTCTTGTCGCGGAAGGGGACGAACAGCGGTTCGGGCTGGCCCTCGTCGGGGCGCTGTTTGTAGCCGTGGAGTTCGTACGCGTCGCCGTCCAGCTCGAACGAGAGCGTCGCGACCCGGACGTAGCGGACCTCGGGGCCGTTCGTCGTCTCCATCGGGACCGGCTCGGGCTGTGCGTGGTGTGTCAGGTCGGCCTCGACCCGAAACGCCGGGTCGGGGTCGAAGTAGGCCACGCCGTCGAAGTCGTCGCGTTCCTCCGGGGGAATCGGTGACTGCGGATGCTCGCCGAAGAACTCGTCTTTCTCCTCGCGCTTCTGTTCGAGTTCGGCCCGCCAGGTGTCGGCGTCGAAGTCGCTCATACCCGTCGTTTCGGGTCGAATCGGGTAGGCGTTGTGCTCTGTGCGTGGTGACTGGTGGGCTCGTGGAGCGGGTGCTGGTGACGACGAGCATGTGACTCGCGCCGATGGAAATGGGGGACCCCCGCACAGCACCGTTCCGTACCACGCCCTCCCCAGCCGATTGCGCGCTTCCTTCCGCTCCACTCCGTTTCGCTCCAGTCCAGTGCTCGTCCCTCGCGCGATGCCGACTCGCGGCTTCGCTAGCGCGAGGCACGCTCGTCAGCGCGCGCCAGGGTGGGACGTTGGTTTTCCACGTCACCCGGTGATGCTACCGCCCCCGCAGACCCCTCCGGTTCCACTGGAGATGCACCGTCGTCTCCGGACTTCCCTCACATCCGTCCCGGAGTTTATCACCGATAGGGCGGCCACCTCCGACAGGCCTATGGACGGAGGACGATGACGCAGATACAGATGACCGCGCCGTGGCGAGCCGTCTTCGGACACGCGGAACCGTACGACGAGCAGGTCGACGGGATCGAGACCGCCATCGAGACGGCCGAGAACGACGGGTTCACCGTCGTCGAGGGTGCCTGCGGGACTGGCAAGACGATGCTGGCGCTGACCGCGGGCATCAACCTCGTGCGCGACCCCGACTCGGACTACGAGCGCGTGCTGGTGCTGACGAGCGTGAAACAGCAGCTCCGGCAGTTCGAGGAGGACCTGGAGACCATCAACGCGAACCTGCCCGCCGACTGGGACCCCGTCTCGGGGCTCACGCTGGTCGGGAAGTCGGACGTCTGCCCGTACAACCGGGAGAATTCGGGCGGCATCGACGACGGGAACGTCTACGACCGGTGTGACACGCTCCGGGAGAAGACCCGCGACCTGACCGGCGAGGGCGGCGACACCACTGCCGAGGCGCTGACCGCGCAGGCCCGCAGCCAGCAGATCGACCTCGCCTCCTCGGGCGCGGGCGGCGGGGCGGCCTCGTACCTCGAGAGCGCGGGTGAGCCGTCACCCTACCCCCGGACGATGCCCGAGTACGACACCGGGACGGGGGACGTCGAGTTCTGCCCGTTCTACGCCCGGTTCCTCGCGGACATGCCCGACGACGGCGACCCGGCGGAGGCGGTGCCCTTCGACTTCTCCGACGCCGGTCTGCTCCGCCCCGACGACCTCGTCGCGAAGGGGATGGAGTACGGTACCTGCCCGCACTCGCTGATGGGCGTCCTCCTCGCGCACGCCGAGGTCGTCGTCGGGAACTACTACCACGCCTTCGACCCGACCACGACCTCGTCGTTCACCGGTCCGCTCCTCGACGATTCGACCTTCCTCGTCTGCGACGAGGCGCACATGCTCGAACCCCGGGTGCGCGACCTCGTCAGCGACGGCGTGGCCGACCGGACACTCAGAGATGCGGAGGCTGAACTCACCCGCGTCATCCAGCCCGTCGCCTTCTCCGAGGGCCGGGGCACGACGAGCCGCCAGACCACCGCCGACGCCGACCTCGTCCGTGGCGAACTCCACGACACCGACCTCGAGGTCTCGGACCTCGAACACGCGCGGGACTTCGTGGTCGACCTCCGCGAGGAACTCGACCGGCGGGTCACGGCCCACCTCGACCGCGAACACCGCGGCTGGAAGTCAGACCTGAACGACCTGCCCGACGCCGAGATTCCCCTGCGCGACCCCGAGCACCCGGCCCCCGACGAGATAACCGAGTGGGCCGAGGCTGCGGGGTACGACGGCCGCACCTGGACCGACCTGCCCGACGCGGCCGCGGTCACGGCGCGCATCCTCAACGAGGCCGAGGACGAGGAGAAATCGAGAGCCGTCGAGAGCATGGCCCGCGCCCTCTCGGCGTGGTTCCACCGCGACCACACCGAGTACTTCCGCGAGATCGAACTCGAACGCACCTGGGACGACATGGAGCCGGTCGACTCCTGGCGCCGCGCCTACAACGCCCGGCTCGCCATCCAGAACTGCGTCCCCTCCAGCGTCATCGCCGAGCACCTCGCGGAGTTCGGCGGCGGCGTCCTGATGAGTGCGACGCTCGCGCCGATGGACGTCTTCGCGGAGGTCACGGGCCTGAACCACCTGGAGAAGGAGGGTCGGCCGGTCGAACAGCGGACCTACGGCCTGCACTTCCCCGAGGAGAACCGCGAGTCCTTCGCGGTCGCCGCGCCGAAGTACACCTACGACAACCGGGGGGACACCGGGGAGGAGAACCGCGTCCGGCAGACCTACGTCGACGCCATCTGTTCGGTCGCCTCCTCGCCGGGGAACGTCCTCGTCGGGATGCCGAACTATTACGAAGCGAAGTGGGCCGCCGAGCAGTGCCAAAAGCGCCTGGACAAGCCGGTCCTGCTGGACGAATCCAGCGCCGACAGCACCACCGAGGACCTCAAGGACGAGTTCTTCGCGGGCGAGGGGAAGGTGCTCGTGACGAGTCTGCGGGGGACCCTGACCGAGGGCGTGGACTACAAGGGCGACCGGCTGTCGGCGGCCGTCGTCTGTGGCGTCCCACTCATCAACACCGCAAGCCCGCGCACCCGCGCCGTCAGGAAGGCGTACGACGAGAAGTTCGGCGACGGCTTCGAGTACGCCCTGACGGTGCCCGCGGTCAGGAAGGCCCGGCAGGCAATCGGCCGGGTGATCCGCGGCCCCGAGGAGGTCGGGGTCCGGGTGTTCGTCGACGAGCGCTACGCCCGCGACTCGTGGGATTCGGTCCGGGAGTACCTCCCCGAGCCCGAGCGCGAGGAGTTCCAGCCGGTGAGTCCCGACATGCTGGACTTCGGGCTGGAGCGGTTCTGGTCCGGGCAGTGAGTGCTGGGTGGGTCCGGTGAATCGTGGATGTGGGTGGTTCAACGAGGGATTCGACCGCTCTCGCTAGCGTCCATGACCGCCACCGCACAGCACCACGCCCTCCCCAGCCGATTCCGATGCTCCCTCCGCGACGCTCCGGTGCGCTTCTCACCCCTCGCGTCCGACGACAGCCACTCGCTTCGCTCGGGACTGTCCTCAGCACGCACCGGACCGGTTGATTCCTCCCAGAAACAGCCTCACACCACGGTCGCGTCCGCGGGGTCGAACCCGAGCTGGACCGTCTCGTCCCCGGGGACCGAATCGGTCCGCCAGACGACCTGCCGGCCGCCCCAGTCGCAGTAGACCCGCACCGACTCGCCGAGGAACTCGGTCTGTGCGACCGTCACCGAGAAGCGGTTCTCGGAGTGGTTCTCGCGCAGGTGCTCGGGTCGGACGCAGAACGTCACGGAGTCGCCCCGCACGTCGTCGGTGAGCAGGAATTCGCCCTCGCCAACGCGCACGCGAACCCCCTTCGTTTCGACTGGAGATGTGGCACCGGTGAACACGTTGTTCTCCCCAACGAACTCCGCGACGAACCGGCTCGCGGGCTCGCGGTAGACCGCCTGTGGCGTCCCGACCTGCTCGACCTGCCCGTCGTGCATGACGGCCACGCGGTCCGAGATGGCGAGAGCCTCCTCCTGGTCGTGGGTGACGTAGACGGTCGTGACGCCCAGCTCTGACTGGATACGGGCGACCTCCCGGCGCAGCGTCTCGCGGAGTCGCGCGTCCAGCGCGCTCATCGGTTCGTCGAGCAAGAGCACGTCGGGTTCGGGGGCGAGGGCGCGGGCGAGGGAGACGCGCTGTTGCTGGCCGCCGGATAGCTCGTCGGGGGCGCGGTCTTCCATCCCGGCGAGGTCCACGAGGTCGAGCAGTTCCGTGACCCTCGCGTCGTGGTCGTTGATGTCGGTGAACTGCAGGCCGTAGGCGACGTTCTCGGCGACGCTCATGTGCGGGAACAGCGCGTAGTTCTGGAAGACGACGCCCACGTCGCGGTCCTCCGGCGGGACCCCGGCCATGGATTCGCCGCCGAATCGCACCACTCCCGAACTCGGCTCCTCGAACCCGGCGATGGTCCGCAGGGTGGTGGTCTTCCCACAGCCCGAGGGGCCGACCAGCGTGAAGAACTCGCCGTCTTCCACGTCGAGGCTCACGTCCGAGAGGGCGGTCGCATCGCCGTACTCGACCGACACGGCATCGAGGTGGAGGTCGCTCACGGGCGACCACCCCCGTTCTCGCCAGGCGACCCCCGGTCGGCCCGGCCACCGAGTCGGCCGACGACGACGAAGCTCGCGGCGGTCACGAGCAACAACACGGTTCCCATGGCCATGGCGGGCCCGAACCGGCGCCCGAGGTAGCGTTCGACCGCGACTGGCATCGTGTAGCTGGCCGCGTCGCTGGCCAAAATCACCGTCGAATCGAACTCGCCGATGCTGATGGCGAACGCGAAGGCGGCACCCGCCACCAGCCCGGTCGCGACGAGGGGCAGTTCGATGTCGAGCAGTGCCCGGGTCCGCGTCGCCCCGAGGCTCCGGGCCGACTCGACGAGCCGGCGGTCCACCCCGTCGAGCTGGGGCGCGACGTTCCGGACCACGAAGGGGTACGCCGCGACCGCGTGGGCCGCGACGATGGCGATGGTGCCGGTGACCTGGATCCGCCAGCCACCCCACAGCGGGATGCCGAAGACGAGCCCGCGGAGTAGCCCGACGCCGAAGACCACGCCGGAGACCGCGAAGGGGAGCATCGTCAGCGTCTCGACCACACTCCGCCCGCGACCTCGCCCCTCGCCGGTCGTCACCACCGAGACCACGACGCCCATCGGGACCGCCACGAGGACGGTCGCCCCGGCGAACAGGAGCGAGTTCACGATGGCGGGCAGGGGCTTGGTCTGGTAGCTCGCGCCCGTGGTCTGGCGCTCCAGCAGGAAGGCGTAGTGCTTCAGGGTGACGCCGCCGCCGTCGGTGAGTCCTTCGAGGGTCATGGCGGCCAGTGGCCCGACGAACAGCACGACGACGAAGAGGCCATAGAGCGCGATGCCCGCCCGTTTCAGGTCGAGCGCACCGAACAGTCGGTCCCGCCTCGGGCCGTCGCCGCCGCCCATGGCGCGCTGGGCCGCCTCGTACCGCAGGTAGGCGTAGGTCAGCACGAGCGAGATGGCCGTCTCCAGCACCGCGAGCGTGGCCGCCTCCTCGAACCGGAGGTTCGACACGCGGTCGTACACCCACACCTCGACCGTGGCGAGTTCGAGGCCGCCGAGGGCGAGCACGATGGGGAACGTGAGGAACGTGAAGATGAAGGTGAGCAGCGCGCCGGTCATGATGGCCGGCTGGAGCTGGGGCAGGACCACGTCGCGGAAGGCCTTCCGCCGGCTCGCGCCGAGGCTCCGGGCCGTCTCGACCGCGCTCTCGTCGACCGACTCCCACGCCGCCGTGGTCACCCGGGTCACCAGCGGCGCGTTGTAGAAGGCGTGCGCGAGGATGACCACGGCGAGGGGGTGGTTCCCGAGGAAGTTCAGGGGGCTGACGCCCACGAGTCCGAGCAGCCAGTTCGCCAGCCCGGTGCGCCCGAAGGCGGCGTAGAAGCCGCTCGCGACCATGATGCCCGGGAGGACGAACGGGAGGATGGTCAGCGACCGCAGCAGCCGCCGCCCGGGGAACTCGAACCGGGCGAGGACGTAGGCGCCGGGCAGCCCGATGGCGACGCTGGCGAGCGTCGAGAGGAACGCCTGGTAGGCGGTGAAGCCGAACAGGCCCTTCCGGAGAGGTGGCAGCGAGACGCCGGCGAGCCCGACCTCGATGGCGAGGACCCAGTCGGCGACGTTCCCGAGGTGGGTCCCGACCGCGAGAGGCCGGGCGAACACGCCCGCGAGGACGCCGACGTAGAAGGGGTCGGTGAGGACCGTCGCGAAGGAGTCGAACGGGGCCGCGCCGCCGAACGCCTCCTCGAAGACGAGCGCGACCGGCAGGAAGAGCATGACCACCAGCACGAGGGTGGTTCCGACCGTGAGCGCGGGCAGGCCGTAGTCGTCGACGGCGTCTCGAAGGCGGGCGACCGCGGTTCCGACCGCCCCGTCAGCCGCAGTCTCCGACCGGCCGAGCGCCTGCTGGAGCCGGTCGGACGCGGACATCTAGTTGCTGGCGATGGTCTTCGCCCACTCCTCGGTCCACGTCGAGAGGTTGCCCTGCAGCTCCTGGTAGGTGTACGCGACCGTCTCGGGCGGGCGGAAGGCGTAGTCGTCGAACGAGGCGGGGAGCGAGACGTGGTCGTCGGTGACCGCGGGGAACTGGACGTTCCGGACCGCGAGGGTGGCCTGGGTCTCGCTCGCGAGCATGAAGTTCAGGAACTCGGTTGCCAGCCGAGGCTTGTCTGTGTTCTGGAATACGGCCATGCCTTCCGGGTTCGCGTAGCCCTGGTCGTTCAGGAAGCCGACCTGGTGGCGGCTCATGTCGAGGTCGTCGCGGTTGGCGTACACCTGGTCGGTCGAGTAGGAGACGACGATGGGCCGCTGGCCGTCGAGGTAGGCCTTGTAGGCGTTCCACCACGAGCCCAGTATCTTCACGTCGTTGGCCTGCAGGTCCTGCCAGTAGTCGAGGTAGCCGTCCTCGCCGATGGCGTCGACGGTCCAGAGCATGAACGCCTGCCCGGAGTCGGCAGACTGGGCGTTCTGGGCGAGCAATGTCCCCTGGTACGGGTCGGTCGTCAGGTCCTCGAAGGTCTGTGGGGCGTCGACCGCGCCCTCGTCGTACACGAGACTGATGTAGCCGGTGTCGTACGGGAGGACCCGCCCCTTGGGGTCGTCGAACTCCAGTTCGGAGCGCACGCGGCTCGCGCGGGCGATGTCCGAGCGCGACAGTTCGCCGAACAGGCGCTTGTCGCCGAGGGTGTCGTCGATGGTGACGAGGTCGTCCACGTTGAGCCCGACGAAGACGTCCGCGTCGACGGAGACGCCCTCGCTCCGGCGCTGGACGTACTCGGTGACGCCGTTCTTGGGCGTCTTCCACTCGATGGTCACGTCGTCGTACTGCTTCTCGAACTCCTGTTTGATCCACGCGCCCGGGCTGCTGGAGGGCGAGTCGACGAACGACTCGTAGGTCGCCACCGTCAGTTTCCCGGACGGTTCGCCCGTCGTGGTGGCCTTCCCCGTGCCCTGGCTGGTCGTGGTCGCGGTGCCGCCGGTCGTGTCGGTCCCGCCCTCGGTCCCGGTACCCTCGTTGGTCAGACAGCCCGCGAGGCCGAGGCCGCCCGCCGCCGCGACCGCAGATACGAAGTCACGTCGTTTCATTAGCCGGTGATTCCACCTTGTTGTAGTTAAAAGAACTGGATTGTATCTCTCGGTGGTTGACGTGAGCGAGGTCGGTCACCGAGGTCGTGTTGCTCCTCACTCCTCCCGTGCCGCCAGCGCCTGCTCGATGCGGTCCACGTCGGACTCGCGTATCCGGTCCGGCGAGTTCCGTACCGTCTCGACCGGGACGAACGACGCCTCGAACCCCTCGGCCTCGGGCGTCAGCTCCCCGGACACCGCTTCCCGGTCGACCCGGTAGGTGATGAGGTACAGCCCGCGGTCGGGCAACTCGACGTGGAGGATGGTCAGGAACTCGAGGTCGGCGGGGTCCGCCGCCAGCCCGGTCTCCTCGGCGAGTTCGCGCAGTAGCGACTCCTTCGGGCCCTCGTCGTACTTCGTGAAGCCACCGGGGAGGCTCCACAGCCCCTCGTGCTGCGGGACCGGCTCGTCGAGCAGCAGGACCTCCTCGTCGTCGTGGACCACGACGTGGACACCCGTCGAGGGGAGCTGTGAGAACACCACGTCGCACTCGGGACACCACGGCACCTCCCGTCCCTCCCACTCCTCGGTCCCGAGTTCGGTGCCGCAGCGGTGGCAGTACGTCGGTTCGATGGTGACGGAGTCGATCTCGCTGGGCTCGCGCTCGACCATGTCTACTGCTACCACACAACGTATCAAGTAGCTTACTACATCACGAACGTCCGGGCAGAACCGTCCCTACCTTTTTACCTTACGGCGCAGTGAATAAACTGTGGAACTGAATCGTCGCGTCGTCCTCGTCGCGCTCGTGCTGGTCGTCGGGGTCGTCACCTGGATCACCCTCTCGGCCGTGTTCGCGACGGTCTTCTTCGCGCTCACGGTCGCCAGCGTCGTCACGCCGGTCCACCGCTGGCTGGTCGGGCGCGGCCTCCCGAACTACTGGGCGGGCGTGGTGACGACGGTCCTGACGTTCATCGGCGGGTTCGCCGTCTTCGCACCCATCTTCGTCATCGCGTACGTCCGCCGCGACGGCCTGTTCGCGCTCGTCCGCAAGATTCCCGCCGAGCTCGCGGTCGAGGCGTTCGGCGTCTCCTACTCGCTCGACGTGGTCGAGGTGCAGGACGCCGTCATCGCCTACCTGTCCGACCTGGCGGTCGTGGTCGCCCGGTCCAGCCCGGACCTCGCGTTCAAGGCGACGCTGTTCGTCATGGTGCTGTTCTCGTTCCTCGTCGCGCAGGACCAGGTCTACCGGGCCGGCATCGCGGTCGTCCCACCGAAGTACCACGACATCGCCCACGCCCTGCAAGAGCGTGCGAACGACACGCTGCTGGCCATCTACGTGCTCCAGCTCGCGACCGCGCTCGGGACCTTCCTCGTCGCTGTCCCGGTGTTCTGGCTGCTCGGGTACGAGTACTGGGTGTCGATGGCCGTCATCGCGGGCATCCTCCAGTTCGTCCCCATCATCGGCCCGAGCGTCCTCATCGGCCTGACCGCGCTGTGGCACCTGAGCCTCAACGAGATACCCGAGGCCGCCATCATCCTCGTGGTCGGTGGCATCGTCATCGGCTACCTCCCCGACGCGGTCATCCGCCCGCGGCTGGCCAGCGTCACCGCGGACATGCCCGGTAGCCTCTACTTCGTCGGCTTCATCGGCGGCCTCCTGAGCGTCGGCCCGATCGGCGTCATCGCGGGACCACTCGTCGTCGCGCTGTTCTCGGAGTCGATGTCGCTGCTGGCCGACGAGGTCAACGGCGCCGAGGAACTGGGCGAGGACGAGTTCTCGGTCGAGGAGACGCTAGAGGACGTCGCCGAGGACGCGATAGAGGAGGTGACCGGCGGCGACGAGGGGGGAGACGATTCGCCCGACTCGGATGGCCTCGGCGACGGCTCGCCCGACAGCACCGCGGGCGACGACTGAGGACCGCCTGCCCCGTCAGGCCGTCTCGACCGGCCCGTCGATCTTCTCCCACTCGGTGAGGCTCCCCTCGTAGAAGTCGACGTGTTCGTAGCCGAGGTGGCGCAGGGCGACGTAGGTGTGGCTGATGCGCCGGGCCGTGTTGCAGTAGAGGATGACGCGCTTCTCGGGCGTGACGCCCATCGAGTCGAGCAGGTCGCGCAGCTCGGCCTCGGGCTTCAGGCCGCGGGTCTCCTCGTCGACGAGGTCGCGCCAGTCGAGCACCTGCGCGCCGGGGATGTGGCCCTCCTCGTACTCCCAGTCCTCGCGGGTGTCGAGGATGACGGTGTCATCGTCGTCGAGCGCGTCGAGGACCGCCTCGGCGGAGATGAGGGGGCGGTCGTCGGGAATCGTCCCCTCGTAGTCGGTGGAATCGAACCCGGGCGTCTCGCTCGTCGTCTCGTGCTCGCGGTTCCAGGCGCTGTAGTCGCCGTCCATGAGGTGGACGTCCGTGTGCCCGTAGTTGAGCGCGGTCACGACGAACCGGGCGGCGAAGACGCCGTGGGTGTCGTCGTAGGCGACGAGCGTGTCCTCGGGCGTGACGCCGGCCTCGGCCATGAGGCGGTTCCAGGTCTCCAGGCCGGGGAGTTTCCCCTCGTCCTCATCACCGTCGCTGCGGTACTCGTCGAAGGGGACGTTCACGGCGCCGGGGATGTGGCCGATACCGTCGTACTCCCACGCGTCGCGGACGTCGACGAGTCGGACCTCGTCGCGGTTGGCGGCGAGCCAGTCGCGCGAGACGACCCACGGAAGGCTGCTCATGGACCCCGGTTCGTCGTCCCACCTGTAAGGTGTCCCGGTCCCGGCGGATGCGACGCCCTCACAGATACCGGCAACAAATTCGGGTTCCTCCCTGGCCGGCAAATATATCTGGTAACTGCCTGGTCAGTCCGCACCTGTCCGACGGTGCCTGCCCGTGCGAACCGGCAACATGGGACCGACCCCTGCAACTCCCGGCGATTCTGTCCGGTTCGGCCGACGACCGGCGGCACCTGCCGCGTTGCCATACCCATATACCCCTAGCGTGAGAAGAAGGGATGTATGACGGAATACGCAAAAGACGTACTCGTTTCCGCCGACTGGGTCGAGAGCAACCTGGAGGAGTTCCAGAGCGACGACCCGGCACACCGACTCGTCGAGGTCGACGTCGACACCGAGGCGTACGAGGAGGGCCACGCCCCCGGCGCCATCGGTTTCAACTGGGAGACACAGCTCCAGGACCAGACGACCCGTGACATCCTCTCGAAGGAGGAGTTCGAGGACCTCCTCGGCTCGCACGGCATCACCGAGGACTCCACGGTCGTCCTCTACGGTGACAACTCGAACTGGTTCGCTGCCTACACCTACTGGCAGTTCAAGTACTACGGCCACGACGACGTCCGTCTCATGGACGGTGGCCGCGACTACTGGCTCGAGAACGACTACCCGCTCACCGACGAGGTGCCGGCGTTCAGCGAGCAGGAGTACAACGCCGCCGGCCCGCGCGAGTCCATCCGCGCCTACCGCGAGGACGTCGAGAACGCCATCGAGCGCGGCGTTCCCCTCGTCGACGTTCGCTCGCCCGAGGAGTTCTCCGGTGAGATCCTCGCCCCGCCGGGACTGCAGGAGACCGCCCAGCGCGGCGGCCACATCCCGGGCGCGAAGAACATCTCGTGGGCGGCCGTGACCAACGACGACGGCACGTTCAAGTCCTACGACGAGCTGCAGGAGCTCTACGGCGAGTACGACATCGACGGCGAGTCCACGACCGTCGCCTACTGCCGCATCGGCGAGCGCTCCTCTGTCGCCTGGTTCGCGCTCCACGAGCTGCTCGGCTACGAGGACGCCATCAACTACGACGGCTCCTGGACCGAGTGGGGCAACCTCGTCGGCGCGCCCATCGAGAAGGGCAACTGACGGCTCTCGGCTGCATCCGTTTCTTTCGCACCCCAGTTCGCCAGCGACGGCGCTCTCGGGCCCGTTCGCACCGTCTCGCGGCCGTCACCGATACCGGACCTAACGGTCATTGGCGGCAGGTACAAACCGCTGGCCGGAGAACGTCCGGACATGGATTCCGACGACTTCCTCGAGACCATCCGGAACGAGAACCAGACCGCCCTCTCCCGCATCGGCTCCTCGAAGTCGCTCTACGCGTTCACCGGCGGCGACATGGACGCCGAGACCATCGAGTCGGTGGCGGCCGGGTTCGCGGACGTGAACGCCGACCTGTTCGGCGCGTGGCCCAACGAGGTCGACGAGGACACCGACGAGGAACTCACGGCGTTCTACGCGAAGGTCGCCGACGAGGAGGGCGACTGGTACGACGACATCGGCGCCGAGGTCTCGGGCGAGGACTACGCCTTCCACGAGCAGTTGCGCGAGTTCACAGACCCCGTCACCCGGACCGCCGGGCTGGTGGGCTACACGCTGGTCGAACTCAAGCTCGCCGACCAGTTCGTCGGCTTCTACGTCGGCAACGCCGACCCACAGACCGCCCAGACCTACCGCGACCGGAAGGCCGAACTCGAGGCCCGCCTCGACAGCGCGACCGAGCACCTCGCGCGCATCTGCACCGACGACGCGGACGAGGCGCTCGCCGAGGAGACGGCCTCGAACATCGTCCAGTCGGTCTACGAGGTCTACACCGCACGCCTGGAAGAGATGGGCGTGAACCCGAAGCCGGTCTGCTGACCGGCTGACTGACCGTTCCTCTCGGCCCGCGACCTAGACGCCTTCGACCGTACTGCGGTACTCGCGGATCTTCTCGAGCGCCTCGTCGATCTTCGTCTCGACCTCGCCACCCTCGGTGTCGGCGACATCCGCGAGGATTCGCTCGTGTTTCGCGAGGCGACCGTGGTCCGGGCCGCGCTCGGCCTCGGCGTGTTTCGCGAACTGGTCGGCCTGTGTCTGGAGTCGCTCTCTGGACTCCTCGGAGGCGGATTCGGCGGCCTCGGACAGCAGGTCGCTGGCGGACTGGAGTGCTTCTCGTACCATGTTCGCTGATAGGTCGGCCGCCGGATAATCGTTTGTGGTGGTGGTACGGTTCGCCGTGGTCTGCGACGCCCGGGAGACGGTCGCCAGCGAGCGCACCACTGATACTGCTCGCCGCCATAGCGACGTCCAGATGAGCGACGCCAACTCCGGCCCCCTCTCGCCCGACCGACCGGACGCCCAGAAACCGTTCCGGGTGGACGCCCCCTTCGAGCCGGCGGGCGACCAGCCCGACGCCATCGAGCAACTGGTCGACGGCTACCGGTCGGGGATGACCGAGCAGACCCTGCTCGGCGTCACCGGGTCCGGCAAGACGAACACGGTCTCGTGGGTCGTCGAGGAGGTCCAGGAACCGACGCTGGTCATCGCGCACAACAAGACGCTCGCGGCCCAGCTCTACGAGGAGTTCAGGAACCTGTTCCCGGACAACGCGGTCGAGTACTTCGTCTCCTACTACGACTACTACCAGCCCGAGGCGTACGTCGAACAGACGGACACCTACATCGACAAGGACGCCTCCATCAACGACGAGATCGACCGCCTGCGCCACTCCGCGACCCGCTCCCTCCTCACCCGCGACGACGTCATCGTGGTCGCCTCCGTCTCGGCCATCTACGGCCTCGGTGACCCGCGGAACTACGTCGAGATGGCGATGCGCCTGGAGGTCGGCGACGAGGTCGGCCGCGACGAGCTGCTCGCCCGGCTCGTCGACCTGAACTACGAGCGCAACGACGTGGACTTCACGCAGGGCACCTTCCGCGTCCGGGGCGACACCGTCGAGATATTTCCGATGTACGGCCGGTACGCGGTCCGGGTCGAGCTGTGGGGCGACGAGATCGACCGGATGATGAAGATAGACACGATGCAGGGCGAGGTCGTGAGCGAGGAGCCCGCCGTGCTGGTCCACCCGGCCGAGCACTACTCCATCCCCGAGGAACGCCTGCAGAACGCGATGGAGGAGATCCGCGAGGACATGGCCGACCGGGTCCGGTACTTCGAGCGCAAGGGCGACGCCATCGCCGCCCAGCGCATCGAGGAGCGCACGACCTTCGACCTGGAGATGATGCAGGAGACGGGCTACTGCTCGGGCATCGAGAACTACTCGTTGTACCTCTCGGACCGCGAGTCCGGCGAGGCACCCTACACCCTGCTCGACTACTTCCCCGACGACTTCCTCTGCGTCATCGACGAGTCCCACCAGACCCTGCCCCAGATCAAGGGGCAGTTCGCCGGCGACAAGTCCCGGAAGGACTCGCTGGTCGAGAACGGCTTCCGGCTCCCGACGGCCTACGACAACCGCCCGCTCACCTACGAGGAGTTCTTCGAGAAGACCGACAAGCGGCTGTACGTCTCCGCGACCCCCGGCGACTACGAGCGCGAGCACTCCGAGCGCATCGCCGAGCAGATCGTCCGGCCGACCCACCTCGTCGACCCGGCGGTCGAGGTCGCCCCCGCGACCGGGCAGGTCGACGACCTCATGGACCGCATCGACGAGCGCGTCGAGCGCGACGAACGCGTCCTCGTGACGACGCTCACCAAGCGCATGGCCGAGGACCTCACCGAGTACCTCGAGGAGTCCGGCGTGGACGTCGCCTACATGCACGACGAGACGGACACGCTGGAGCGCCACGAACTCGTGCGCTCGCTGCGTCTCGGCGAGATAGACGTGCTCGTCGGCATCAACCTGCTGCGCGAGGGGCTCGACATCCCCGAGGTCTCTCTGGTCGCCATCCTCGACGCGGACCAGGAGGGCTTCCTGCGCAGCGAGACGATGCTGGTCCAGACGATGGGGCGGGCCGCCCGCAACGTCAACGGCGAGGTCGTCCTCTACGCCGACGACCCCTCCGACGCGATGGAGTCCGCCATCGACGAGACCCAGCGCCGTCGGCGCATCCAGCAGGAGTACAACGAGGAGCACGGCTTCACGCCGACGACCATCGACAAGGAGGTGGGCGAGACGAACCTGCCGGGCTCGAAGACCGACACCGGCGGCATCAGCACCGCGGACGAACCCGAGGACGCCGAGGCCGCGGCCGCCCAGATACAGCGCCTCGAAGAGCGCATGCAGGAGGCCGCGAACAACCTCGAGTTCGAGCTGGCGGCGGACATCCGCGACCGCATCCGTGACCTCCGACAGGAGTTCGACGAACTCGAGGCGCAGGACGAGGGCATCGAGCCCGAACCGGACCCCGACTTCTGAGACTGTCGACCGTCTCTTCGTGTAGCTATTCGACACTCCGGGCACCGAAACCCGTCATGGGCGTCCGGGCGACGGTATGAAAGCTCGACCCAAACTCTTTTTTGGAGATACGTAGAGTCCGAAACGTGCTTGGTGAATCACTGAAGTTCCCCCTGCAAGGTGAAGAGTCCACGAAGACCGTCGCCATCGGCGGGCTGTTGAACCTGGTGGCGCTGCTCATCCCCATCATCCCGCAGCTGTTCATCTACGGCTACGCGCTCCGAGCGATGCGAGCCGGGCTGAACGGCGACACGGAGGCTCCCACGTTCGACGACTGGGAGAGCCTCCTGAAGGAAGGCGCGCTCGTCTTCGGGGTGATGCTGGTGTACGTCGGCATCCCCGTGTTCCTGTTCGCCATCGTCATCCCGATGTTCGGCCTGTTCTCGGTCGGGCTCGGGAGCGAGGCCGGTGGCGCGGCCGGTGCCGGGGCGGCGTCGATGGTCCTGCTCGGTGTCATCGGCGTCGGGATGCTCGTCATGTTCGCCGCCTACTACATGGTGCCCGCCGCGCTGGTCGGCCTCGCCGCCCGCGGCGAGTTCGGCGCCGCGTTCGACCTCCAGTCGGTCAAGCGCCTGGCGTTCAACAGCACCTACTTCGTCGGCATCGTCGTCTCGCTCGTCGTGCTGGTCGTCGGGAGCATCGTCTCGCTCCCGCTGTACCTCGTCCTCGTCGGCTTCGCGCTCCAGTTCATCGTCACCGCCGGGGTGTTCAACTACCTCGGGAAGGTCGCGCGCAAGGCGGCACCCGGGGCGGACACCCGGCAGCCCGAGGGCCGCCCGCAGACGAGCCTCTGAGGACCGCGAGTCGAGAACAGGCAGACGGACCCTTCGGGGTCGAACTTCTTCTGGCGACCGTCACGCTGCCGAGCTTCAAGAAATCAGTTCAGGGCGTCGACCTCGTCGGTGAGGTCGTCGGGCTGGTCGATGGGGCCGTTCACGAACAGCCCGTGGCCGATGATGGCCGCCGCGACGAGGCCGGTCGCGACGATGGCCATCGACATCGAGACGGTGGTGAGCGCCCCGACGCCGACACCGGTGAGCATGCTGGACGCGACGCCCAGCAGGACGAGGTCGTAGTACTGCCAGGTGTACATATCTACGTGTACGAAACCGCGTCGGAAAGTGATTGGGACTGCGGGTGGTCTCGTGTGGTCCTCACTCCTCCTCGTCGCCCTGGCGCACCGTCATCACGGGGGCAGGGCACTGGCGAACGACCTTCTCGGCGACGCTGCCGATGAGGTAGTGGTCGAGCCCGGTCCGGCCGTGGGTCGCCATCACGACGAGGTCGATGGGGTGCTCGTCGACGTACTCGAGGATGGCGGTCTTGGGGACGCCCTCGCTGGTGATGCGGTCGGTGTTCACGTGGTCCGGAAACGCACTGACCGCGGACTCGATGGCCTCCTCGGCGCGCTCGCGCTCGGTCTCCTCCCAGACGGCGGCGGAGATGCCGGCGCTGGGGCTCTCGAAGCGGTTGCGCGTGTCGATAACGGACAGGACGTGGACGGTGGCGTCGTAGGTCGAGGCGAGTTCGGCGGCGTGGCCCGCGGCCGCGGTGGTACCGGCGCTCCCGTCGGTCGGGAAGAGGATGTGGTCGTACATACAGAGAGGTCGTCCGCGGACTACCGAAAAACCCCTGCTTCAGACCAGCCCGGCGAGAATGTCCAGCATCCCGGCGCGGGCGATGATGAACAGCGCGAGCGCGATGATGCCGAACAGGACGCCGACGCCGTGCTTGATGGTCTCGGTGTCGAGCGCGGAGGCGACGTAGGGGGCGATCTGCCCGCCCGTCACCGTCGCGGGGACGGTCCAGACGACCATGTTCCACGGCGTGCTGGCGATGTCGATGGAGTGGGCGCCGGGGACGAACTGCCCACCGAAGACGTGGACGAGCGAGGCCAGGATGGCCGTCGAGGCGACCACGATGTGGTTGGTCCCGATGGCGACCCGGACGGGGATCTTCGAGCGCAGCATCGAGATGATGCCGAGTTCGCCGATACCGAAGCCGGCGAGGCCCTGGAAGATGCCACCGACGCTGTAGTTCGCGAAGCGCTCCGTGTAGCCGGAGCGGTCGTAGCGGTAGTCCTCGCCGTCGCGGTCGACGCGGGTGACGACACCGTCTGCGTCGGTCTCGACGCCGGCCGGACCGAGCTTGTCGTCGTCGTTCGGGAGCGCGCTCCCGCCGTCGGCGGCGGTCGCGTGGTCGTCGTCGTCGGAGCCGGCGGGCTCCTCGTGGGCCAGGTCGGCCTTGAACAGCAGGTAGGCGGCCGCGAGCAGCGCGATGGCCAGCAGGGTCTGGAACACGGGCTCCGGGATGAAGAACGAGAGCACGGCGCCACCGACGACGAACGGGACGGCCCCGCCGACGAGGGTGAGCGCGAGCTTCCGGTCCACGAGGCCGTACTGGACGAACGCGAGCGCGGAACTCGACAGGCCGAAGGACTCGCTGATGAGCCCCACCGCGACGAGGGTCTGCGGTTCGAGCGAGAACCCCGCGAAGATGGGGAAGATGAAGATGAAGAACGGCACGAACAGTGCCGAGCCACTGATCCCGACCGTGTTCACGGTGGTCGCCCCGAGCACGAAGAACGGGAGCAGCCACCAGTACTCGAGCCAGTAACTCGAGCCGCTCCCTTCCGTGGGAGCGAAGAAGAACACGCCGAGGATGAACACCACGGGTGCCAGGAACACGAACACGTGCTGGTACTTTAGAAACGTCTTCTGGATGTTACTGTACGATGAGGACGAGCTCATTTGGTTGGTGGAGCCACGGTTTGAGGTTCAGGTATAAGAGCGTTACCTTCTTCTGGAAACCGGCTGTTATGACCTGTTTCTGGCAAGATTTCTCCGAACTGGTGGTCGAATTATCGATGGATATGTCGGGCACGCATACGCCGGAGGAGTCCCGAGGGTGTTGAAAACGGGCGGCAGGAGTATCCCTAATGTTTATTTGTCACGACGTGGTATGCGTATGTGTAATGAGTTTTCGAGAGCGACCCCCCGAGAGAGATTCTGGGCAGTCCGTGCTAGACGATGACGAATCGATGGAGCCTCTCGAAGACCCTCCCGAGCCTGCACCGACGGGGCTCGTCGGCCGGTTCCGGTCGCACGTCCGGCACTGGCCGCGTCGGTTCATCGAGATGCAGGTACGGGCCTTCGGTGGCCGAACCCATTGAGTCCGGCCTAGGCGACCAGCGCAGCGCGCCGTTTCTCTCGCCGTTCCACCGCCGCCTCCCGGAGCGCCTGCTCCGTCTCCGTCTCGCAGTGCAGTGACGGGACCGTGGTCGGGTCGCCCGCGTCGTCGAGCGCGACCATCGTGAAGAAGGAGGTGGCGGTCTGTTCGTACTCGCCCTGTTCCGGCCGTTCCGACCGGACCTCGACCTTCACGTCCATGCTGGAGCTGCCGGTGTCGAAGACGTAGCCGGTGACGACGACCACGTCGCCCAGCTCGATGGGGCCCCGGAAGTCGACGTGGTCCATCGCGGCCGTGACGACCTGTCGGCGGGCGAAACGCCGGGACGCGATGGCGGCGCAGATGTCCATCCAGTGGAGGATGGAGCCGCCGAGGGCGCGCCCGAGGTTGTTCGTGTCGTCGGGCATCAGTATCTCGCTCAGCTCGGTGTAGGATTCGGCGAGCGAGGCGGCGTCGGAGTCGTGCTTGTACATGCACGGACGGGGGCACCGCTGGCGAATAAAACCAGTGGAATTTCCCTAACTCAACTAAGATTGATTCGGGTGTGTGGAACGGTACTCGGCGACGTGTGAGTGTCTCTCTGACTGTTTCCCGTCAAGCGACCTGTCTTCCTTCGATGGTCTGTGGTAATACAACGACGAGCTTTAATGCCTGTTGGGAATACGCTGTGCCGATGACAGGCCTCTCGTTCGAACCGCTCACGTACGACGACATCCCCGCGGCCCGGCGCCCCTCGCTCGGACAGGCGCTCGTGCCCCTGCTCGGGATGGTCGTGTTCCTCAGTATCGGCGCCATCGTCCTCGGCCTCGACCCCCACCTGCCTATCGTCTGGGGGGCAGCACTCACCGCGGCTGTCGGCCGCTACTGGCTCGGCATCGCCTGGGAGGAGCTGTTCGAGGGCATCGTCGACGGCATCCGGATGGGCATGCAGGCCATCCTCATCCTGTTCACCATCTACATGCTCATCGCCACGTGGACCGCGGCGGGCACCATCCCCGGGCTCATCTACTACGGGCTGGAGATACTGACCCCGACCGTCTTCCTGCCGGCGACGGCCGCGCTCGCGACCGTCGTCGCGTTCTCCATCGGCTCCTCGTGGACCACCGCCGGGACCCTCGGCGTCGCGTTCATGGGCATCGGGGCGGGCCTCGGCGTCCCCGCGCCGATGACCGCGGGCGCCATCCTCACCGGCGCCTACACCGGCGACAAGATCTCGCCGCTCTCGGACACCACCAACCTCGCCGCCGCGGTCACGAACACCGACCTGATGGAGCACGTCCGGACGATGCGCGTCGGCACGGGCCTCGCCTTCGCCCTCTCGCTGGTGCTCTACGCGGCCCTCGGGCTGACCGCCACAGGCGCCATCCCCGCCGGCCGCATCGACACCATCCAGTCGGCCATCGGCGGCAGCTACGCCGTCTCACCCGTCGTGTTCCTCCCGCTGCTGGTGACGTTCGCGCTCGCGCTCTACGGCTTCCCGGCGCTCCCGTCGCTCGTCGCGGGCGTCTTCGCGGGCGTCGGCACGACCATGGCCGTCCAGGGCGTCGGCTTCACCGCGGCGTGGGACATCGCCCAGAACGGGACCGACCCGGCGACCGGTTCGGAACTCGTCAACGGCCTCCTCGGCTCCAGCGGTCTCATGGGCTCGACGTGGACCATCACCATCGTCGTCGCCGCGCTCGCCCTCGGGGGCCTGCTGGAGCGTACCGGCGTCATCGCGACGGTCGCACACTACATCGCGAAGGTCGTCCACAGCGTGGCGAGCCTCACGCTCGGGACCGGCGTCGCGGCCATCTCGATGAACGTCCTCGCGGCCGAGCAGTACATGAGCATCGTCGTCCCGGGGATGACCCTCCGCGGGCTGTACGACGACTTCGACCTCGAATCCCGCAACCTCTCGCGCGCAGTGGAGGCGTCCGGGACGGTCACCTCCGCGCTCATCCCGTGGAACGCCGGCGGCGCGTACATGTGGAGCGTCCTCGGTGTGCACCCCTTCGAGTACGCCCCGTACTACTTCCTCGGCTTCCTCGCGCCGAGCATCCTCGTCGTCATGGCCGTCACCGGCTGGCAGATAACGACGACCGACGACACGCCGGCCGCGGCGGGGAGCCGCGCCTCGCCGGCCGACGACTGACGGAAAAACAACTTTTTCTCGCTTCAGAGCACGCCGAAGCCGAACGACGGGAAG
Source organism: Haloarchaeobius amylolyticus (assembly GCF_026616195.1). NCBI lineage: Archaea > Methanobacteriati > Methanobacteriota > Halobacteria > Halobacteriales > Halorubellaceae > Haloarchaeobius > Haloarchaeobius amylolyticus. The sequence continues at coordinate 2,087,467 of NZ_JANHDH010000001.1, forward strand.
CCGAGCACCGGCCCCCAGACGAAGTGCAGCGCAACGCCGACCACGACCGCCGGGATGGTCGTGTAGATGCTGGCGACGACGGCGGCCTTCCTGTCGATGGCGAGCAGCGGGAACAGGGCGTCCCCGTCCTGGCTGATGGCGTTGGCCACCAGTGCCGAGAACGGGAGGCCGCCACTCGCGTACACCCCGGACAGCACGATCTGCGGGCCACAGCCCGGAATCAGGCCGACGGCGGCCCCGGCGACGGGAGCGATGACCCCGGCTGCCTGCGCGGCAGCGCCGATGTCGGCGCCCGTCACGAGCAGGAAGTACTCGTACAGCAGGTACGCACCGATGACCCAGACCGTGACGAAACTGGTCTCCATCGCGGCGTGCTGGAGCGTCCCGTAGAGCGAGTCGAAGGACTCGCGGGCCTTCCCGACAGCTCCCTCGCCGATGTAGTGCCGACCCACGAAGTACAGGTAGAACGACAGCGTCGTCCCGAGCAGGCCGAACACGGTGAACAGGCCGTCGAAGCCCAGTCCCAGGGTCATCGACACGTCGGGTGCCCCACGCACCAGGTAGGTGACGCCGAGGCCGAGCGCGGCCATGGCGGCGACCCACCAGACGACGTGCGCCCCGTGCGAGAGCGGCGTCAGCACCGGTGAGTGCCGGTCTGGCCCGAGTTCGTGGGCGTGGGTCGGGCAGTCACAGCCGTACTCGTGTGCCGGGTTCGGCGTGACGGTGCTGCGCTGGCCGACCACCGCGGTCCCGCCGTCGGTGGTCGCGGGCTGGAGCCGGGCGACCGCGGCGTCGACCCGGTGAACCCCGAGCCCGACCCAGTCGACGAGGTAGCCGAAGACGACCGCGGTGACGAACGCGATACCGTAGGCGTACAGCGCGGCCTCCGGCGCGAGCACGAGGATGACGAACGCGGCGTCGCCTGCGGTCGCGACGAGCGTGGCGACGACGGTCCCGAACGAGACGGTCCCGCGGACGTAGAGGGGCATCATGATGATGGCACCGCCACACCCCGGCGTCAGGCCCATGAGCGCCCCGAACAGCGGCTGGAAGCGCTCGTTCTCCTCGATCTTCGCGAGCAGCGCCCCGCCGGTCCGGTACTGGACGAGGCCGAACACGAGGATGGTGATGGCGACGAAGGCCGACACCTGCACGTAGCCGTCGCGCAGGGAGGCGAGCGTCACGTCGAGGTACTCGTTCACGGGCGGCGCCTCTCGGTTTCGTCGGTGGAAGAATCAGATTTAGACATATCTAACAATTTTATTCGTATTAGATAGACCTACGCTGAGAGAAGACTAATAGGTGTCGGCGTGAGGGTCGGTATCCCGGGACAGTCCAGGGAATCGCCGCCCCGTCCCCGTCGCTTCCGACGCCCCTGCCTCACTCCCCGCCGAGGGCGCGGTGGATCGCCGCGGCGGTCTTCGCGCCGACGCCCTCGACCGACTGCAACTCGTCGACGCTGGCGTTCCGGACGTTATCGACGCTGCCGAACCGTCGGAGGAGGCGCTTCCTGGTCTCGGGGCCGACCCCGTCGACCCCGTCAAGCACCGTCTCGACCGAATCACGGAGCGTCTGGTGGTACTGGACCGCGAAGCGGTGGGACTCGTCGCGCACCCGCTGGAGCAGGTGGAGCTGTGGCGCGTCGTCGGGCCAGTCGTGGGTCCGGTCTGGCGTGATCACCTGCTCCTCCTGCTTGGCGAGCGCGATGGCGGGGACGTCCCAGCCGACCGCCGCGAGAGCGTCGAGGGCGGCGTCCAGTTGCCCCTGCCCGCCGTCGATGAGCAGGAGGTCGGGGTCGGGGCGGTCGTCCCGGCCCTCGACTGCTCTGGTGGCGCGCCAGCGAACCAGGGTCCGCATGTTGGCGTAGTCGTCGTTCGCCTCGGTGAGCTTCTTGCGCCGGTAGTCCGACTTCTGGGGCGACCCGTCGACGAAGGTGACGTTCGAGCCGACGACCGCCTTCCCCTGCGCGTGGCTCACGTCGAAGCCCTCGATGCGGGCGACGCGGTCGAGGCCGAGCGCGTCGGCGAGGGCGGCGGACTCGTCCCGGCGGCCGACGTTCCGACGGGCGTTCTTCAGCGCGAGTTCGACCAGTTTGGCCTCCCGGCCGGCGCCGGGGACCCGGACCGCGACGCCCTCGGCGTCGAGCCACGCCGCGACCTCCTCGTCGTCGTGGTGTTCGGGCAGGAGCACCGCGTCGGGGAGCTGGCGCTCGGCGTAGAACTGGACGAGGAACGCCGCGAGCACGGCCGGGATGGTGTCGCGCTCGTCCTCGGGCTCGGTATCCGCGACCTCGGGCGCGTCGAGGGTGTGGCGGTCGCGCTCGACCAGTTGCCCGCCCTCGGCGTGCAGTCGGGCGACGGTCGCGTCGGTCCCCTGGATGGCCACCCCGAGCACGTCGACGTGACGCTCGTCGCTCTGGCTGCTGACGGCCTCGCCGCCGGCCCCGTGGAAGGAGTCCACGACGGCGAGGCGGTCCCGGAGGTTCGCGGCGCGCTCGAAGTGCTGGTCGGCGGCCGCGGCCTCCATCTCGGTCCGGAGGGGGTCCGCGAGCACGCCCGTCTCGCCGGCGAAGAACCGCTCGACCGACCCCACGTCGGCGAGGTAGTCCGGTTCGGTTATCTCGTCGGTGCAGGGCGCGGTGCACAGCCCCATCTCGTAGTCGAGGCAGGGGCGGTCCCGGTTGGCGAACTTGTGGTCCGAACAGCCCCGCACCCCGAACGTCTCGCGGAGGGCCTTCACGACGGTCTCGACCCGGCCCTTGTCGGTGAAGGGGCCGTAGACCGTCGCCTCCTCGCCGGGGTCGCGGGTCACCTCGATGCGGGGGAACTCGTGGTTCGTCAACTGCACGAGGGGGTAGGACTTGTCGTCCTTCAGCCGGACGTTGTACCGCGGCTGGTGGCGCTTGATGAGGTTCGCCTCGAGGAGCAAGGCCTGCGTCTCGGTGTCCGTGACGGCCACGTCGAGGTCGTCGGCGCGGTCGACCATCCGGCGGATGCGGGCCGACCGCGGGTCGGCGTACGACCGGACGCGGTCCCGCAGGTCGACCGCCTTCCCGACGTAGAGCGTGGTGTCGCCGTCGAGGAACTGGTAGACGCCCGGCTCGGTCGGGAGGTCGCCAGCCCGATCGCGAAGCGTGGCCGCGTCCATGCTGGTCGCGCTAGGGCGCGGCCTCAAATGGGGGTTTCGTTGGCGTCGCGATATCCGACTTGGTACCTCAGGGCACCTCGCTATCCGCCTCTGGGATTTATAATGATTCGTCATGCAACTCGGGAACCTCGAAGCGTACCTCGAGACAGAACTGCAGTACCCCATCGAACTCGAGTCGGTCCTCGACCGCATCGGGGCGCTCGAGGTCGAGGCGCCGAACGAGTCCGACACCGACACCGTCGCGGCCATCCTCGGCCCGCTCGGGTCGGACCGCTACAACTCGGCGCAGGAGCTGCTGGAGACCATCCTCGGGAACCTGAGCGAGGAGTACATCGGGCGGAAGTTCTACGACGACCGCGGCGGCAACCACCTGGAGGTCGCGGCGGGCCCGCGGGACGAGGCGGACATCTCCTTCTGAGGCGCCTCGCTCTGGCGGGGTCGCTTGCGGCAGATACAAACCCGCGCCGCGAGGAGGTATCGACCATGACCGACACGGTCCAGTGCTGGCTGGTCGAGCGCACCTTCGACCAACGGAACCTCGTGACCATCGTGTACGCGACGCCCGACGGCGAGCGCTTCCTGCAACAGGAGCGCTCGGCGAACTCGCTCACCCGGAACCCCGTCACCGCTGGCAAGACGGTCCCCGAGGAGAACCTCGAACAGACGGACGACGAGGCGACCCGCGAGCGCTACGCGAAGGAGGCGACGCGGACCGCGGAGCAGTACGACCCGGACGAAGCTATCTGAGTATCGAGGACTCTATAGCGGCCCTTTCTTGTACTGTGGGGTCGCGAGAAGCGTGCTACGAACCATCAGTGTATCTATAAGTACCTGTCGGTTGTAGTAAATGTATGGTTCCTGCAATCGAACTTTCCGGCGTAACGAAGCGTTTCGGCGACGAGGTCGTCGCGCTTCGTGACCTCGACCTCCGGGTCGAGGAGGGGGAGATATTCGGGTTCCTGGGGCCCAACGGCGCCGGGAAGTCGACGACAATCGACATGCTGCTCGACTACATCCGGCCGACAGCAGGGACCGTGACGGTCCTCGGTATGGACGCGCAGGCCGACAGCCTGGCGGTCCGCCAGCGCGTCGGCGTGCTGCCCGACGCCTACCACGTCTACGACCGCCTCACCGGGCTGCAACACGTCCAGTTCGCGGTCGACTCGAAGCGCGCGAGCGACGACCCGATGGCGCTCCTGGAGCGCGTCGGCATCGCCGAGGCGGCCGACCGGAAGGCCGGCGGCTACTCGAAGGGGATGAAACAGCGGCTCGTCCTCGCGATGGCACTCGTGGGCGAACCGGACCTGCTCATCCTCGACGAGCCGACGACCGGGCTGGACCCCAACGGGGCCCGCGAGATGCGCGAGATCATCCGCGCCGAGGCGGCACGAGGCGCCACGGTGTTCTTCTCGAGCCACATCCTCGAACAGGTCGAGGCGGTCTGTGACCGCGTCGCCATCCTCAACCGGGGCGAACTCGTCGCGGTCGACACCATCGAGAACCTCCGCGCCAGCATGGGCGGCGGGGCGACCCTCACCGTCACCGTCGACGGCGAGCCCACCGACGAGACGCTCGACACCGTCGAGCAGCTCCCCGGCGTGACCTCGGTCACCGCCGCGGGGTCGACCCTGACCGTGGCCTGTGACACCGGCGCGAAGACGGCCGTCCTCGACGCCATCGAGTCGACCGGCCTCGTCGTCAGCGACTTCGCCACCGAGCAGACCTCGCTGGAGGACCTGTTCATGCAGTTCACCGCCGACGCGCCCGCGGCCGAGACCGAAGCCGAACTTCGGACCGACGGCGACGGGGAGGTGCGCGCATGAGCCTGACCGCCGTCGCGAAGAAGGACTTCACCGACGCCCGCCGGTCGCGGTCGCTGTGGCTGCTGTCGGCGCTGTTCGTCCTGTTCGCCGCCGGGATGGCGTGGATCTACACCGAGATCACCGCCACCGGTGGCGCGGGCGCGGACCCGGAACTCAGTGCCCTCGGGCTCTACGACTTCCTGGCGTCCTCGGCGACGCTGTTCATCAGCATCACGGCGCTCGTCATCGCCCACAAGGCCATCGCGGGCGAGCGTGATTCGGGCTCGATGAAACTGCTGCTCGGCCTGCCCCACTCGCGGGCCGACGTGCTGTTCGGGAAGGTCCTCGGCCGGGCCGTCACCCTCGCCCTGCCCATCGTCCTCGGGATGGTGGTCGCCCTGGGCGTCATCGTGGCGCTGTACGACTCGTACAACCTGGCCGAGTACGCCGTGTTCGTGAGCATCACGCTGGTGTTCGCGCTCGTCTACATCGGCCTCATGACGGCCATCTCGGCCAGCGTCTCGACGGCCGGCAAGGCCTCGGCGCTGGCGTTCGCCGTCTTCGCCGTGCTGGAACTCCTCTGGAACGCGATCCCCATGGGCGTCCTGTACGTCGCGAACGGCTTCACCCTGCCCGGCTCCATCGCCGAGTACCCCGACTGGTACTTCGGCATCGTCAGCCTGACGCCCAGTTCGGCCTACCAGTCCGCCCTCACGGCGGTCCTCGACGGCGCGAACACCGGTGCGACCCTCACGGGTCGTGACGCGTTCTACCTCGAGCCGTGGTTCGGCTTCGTCTGGCTGGCGTTCTGGCTGGCGGTCCCGCTCGGCATCGCGTACCTGCGATTCGACCGCGCGGACCTCTGAGCCCGGACCTCTCTCGTCGCTGACTGTTCTGCGTTTTAGCCGACTCTTATTACACACGTTTTCGTACCAGAACCTAGCCATGGCCGCCATCGAACTCGACAGCGTCACCAGGCGCTTCGACGAGGTGCTCGCGCTCGACTCGCTCTCCATGACCGTCGCGGACGGCGAGGTGTTCGGATTCCTGGGACCCAACGGGGCCGGGAAGTCGACCACCATCGACATCCTCCTCGACTTCGTCCGCCCGACATCGGGCGAGTGTCGCGTGCTCGGTATCGACCCGCAACAGGACCCCGAGGCCGTCCGCCAGCGCGTCGGCGTCCTCCCCGACGGCTACCACGTGTACGACCGGCTCACGGGCCGGCAACACGTCCAGTTCGCGGTCGACTCGAAGGGTGCGAGCGACGACCCGACGAGCCTCCTCGACCGCGTCGGTATCGCCGACGCCGCCGACCGCAAGGCCGGCGAGTACTCGAAGGGGATGACCCAGCGACTCGTCCTCGCGATGGCCCTCGTCGGCGAACCGGACCTGCTCGTCCTCGACGAGCCCACGACGGGACTTGACCCGAAGGGAGCCCGCGAGATGCGCGAGATAATCCGCGCCGAGGCCGACCGGGGCGCGACCGTCTTCTTCTCGAGTCACATCTTAGAGCAGGTCGAGGCGGTCTGCGACCGCGTCGCCATCCTCCGGCAGGGGCAACTGGTCGCCGTCGACAGCATCGACAACCTCCGCGAGGGCATGACCGGGACCGCCGAGACGCTGACCGTGACGACCGCCGAGCCGGTCGACGAGTCGGTCCAGGACGCGCTGCGGGACATCGAGGGCGTCGCCGCGGTCTCGGCCGCGGGGCGCGAACTCACCGTCTCGCTCTCGGCCAACGTGAAGATGGACGTGCTCGGGACGCTGGAGGAGTGGAACGTCGACGTGCAGGACTTCGCGACCGAGGAGACCTCGCTCGAGGAGCTGTTCGTGCGCTACACCGAGACGGAGGCCGACGCATGAGCTGGCTCGTCGTCGCCCGGAAGGACTTCCAGGACGCGGTTCGCTCGAGGGTGCTCTGGGTGGTCTCGGCGCTGTTCATCCTCCTCATGGCCGGGATGGTCGCCGTGTTCTCGCTCACCGAGGGGCTGCTCACCGCGGGCGGGCAGGGTGGCGGTCCCGGCGCCGCGCCGGGGGCTGCCGGCGTCAACTTCGGGCCGTTCATCTTCCTCGCCAGCGCGACCACGCTGTTCGTCACCATCACGGCGCTCGTGACCTGCCACAAGTCCATCGCCGGCGAGCGCGATTCGGGCAGCATGAAGCTCCTGCTCGGCCTGCCACACTCTCGACGCGACGTGCTCGTCGGGAAGACGGTCGGCCGGACCGCGGTGCTCGCCCTGCCCGTCCTGCTCGGCTTCCTCGTCTCCTACCTCGTCGCGGTGGGGTACGGCGTCGACTTCCCGCTGGCGGAGTACGTCCTGTTCGCCCTGTTGACGGTGCTGTTCGCGTTCGTCTACGTCAGTATCGTCGTGGGCGTCTCGGCGACGACCGGCTCCAGCTCGCGGGCGACGACGCTCGCGATTGGTATCTTCTTCGTCTTCGAGATCATGTGGGACGTGGTGCCGACCGGGGTGCTGTTCCTGGTCAACGGGTTCTCGCTCCCGGTGAACCCGGCCAACTACCCGGCGTGGTACTTCCTCGTGACGTGGGTCGCCCCCAGCGGGGCGTACAACGCGGCCCGGGAGGCCGTCCTGCCCGAGTCCGCGGCGGTGTCGCTGCCGGCCGACGCGTGGTTCCTCGACCCCGCCGTCGGCTTCCTGTTCCTCGGGTTCTGGGTCGTCGCCTCGCTCGGGGTCGGCTACCGCCGGTTCGAGCGCGCTGACCTCTGAGGCCGGTTCCCGCGCCAGGAACCATCGTTCCCGGAAGAAGACCTATACAACCGGCGAGAGATGACTCGCGCATGACCGCCATCGAGTGCCGGGGCATCACGAAACGCTTCGGCTCCGTCACTGCCCTCCGTGACCTCGACCTCACGGTCGAGTCGGGCGAGGTGTTCGGCTTCCTCGGTCCGAACGGGGCGGGGAAGTCGACCACCATCGACATCCTGTTGAACTACACGTACCCGACCACCGGCGAGGCGCGCGTCCTCGGCATGGACGCCGCCGAGGAGACGGTCGCGGTGCGCGAACGCACCGGCGTCCTCCCCGACGGCTACGGCCCGCTCGGGGAGATGACGGGCCGCGAACACGTCGCGTTCGCCATCGAGGCGAAACAGGGCTACGAGGAGCCCATGGCACTGCTGGAGCGCGTCGGCATCCCCGACGCCGCCGACCGGCCCGCCACGGGCTACTCGAAGGGGATGCGCCAGCGCCTGATGCTCGCCATGGCGCTGGCGGGCGAGCCCGACCTCCTCATCCTCGACGAGCCCTCGACCGGGCTGGACCCGGCCGGCGCCCGCGAGATGCGCGAGATAGTCCTCGAAGAGGCCGACCGCGGAGCGACCGTCTTCTTCTCGAGTCACATCCTCGAGCAGGTCGAGGCGGTCTGTGACCGCGTCGGCATCCTGAGCGAGGGCCGCCTCGTCGCCATCGACACCATCGAGGGCCTGCGCGAGGCCGCCGGCACGACCGGCGAGTTGACCGTCACCCTCGACTCGGCGCCCGACGGCCTGCCGGGGAGCGTCCGGGCGCTCGACGGCGTCTCCTCGGTCGAGGCGTCGGGCCACACCATCACGGTGGGCTGTGAGAACCGGGCGAAGGGGATGGTCGTCCAGGCCTGCTACAACGCCGGCGCGACCGTCGAGAACATCGAGACGAGCCAGGCCTCGCTGGAGGACCTGTTCGTCGCCTACACGCAGGGCGACGGCGAGGCGGCCCGGCCCGCCACCGCGCCGGGGGCCGAGCCATGAGGTGGCGCCTGGTCGCGCGCAAGGACTTCCACGACAGCCGGCGCTCGCGCAGCCTCTACGCCGGCGCCATCCTGTTCGCGCTCCTCGGTGTCGCCATCGGCTACGCCTACGGCGACAACGCGACACAGGCCGCGACGGGCTCACAGCTCGTCGGCATCCTGCTCGCCGGCTTCGTCTACCTCACGCCCCTGCTCGGGCTGGCGTTCGCGCAGGGCGCCATCGTGACGAAGCGGTCCGACGGCGAACTCAAGGTCCTGCTCGGGCTGCCGTTCTCCCGGGCGGACTTCCTCTTCGGGACGTTCGCGGGGCGGCTCGCGGTCGTGCTGGCGCTCACGCTGACGCCCTTCGTCGCCTCGCACCTCGTCGCCGCGGTGTTCCTCGCGCCCTTCGACCTGCCGTTCGCGCTGCTTGCGCTGTCGGTCCTGACCGTGCTGGCGGTGATATTCGTCGGCCTCGCGACGGCCTTCTCGGCCGCCTTCAGCGGGCGCGCCCTGACCGTCACGGCCGCCTTCGGCGTCTTCTTGCTGTTCTTCCTGCGCGTCTGGCGGTTCATCCCGGTCGTGATACTCTACGTGGCCAACGGCTTCTCGTTCCCCGCCACGACCCCGGACTGGGCGAACGCGTTCGTCGCCTTCGGGCCGCTGGCCGCGGTCCGGAACGTGAGCGTCGCGCTCGACGCGAAACTGGGGTTCGGCTTCGGCTTCGTCGGCACCACCGTCCCGGCGAGCCCGCCGTGGTACCAGCAGCCGGCCGTCGCAGCCCTCGTCGTCGCCCTCTGGGCGACCGTCCCGCTCGGGCTCGCCTACGTCCGGTTCCGGGACAGCGACCTCTGAGCACGGGGGGCGAACCCCCCGACTTCCACTGGAGCCGGTCGAATCCGGGCGCTGCCGGTGTGTGACGGGTGCCGCCTCAGCTGCTGACGATGTCGACGACCCCGTGCAGGTCCGTCACCTCGTAGGTCGCCGCCTCGGTGAGGTCGGTGTCGCGGCTGTGCTCGCGCCGGACGAACACCGAGTCCATCCCGGCGCGGTGGGCCGCGAGCACGTCGGTGTCGCTGTCGCCGACGTAGAGGGCCGACTCGCCGCCGAGGTCGGCCATCGCCCGGTCGAGGTAGTGCGTGTTCGGCTTCTTCTTCGTTATGCTGTCGATGGTCATCTCGCGGCCGTAGTAGGTGTCGAACACCGACGCGAGGTCGAAGTGGTCGAGGATGAATTCGATGGTGCTGTGATGGTTACTGCTCACGACGCCCATGGGCTGGTCGAGGTCGGTGATGGCGGTCACGTCGTCGTACCGGGTTCGCTCCCCGGCACGGAACTTCTCGAACTGCGAGCGCTCGTCGTACTCCTCGCGGGCCGTCCACAGCTCCTCGGGGTCGAGGTCGTAGGTGGCCGCGATGTCGTAGAGGCCGTCGGGGAACACGCCGCCGCAGAGGTACTCAACGTGGGTGGGGTCGGGGTCGTCGACGCCCACCGCGGCGAACGCCTCCCGGATGGCCGCGGCCTGCGTCTCCCGGGCCGGCGGGTCCACGAGGACGCCGTCGTTGTCGAAGAGGACCGTATCGTACGCTGTCACGTATCGAGCGTACTGCTGGGTGGTAGTTGGGTTTTTGGGGTCGGTTGCGCGCCGGGACGAGGTGGACTATGTGTCGTAGTGCGCGCGGACGACCGGCGAGAAAGCGAGCACGACCAGTCCGATTCCGTAGACGAGATTGAGATACTGTAGTCGCTCACCGAACCCGAGTACGAGTCCTTCGACGACTGCCCAGCAAGCCAACGCGACTCCGACGACGAGTGTCCCACTCCATGCCCATCGGTGGCCCCTGTAGAGGCCGTACGCCGAGACCAGTGGGAACAGTCCCAGTCCGACGAACAGGAACAGCCCCGGCACCAGAAAGTCACGAACCGGCGTCGGAGCCAGCACCGTCGTCGACACGCCAATCACGTCTCCGGACGGGACGAGGATGAACTGTCCGCCACCGACGAGCCCTCGCACACCGAGCGTGCCGACCAGGCCGATGAGTACCCACACCAGCAACGGTCGTCCCCGCCACTCGTGTTCCATCGGTCGTACGTGGTTGGAGCCTACTGAAGAGCCCTTCGAGGGATTCCAGAAACTGGGATTCCCGGAGGAGTGCGCTCTCTGGTCAGCCCGGAGACGTCACCCGTCGACCCACTCGGTCACGCCGTGGTCTTCCAGCACCTCGCGGAACTCGGCCTCGTCGATGGTCGGCACGTCGTTCGCGTCGGCGTCGTCGCGCTTCGACTGGCCGGGGTTCTCGCCGACGACGAGGTAGTCCGTGTTGCCCGACACCGAGGAGGTGGCGCTGCCGCCGTGGCGCTCCACGAGGTCCTGGTACGCGCTTCGGGATTCCGAGAGCGATCCCGTGAACACGAACGTCAGGCCCTCCAGCTCGTCGGCGCCCGCGACCGCGTAGGGCTGCGGGTCGACGCCCGCGTCCGCCAGATCGTCGAGGACACGCTGGTTCGCCTCGCTCTGGAAGAAGTCGACGATGGTCTCGGCGACGATGGGGCCGATGTCCTCGATGCCCTGCAGGCGGTCCTCGTCGCCGGCCTCGGCGGCCTCGCGCAGGGCCGCGAACGTCTCGAACTCGGCGGCGAGGGCGCGGGCCGTCTCCGGGCCGACCTTCTGGATGCCGAGCGCGGCGAGGAAGTCCGGTAGCTCGGGTTCTTTCGTCTCTTCTATCTCGGCGAGCAACTTCTCGGCGCTGCGCTCGCCCCAGCCCTCGAGGTCCACGAGGTCGGCCTCGCTGATGCGGTAGAGGTCCGCGATGCCGTCGGTGACGAGGCCGGCCTCGGCGAACTGCTCGACGGTCTCCTCGCCAAGCCCCTCGATGTCGAGGCCGGTGTCGCTCCCGTAGTGCTCGACGGAGCGTTTCAACTGCGCGGGACAGCCGAGGCCGCCCGAACAGAACGCCATCGGGCCGTCGCGCTCGATGGCGCTGTCACAGACCGGGCAGGTCTCCGGTAACTCGAAGAGGCCCTCGCTGTGCTTCTCGACGACCTCCGCGACGTAGGGGATGACGTCGCCGGCGCGTTCGAGCCGGATCTCGTCGCCGACGTTCAGGTTCATCGCCTCGATCTCGCTCGGGTTGTGCAGGCTGGCCCGCGAGACCGTCACACCGCCCACGTCGACCGGTTCGAGCAGCGCGACCGGGGTGATGCGCCCGGTCCGGCCGACCTGCACCGCGATGTTGGCCAGCGTCGTGACCTCGGTCCGGGCCGGGAACTTGTAGGCGTAGGCCCACCGCGAGGCGCGGGCGGTCGCGCCCAGGTCCTCCTGTTTGGCCACGTCGTCGACCTTGATGACGACGCCGTCGATCTCGTAGTCGAGGTCGTCGCGTGCCTCGAGCATGCGGTCCCGGTAGGCGATGGCGTCCTCGATGTCGCAGTCGGTCTCGACCCGGTCGTTCAGGGGCAGGCCGAGGTCGGGGAACGCGGCGAGGGCGTCGGAGTGGGTCTCCCACCCGTCGGAGGAGTCCAGCACGTCGAAGAAGAAGATGGAGAGGGGACGTTCCGCGACCACGCTCGGGTCCTGCTGGCGGATGGTTCCTGCCGTCGCGTTCCGGGGGTTCGCGAAGGGGTCGTCGCCGCGCTCGACGCGCTCCTTGTTGTACTCTTGAAACGCGTCCTTCGGCATGAACACCTCGCCGCGGACCGCGAGGTAGTCGGGGTAATCCCCGCGCAGGCGCTGGGGGAGCGCGCCGATGGTTCTCGCATTTTTCGTCACGTCGTCGCCCTCGTAGCCGTCGCCGCGGGTCGCCGCCCGCTGGAGCTTGCCGTCCTCGTAGATGACCTCCAGCGAGACGCCGTCGAA